>NZ_JAMZBC010000060.1 GCF_024158715.1 Halomonas sp. 707D7 | reverse complement strand
CTGCTATTACAACCCCGCCCCTTCTGCTGTTAGACGGCCCTGCTTCCGCCACGACGTCGTTCCTGAAATACGCATCTGTTTCTGTGCCTATTTCTATGACTTCCCCGGGAATGACTGGTATTTCGTTGGCGTATGCTAATGCTCCACCACCGCCTCCAGATACTCGTGACTCCCCTCCACGCCCAACACATACAACGCTCACTAAGTGGACCCCAGGGGGTACTCTCCATAAGTGCACGCCACGGGAGGCGAATACAACCTCACCTGGTTTAGCCTTGGCTTGGCCGGTCAGCAGGATGGCCTCAATCATACCCGCGCCCTCCCGTTACCCGACCATTCGACGCCATCCCAGATCAACGCGACCCTGGTAAATTCTGAGTCTAGCGCCGGCGCCAGGCCCTCATCCCACACGATGCTGTCAGGCCATGTGACCGCCTCCTGCCCGCTCACATGCACGATCACGACTATGGCCCGATCGGCACCGGGCGAGCCGACGAGATCGAGAGTCCGGGGCGTACTGGCATCGACACGAAACACCTGACGCTCGGCCAGGTCCAGCGTGTCCGTCGCTACCCCGCTCGCTACGTCCGAGCGGCTCAGGCTCGCGGATTGCTCACCGCTCGTGAGCTGTGTGTTCACATCGACGGCTAGATTGCGCTTTGCCAGCTCGCCTTCATCGTCGACGCTGACGTAATCGCCGGGCTCTGTCAGGGCACCGGGACGAAGGTCAGTGATCGCCACATTGCCGATAGCGATCTGCTGCGCCTCGTTTTTATATCTTTCGGCCTCGGCGGCGGACTGGCTCGACGCCTGGGCGCTCTCCCCCGATTGCTGGGCGGCGCCCTGGGCCTCCTGGATGGCGTCATCGAACGCACCTTCGATGCTCTTGACCATGAGCGCGCACTGCTCGGCGAACAGCGCGAATGCGGCCTGGGTGTTGTTGAACTTGGTGATGAACGCGACCTGGTCGCCCGCGTTGATGGGCTGGAGGACCAGCTCATCGGGTACATAAATCGGCATGCGCTAGACCTCTATGAACGAGAGCGTGGTTTTTCGGACGTGGGGGATGTAGTGACTGTCGCTGTAGCCCTGCGTCAAGCGCCCAAGGAACGCGCCGGTCAGACGCTCCAGGCCAGTGCTCGCTGGGTACAGGTCAACGAACACATCGGCGATCATGCCGCGCTGGGCCAGCTCCTCGAGCAGCCGGGCCCTGTCAGCGGTGTAGAGCCAGTCCAGGTTGAACGTGGTTTGTCGCCGGGGGTGGCCACCGTTGATCGTGCGCAGCGTTTGCCCGGCGCTGTACTCGTGCTGCGCCTGGTCGGTCCAGTCGATGACCAGCTCGTAACTGGCATTGAACTCAGCCACGAACGCAAGCCCCAGCACGATGCGACCGATGTCGATGGCACCGGCGGCGTTATCCGGGTCGCTGATCTCGATACGGAACCCGGTGATAGGCGTGATCGGGAAATTGATGAGCGTTACCGGATCGCGCAGCTTGCCGTTGTAGGTCGCCCCGAACGGGTCGATACCCGCCCGCCAGACGCCGGCGGGGATGATCTCGCCGGCGGGCCGGTTGCCGCTGTCCCAGGGCTCGCTTGCACCGTCGAGCAGGACCAACCGGACGTTGCCGGTCGCGCTCAGGTTGTGGCGCAGTATCGAGAGGCTATCGACGAATGCCGCCGCAGTGAGCAGGCCCTCAATCACGATCAACCCGGTGTCAGCGCTCCGATAGATCTCGGCGCGATCGTCGCGTTGCAGGTTCTCGACGGGTGTGCCCGGGGCGGCCTGGTTCACCGTCAGCGCGGCGGCATCGAACGCGTTCTCGAGCACCAGCCGGATGTTCGTTGTTCGGCTCACAGAATGATCTCCACTTCGGCCTTGCCGCCCGCGCGCTCGAGACGCACGGCGGATACGCGGCCCACCCGCCCGACCAGGGGCGGCACGTTGACGGTGACGGCCTGGTACAGCGGCACGGTGGGCAGGTACGTCGTGAAGCGCCAGCGCTCGCGGCGCACGGCATGGTACGCCAGCCGTCGGTCGCGCTCGGCCTGCGCCGCCTCTCCGTCCTGCAGCAACGTCGACACCGTTTCATCCGAGGCCAGCGGGTGCCCGGGCAACTCCTGCTCGCCGATGCTGTCGCGCCATTCCTGCGCCAGCCGCGCCGCCAGTGCCGGGTCGTCCTGGTTGATCACCTCGGCAACCGTGCGCAGCGCGGCATCGTTGCGCCCCCAGCGCAGCGTCAAGCCCGACCAGGGCGGCTCTACGCCGTCGAGCGCGAGTGTGTTGCGCTGCACGTTATCGACCGTCAGCACCAGCGCTACCTCGTCGCCCGGGGCGTCGAACACTCGCATGTCGATCCTGTCGAGCGCGTCGAGATGCCAGCCGGCGCCCAGCGTCTCCTGCAGGGCGTCGAGAATCTGCGCCCCGCTGACCTCGCCCGTGCCGTAATAGCCGACGGTCACATCGGGCAGCACAGTCTCGGGGGAGACCTGTTTGCCGTAGTAGTCCGCCACCCACTGCACGATCGCCATCGGCGTATCGTGCTGCTCGTGCGCGCCAGCGGTGATCTCGCTGCCGTTGCCCGGGTGGTTCTCCAGAGTGAACGCCCCGTCGGCCAGGTGCGCGGTATGCGGTACCGGGTTGCCGATGTCGCGTGGCGTCACACTCAGCAGCGGCAGATAACCCACCCGATAGCGCAGCGTCGCGGTGTCCACGCGGTGCACCGGTACGTTGAAGCACTGCCCCAGCAGCAGCGGCACCGGGCCGCCGTCGTCAGGCAACTGCCCCGTGTCGATCGGCTCGTTCAACTGCTCGCTGGCGTCGATCACGCCCAGCGTCATCACGCCGTCTCCGTAGGACTCAAGCCCGCCGTTCGTGGCCACCGCCATCGCACGGAAGTCGGCCCGCGCCCAGGCGGGATCTCCCAGGAACAACCGCACCGGCCACCCCCGCCACTGGTAGTCCAACCAGTCCGTGATGCGGCCATCGTCGCGCAGCTCGATCTTGCCAATCTCGATCAACCCATCGACGCGTAGCGAAATGCCCACGGCGCTGATCAGCAGGTCGTTCCATACCGGGTTGTCGAGTCGCTCGCTCGCCGGGGCCACGTAGGGTTTGTCGGCGACCTGCACGACGCCGCCGGCGTGCTCGAGTTCGGCGAGTATCACGCGGTTCTCCCGGGGGCTCTCCAGCCACCGGGTAAACTGGGCGTCTGTGATCATGCGGGGTTCCTTTTCTTCAAGCGCGTGCTGCGCTCGGCGCCTTCGGTAGCCATTGCCGTCCGGCGAGCTGGGTCGATCACGGCGCCGGTGTTTTTGACGATCGCGGCCAGTTGCTGCTCCATCGCTCCAACCTGCTCCGTCAGCCGGCGGTTGTCTTCACGCATCGCCGCGAACGCACGCAATAGCGCCTGATCGTTGCCACTGACCGGAGCCATGGCCGGGCGCTGGGTCAATCCCTGCTGCAGCCGATGCAGCTCACCCAGCAGTTCGGCCTGGTAGTCGCCGGCGGCATACGCGCGGAACTCATCGGCGATGCCGCCTTTGGCCGGGGCGATGAACTCGTTCTTGTGGACCATGGCGAGCGTGTCGCCACCCAGGTTCCAGGCCCCGGTATCGAACAGCGGCAGGCCATTGCGTCGCGCCCAGTCCTCGGCGGTATTGGCACCCGGCTTGAGGTACCGGTTCGCGTCCGAGAGCGTCCCCCCGGTGTTCTTCAGGTAGTCGTAGACCACCCGGGCGCCGGCATCGTCCAGATAGCCGTGGGCGTTGCGGGCGCCGCTGATCACCTGCGCCAGGCCGATGCCGCCGCCCGGCTTGCCGTTATCCAGAATGCTGGAGAGCGCGCTGGCCAGCTCCTGGGGCAGGTACTCGAGCAGGTGGGCGATCGAATCCAGCTCGCCGTACATGTCGGCCTGTTGCTGTAGCTGCCGGGTCAGCAGGTCCCGCGCACGCTGCTGCTCACGCAGCGCGTCGCGGCTGATGCTCTCCTGGGTGCCGAGCGCCCGGACGCTGTCGCCGTAGCGGTTTTCGAGCGCCTGCATCGAGCGCGAGACACTCTCGAACTCAGCGGCGTACTGCGCAGAGGACTGGCCGTAGACCGCGGCGATCGAATCCAGATAGGCCGTGGTCGCGCCCTGCAACTGCCCAATGGCGTTCGTGTCGCCAGCCTCGGCTTGTATCTGCAGGCGCGACAACTGCCGCTGAGCCTCCTGCATCCGCTCCATGGGGTCGAGCACGGACTGGCTCGACAGCATCAGCGAGTCGGTCAGGTCGCGCAGCGTCGTCAACGCCCGCTGCTCGTTGGCGAGCTGCTGCTCACGCAGCCGCGCGCCCTCGTTGATGGCCTCGATGCTCGCGTTGTAGGTGTCGTACGCCCGACGAATCGTGTCGACATTGCCGTTCGTCACCAGGTGCTGACTGTACGTCGCGGCCTCATCCTGCAGTGCCCAAATGCGTTGCTGCAGCGGGCGGTTCGATTCGTGGAGGGCCGCGAGCTCACGCCGGCGGAGCTCGGTGGTATTGCCCTGCTCACGCAGTAGCTGCAGCTCGAGCTGCTGGTATTCGCGTACGACATCGTTCGACGCCTTCGTGGCCTCGGCTTCATCCTCGATCGCGTGCAAGCGCTCCTGAAGGGGACGATTGGAGGCATCCAGCGCAGCAAGCTCGCGGCGTCGAATCTCGGTGACGTCACCCTCGGCGCGCAGCAGCTGCAGCTCGAGCTGCTCGCGTTCGCGAGCGATGTCGGCGTTGCTGCGAATCGCGGCGTTGAGGCCGTCGGTCGCGCCCTCGGCATCGCCCATCATTTGCTGCAGCTGCACGAACCCGTCGGAGAGCTGCAGCAGCTGGACGTAGTTGCGGGCCCCCTCGGCGGTGTTCTGGTTCTGCGCCTCTACCAGGGCACGGAAACCGGCGATGTTCTCCGGCAGGGCCATGCCCATCGACGCCAGGGCATCGGTGATCTCGCCCTGGAGGTGAGCAGCGCGCTCACCATCCGTGAAAAAGCTCTGGTAGAACGACGACATCAGCCCGCTGAGGTTATCGACGCCGCCGGCCTGCTGGGCCATGGCATCGGCGCTGATCAGCGCGCCGTCCGCCGCGGCGTTGAACTGCAGGTTCATCCGGGCGGTGTTCGCATCGAGCAGCCGGACCGCATTGCTGGCATTCGCCACACGCTGGGCCAGCTGGTCGTTGCTTAGGCCCAGGCCGCGGAGCGAGTCAGCGTAGCCCTGGTCGAGCGCGCCGATCACCATCAACGTGCGCTCGGCCATGTTGTCGACCGCGCCCGCCACGCCTGACGTAGACGAGTGGAACCCCTGGGCGGCGCGGGCCATTGCTTCAAACTCGTCAGCACTGCGTGCGGCGCTGGCAGTCACGTTGTCGATCGCCGCCTGCTGCGCCAGCCATTCACGCTCCTGCTCGACCGAGCCGAACATTTCGTCGGTGCGCCGTGAGCCTTTGCCGAAGCCGATTACGCCCAGGGCGCCCTCGGCCACGCTGTCATGGCTGAACGAATCACGGGAGCCGTAGGTAGAGATGTTCAGGCGGGGCTTGGTTTCGCCCCCGCCGAACAACGACCCCAGCCCCTTCACGATGCCGTCGGTGATCCCCAGCCCCAGCACGTTGTCCGCGAGCAGGCCGGCGCCGATCCACGGCATCGCCGCACTCACCCCGGCCATGAAACCGCCGCCCGCCTGGGCGGCGCCGGCGGCGGCATTGCCTGCCCAGCCGCCATAGGCGCCGGTGGCAGAGCTTGCCCAGCCCGTGGCGCCGTAGCCGGCGGCGGTCGTAGCGGCCGCTTTGCCGCCACCCCACAGGCCGCTGACGGTATCCCAGCCTTTTTTCATCGAGCCGAGGTTGCCGAGGCTCATGCCGCCACGGCTACCGGGCATGCCTGACGTGTCGAGCCCTAAAAAGCCCGCCGCGTGGAACGTCAGCTTTTGGGTCGTGAGCATGTGGGCAATTTCAGCGAACGTTTGCTGGAAGCCACGCTTGACGGTATCCAGCGCGCTGGTCGAGCCGCCGATAAGCCCGCGCCAAGCGTCGCGCCCGGAGTCGTCAACGCTGCGCAGCGTGTTGTCGGCGACTGTGCCCCAGGTGGTGAAACTGTGGGAAATGGAATCCCCGGCGTCCTCGGACTCCCGAGCGAGCTGATCCATCTCGTTCTGCACGTTGCCGAGCATACGAGCGTACTGAGCGCCCGTGATGGCACCGGTTTGGTAGCGCTGACGGATCTGATCGAGCTCGGTGCGCAGCGTTTGGGCACGCTGGTTCAGCGCGTCGTACTTGCCAACCAGTGATTCGGTTTGCTGTTCGTAGTCCTCGGCGCCGGACGCCGCGCGGGTGTATTGCTCGGCGCTCCAGCGGATCGCTTCCCCGAACTCGGTTTGCGTGATCGTGCCGGCGGCCAGCGCCTTTTCCAGTACGTTGACGCGATCCACGTACGTCTTGTGGTCGCGAATCAGCGGGTCCATTTCCTCGCGGATGGACTCCAGGGCGTCGGCCTGCGCCTTCGCCGCCTGCTCGGCCTCGCGCGCGGCGGCGGCCGCCTCGCGGTTAGCGGCGGTGTTCTTGACAGTGACGGTGGTGGTATTACGAATCGCTGCGGCGCGGTTGTTGATCGCCTGGATCGCGCTCGCCACGTTCGCCGCCACGGCGCCGGAGCTGTCGCCCACCACCAGGGCGGCGGAGAGCGCGACGGCCGAGAGCTCGGTTTGCACGCCTTGGAGCAGGTTCGTCAGCGTGCCGATGTTCTGCAGCTGCGCCTGCACCATGGCCTCGGCCTCGGCGTAGCGCTGGGCGCGCGCCAAGTGAGCCTGCGCCTCGACGGCGTCGCCGTCGGCGATCGCCTTCTGGTAGTCGCTGAGCGCGTCCGTTTGGCCGGCGACGGCGGCTGCCTGATCGGCGTACAGGCCGGTGTAACCCTGCTGGGCGGCGGCGTACTGCGCCGACTCCGCTGCGGTCATGCCCATCACATCGCGGGCGGCTCGCAACTTGCCGATGTAGTCGTCCCATTTCTCGCCGTTCTCGCCCAGGGTGTCGCCCAGGGCATTGAAGCGGCGCGAGGCCTCGAACGACGATTCGCCTGTGGTCATCAGCCACTGGTCGAGCGTGCGGAAGATACTGACGCCCGAGATCTGCGACTCGAGCACGTCCTGCCATTTCTGGTCGTACTCGTCGATTCCGGCTTGGCTCGCAGCGATAATTCGTTGTTGCTCACGGAGCTTCGTATTCAGCTCGGCAATATCATGGGTCGCAGAACCTGAATACCCCTGGTACCACATCCCCTGATTTTGCGCCTGGCCCTGCAACTCTTCGATCTGACTTTGCAGCTTGCTCGCTTCTACCCGGGCCTCAGCAAGTTTTTGAACGAGAGAAACGCGATTGCTCTCATACTGCGCATGGGTAAGGTCATCCATGCTATCAACCAGCCGATCTATCTCCTCTTTGGCTTCACGAGCTGCGGCGGAGGTAATGCCCAGCTCATCGCTGAAATAGTAAAGCGCCGTGGCTGCAAGAACAGCCACCCCAACCGGACCACCAACCAGTGCCAGCGCCCCGTTGACAGCGCGAGATGCGGCGGCCATGGCGTAGGCTGACGCGGTACTGCGCTGCATGGCCGCATCGCTCGCCGCCGTCGCGGCTGCATGAGCGCCCGCCGCCGTGGCTGCCCGAGTGCGGGCTCGGCTCAGATTATCCAACGCCAGCGCGTGGGCAGCCGTGCCCCGCGTCGCCTGCTCTTCCAGGCGCGCCGTGCTCAGCATTGCCATGGCGGACTGCTTTTCTGCCCCGGTACGACGAACGACCGCCTGGGTCGCGACGGCGTTCGCTTGCGCGTTCGCTATCGACTGCGCCGCGTCCGCTGCTTTTCGCTGGGCTGATGCGGCGAACGCCGCGGCATATCGACCACCGACCACCGTGGCGGTGAGCAACGCCACGTCTTGCATGGTGTCCATGTTGTCGATGATCGGTTCGATGGACGCGGTCATGACATCGGCGGTTTTCACCATGATGCCGGCGATTCCTTCCGATGCGCCAAAGGCCTTGTCGATCCGGCCAACCAGTTCCTGCGAGGCGTTGCCGATCAGCGTCCAGCCGTCCTCGATGGTCGCCGGCATGTCCTCGGCTTCTTTGCGCAGAACCTCCATCTGTGATGTCAGCGCCTCGAATACGCGCGCGGTCGTCAACTCGCCAGCGGCTGCCATTTCCCGCAGCTGAATGGTCGTCACGCCCAGGCCGTCGGCCAGTGCCTCGGCGACTCGCCCCCCGCTCTGGATCACGGTGTTGAAGTTGTCGCCCCGCAGCTCGCCGGCGGCAAACGCCTTGGAGAGCGCGTTCACGACCGACTCGGCCTGCTGACCACGCGTCGCGCTGATCACCAGCGAGTTGTTCAGCGCGTCCGCCAGGTCCAATTGCCGCTCGGTGCTGTAGCCCAGCTCGGTCAGCGTGGTAGCGTTGTTGAGATAGGCCTCGGCGGTCTGGTTCAGGCTCGAGTACGTGCCGCGCGCGGTTTCTGCCAAGCGCCTCATTGTGTGCTCGGAAACGTCCTGGCTCTTGGTCGCGTTGAGCACACGCGCGTTGATCTCGGACCAGCCATCGGCGTAGGTCGCCAGCTGGCGAATCGAGAACGCCGCCGCGGCCAAGGTGGCCGCCTGGCGAACCAGGGTCAGCCCCTTGCTGGCATGGCTGGCGTCGTCACCCATCCCACGAACCTGCTGACCGGCGCGCTGGGCGTCGCTACCGAAGCGGCGGGAGTCGCGGGAGCTGCGATCGAAGCCTCGGTTCAGCTTGGACAGTTCGTCCTCGGTGGCCTTGATGGCCCGGATACCGCCCGACGCATCACCGGTGATGATCAGGCCGGCCTTGTAGTTCTGAGCCATCATGAAACCTCGAATTGCGGGCATAAAAAAACCCGCCGCAGCGGGTTCTTACATGATATAGAATTAAAGCAACTTTAAAGCTTCTTTGAGTTTATAAAATCTTTCAATTGTTTCTTCACTTGCTACAAAATCTTCTGAGCCTCTGCCGCTAACCCTTATCATTACAGGGTCATCAGCCAAATACATCCTATCTAGCAGAGCTTCTACCTCATCAGTGAATGGAATAAGCAGTGACTCTAGAACCGTGCTTCCCACCATCACATTTCTCTGGTACTGGGCATCATCTTTGCTCCATACGTCGCCATCGGTAAGAATTTGGACACGATCTGCATAAATCCAGCCCTCACCAACATAATTAACCATTAGAATCAGATGGGTAATACCATCTTCATCAATGTTCCCGACCAAGCCCAGTGAACTACCACCATTGGGAATACTATAGAAGTCGACTCCTTTTTCAAAAGGGTCATATTTATATCCAAAACCTTCAAACGAACTTCTAATTACATGGTCCATTTCGTTGCCTGGCAATACACGATCTAAGTCATCCGCACAGGAATAACTCGAGGCCAACGAAAACACTAGAAAAAGTGCTGCCATAGAAAATCTTTTCAACATCTCATTCACCCCTAATGAACTTCCTAAAGTGCGTTTCGCACGACTTGGTTAGTTCGCGAGAGCACTTACAAGCGAGCTACTCTCCCACCAGCTCAACGGCGCAGTTCCTGCAGTATTCGGCCACGGCAAACTCCCCGCTGAAACACCCCAGCAGGGAACGTACCGCACTTGGCTAAGTTTGGCTAGGCGTTAGACCTTGACGGTCAAGCTATGCGTGCGTCCAACAAGCGCTTTACTTCTCGCCAGATCGATTCCTTAGTTTTAGTTTACAGCAACCCGTTTGGGGCCACTGCTGCGACCAGTTGCGCCAGCGCCCAGATCAGCATTGCAAATGTTACGCCCCAGCCCAAACGTCGCGCGTGTTTGCTTTCTGTCATTTTGTGAAAGGCCTCCACGAACCTGCTAAGATGTTCCATACATCGTCTCCATGGTCCTGTCCTTTCATGGGGAATTGATTAGAAGCCCCGCTGAGCCGTCACTCTGCGGGGCTTCGCCGTTTGTCGCCCTTCTCTTCTTGATCTGCTTTCATTTTATCAACATCAAAAAATGCGTGAGTTAAGCACTATGCCTGAACGCCAAGCGATCGAACCGATGCGGTCATCGCCTTCGGCTGGAGCGGGCGCTATAAGTGCTCACTGTAGGCATAACCACCCAAGCATCAGATTGAACCTAGTGAAGAACACCTACGCCACGAACCGCCCTTTCGCATCCAGCCCCATCCTCGTGCGCATTTCGTTCAGTAACAGCTCCTGCTGGGCGAGATGGTTTTGCATGATGAGGTCGTGGATCCGGCGGCGGTCTTCCTCTTCCTGCTCCGCCGACTGGCTCTGGCTGTTCATCACGGCCAGGGCGCCCGCCTCGATGTGCTGGATCTGCACTAGCCGTTCGTCCTGCTCATCAAACGAGAGCCGGGCGAACTTGGGGTGGCCGTAGAGAGCGGTATAGTCGATGCCCTGGCGGTGCTCGCCGGCCATGCCGGCGAACACGCGCCACTGGGTGCGCATGGCGAGAAACAGTTCCAGCGCTGGCCAGTGCTCCTCCCACACTTCGTAGTGCTTGGGCGCTTCGGGTTCGGGATTGTCTTCCACCAAGCCCCAGCGGTCGGTGTCTTTCTTCCGCTGGTCTTTCGGCGCCGGGCCCTGCGCCCACCACTGGCCAGCGCCTCTTAGTTTTTTGCGGCGGCCTGCTGCCGGCCTTCCTGGGCCGCGAACCAGCTGAGGATCAGTGGGCGGCGCATGAACGTGACGTCCATAACGGCGGCAACCAGCTCGTCGCAATGCGGGATCTCTTGTTTGGTTTGCGAGTCCTTGATGCCTTCGAGCCGAACCAGGTCGTCGAGCAGGTCGTCGTCGGTTTTCTTGCCAGCCTGTTGGGCGTCAACGACTTTTCGGTATTCGCTCCACTTGTGCAGATTCCAGGTCGCCTGGAAGGTTTGCGCCCCTTGAACGGGGTCGGTATACGGCACGTCGACCGTGATCGTTTGAGCGCTGGTCAGTGTGATGCCGGTAGCAGTTGCTTTAGCCATGGTGGTTTCCTTGAGGTTTGAGCAAACAGAGGCGCCGCCCAAGGGCGGCGCGGTGTGGGGGTTGGGTGAGTGGATCAGCGGAAGACGTAACGGTAGTCGCCGTCGCCAGACTCGGCGGAGAGTAGGCGCGTATCCATGGTGCTATGGGTAATGCCCTGCACCTCGGTCTCGCTGTAGTTCGAGAGCTGAATGCGCGTGCCTTCGAAGTCGACGATGTTGCCGGGCGTCTTGCCGTGCGAGAACGTGCCGACTCCCACCGCGGTGCCGTTGTGCGACTCGATCTTCTCGAACAGGTTGAAGTCCTCGAGCCGCGGCTTCTGGATGTTGAGCTGGCCTGTCGCTTGGCGATCGGTGAGGTGCACACCCTCATAATTCACCAGGTTGCGATGCTCGACCTGTCCGGCCATGTCGAACGACCAGGACTGCATCGGCGCCTTGTAGCCAAAGATCTCGAACGTCGAGTTCTGCTTGTTCACCGGTATCTCGCCAGCCTGGGGCGAGCGGGTGCCGCCGGCGGGCGGTGCTTCTGTGCGTGGGCGCTGGTAAAGCCCTGTCAGACTGAACTCGAAGTACGGCATGCCTTTGGCATCGGTCGTTCGCGTGACCGTGCCGCGCACGCCAGGCAGCACCTGCAACTCGTCATTGTCGGACCACCAGAGCAGCGAAACCGAGTGGAAGCTGCGCGATACCGGCGTGTAGATGACCTTCTCTTCGCCCTCGGTCGCGTCGATCTCTTCGGCGTGTCCAGCACACAGCATCAGGGGCCAGTACGACGGCGGTTCGCCAGGCGTGCCTGAGCCGGCATAGGGAACGCGAATGGTGCGTGTCGAGTACGGGGCCACGTTGATTTGCTCGTTGGCACCGAAGCCCGGCTTCACGCGTTCACGCTCGGCGGTATCGCCCTGGTAGACACCGGGCGCCTCTTTCGTCATCACGTCGAAGAAAACGGCGTTGCCGAGATCGCTCGGCGTGACGCCGTATTCGTCCTCGATGACCGCGGCGACGGTCAGGATTCGCCAAAGTATCGGGTCACTCATGGCCTGAGTCCTCTTGCTTGGCCGCCGGTTTGGCGGGCTTGCCGGCGGGCTGCGCGGCCTTGGGTTTCGGGTCTTCCCCGGTGGGTACCGGGGCGGGTTTGGTTTGGTGCATCAGCCGTCGCTTACCGTTCGTGATCCGGTACCGGCCGCCTTCGCTAGGCATGGGTGTTTCCTCCGGGCGTAAAAAAGCCCGCGCGGGGCGGGCCAGTGGGTGGTGGTGTAGGTCAACTGCGCATGAGCCGGTCGTAGCGGTAGAGCTCGCGCCAGTAGACGTGGCTACCGGAGACGGCGACGCGCTGGCCGCCGCCGTACTCCAGCGGCGCCACGGCGTCTGCCGGGCTTTCCAGGCCCAGCAGTGCCTCCGAGATCGCGCGGCGCTGGGCGTCGACATCCGACTGCTCAGCGACCAGCACCACGGCGATATGCTCGGTGACGGTTTGCCGTACGTCCATGGTGCCCAGGACGTTGGGGTCGGCGGTGGCCTGCACGGGATGGACGAACGCCGCGGGCAGCGCCGGGGCGGCCATGGCCAGGCTGGTGGCCTCGAGCTCGAAGTGAGCGCGGTATTGGCGCTGGTCGTACTCGTAATCGGTGGCGGCGTCGGTGATCTCCCAGCCCTCGGTACCGCTTTGCGCGGCGACGCGCTCGATCAGCTCGGTGGTCATGCGGCGCAGCGGGTCGAACGTGGGCGAGCGCAGGCTGAGCACGTAGGTATCGACCCGGCCCAGCCGGTAGCCGTCGACCTCGATCGCGCTTTGCCCGGCGAGGTTGTAGACCCCGTTGGTTGGCGGTGCTTCAGAGGGCAGGTTGAGCGGCCAGAGCGCCTGCTCAACAACCGGGTCCACCAGCATGACCAGCCCCGGCACGGTGTCGGCGCGACTGGGGTCGGCTTCGCTGCTGCTGGCGGCGGTGATGCCGGCGGCGGACAGCGCTTCGATAATGCGGTCGTTCATGCGATCTTGCCCTGTTTGCGCTGGCGGTCGAGATAGCGGCTTAGCCCCTGGTAGAACCGGCTTGTGCCGCCGCCCTGATTCTTCTGCAGCGCGGGCGCGAGAAACGGGTTGGCCTCCATGTGCTCGGTGCCGCCCTCCTGCCAAAGCCCTTTGCGACCCTGCCAGCGGCCGTTGATGCGTCGGTTGGCCCCCACCAGGATGCCGACCTCGCCCACCGTCATCCCCAAGCGCGATCGTTGCCGCTTGTTGATGTTGCGGTGGCCGATCGCCTGGGCCAGATCACCACGGTCGGTCGGCGCCAGCACTTTCGCATCGCGTTTGACCGGGGCAGCAAACGCAACCAGGCCCGCGCGAATCGCCCGCTCTCGGATGCTATCCTCGAGCGCGCGCAACTCTTGCTGCATCTCGTGCAGCCGCTGGCCTTGAACCTGAAACTCAAACCCACTCATGGCACATCAGCTCCAGTTCGGTGCGCTTGCCGCCCACGTCGATCGGGCGGCCTTCCAGCCGGTAGGTGATCTCGCCGTGGCGCAGCCGCAGCGTTTTGCCAGTGGCAGCGGCGATGTCGGCGCGGTAGCGCAGACGGATGCGGGCAGTGGTTTCGGCGTTAGCCTTCTGGGCTTCGAAGAGCGTACGGCCACGCAGTTGCTCGACCTCCGCCCATAACCGGGCGCCCGGCTGCCATCCTTCTGGCGTGGCGCCGGAAGCCGTCCGCTCGCCCTTCTGCCACCACTCCAGCACGACCTGGTCGCGCTTCTTCCCGATGCGCATGATCACCCCACGGTATGGATACGGTATGGCTCCAGCAGCATGTCGACGCTCATGGGCACTTTTTGAAGCGGTGCAGCAGCCGCGCTCTCGCGGTTCTCGTACCAGTGACCAATCAAGAGCAGAAGCGCCACTTGAACATCGGGTGGAGTTTCGTCTGCGCCCGCCGTGGCGGTGATGGTGATGCACTCCGGCTCGTCGATGGTGCGGGGCCACTGGCTACCCCATTGGGGAGCCAACGTGGGATGAATGCCGCGCGTATCCAGGCGCAGCGCTTCGGCCTCGAGCGAGTGCTCGTCACCGCCCGGACCGATGTAGTCGAGCGACTCGATAGCCGCAACTGGCGTCCAGGGAAGCTCGATCTTGCCGGCGCCTAGCGGGAATGCATCGAGTACCAGCGTTTTGGTGCGCGTCGCCAGTGTTGCCTGAGTCGCGTGTTCTGCGTACTGATAGGCGGCGTCGATCAGCCCTTGAATGAGCACGTCTTCATCGGTGTACGCCTCGGCCTCTTCCTCGGTGATGGCCAGTCGAAGGTGCAGTTTGGCGCGGGTCAGCGTGAGCATTCAGGGACTCTCGAGTATTTGAAACGAGACTGCCGCCCGGAGGCGGCAGCGTTGGGTGAGCGCCGGGCGGGCTAGACCTTGTCCGCGCCTTCGGTGCCCTTGGCCGGCTTGGCAGCGGCAGGTTTGCCAGCTTCGACCTTGGCCGCCGCAGCGGCTTCTTGTACCGGCACGGCGATCTTGCGCTCTTTCATCTGCGCGGCCTTGTCTGCCGGAAAACCGGCGCGATCGCCCTTGGCGTAGCGGCCATAGGGCTTGAGGAACAGCACGGTGGTCAGCTGAGGCGCTGACGTATTGACGATGGCCATGGATGGCACCTCGAGATAATGGGGTCAGAACGGCCCCCCGCGCGGCGCGGGCGGCATGGCAACGCCTGAGCGCTTCGGTTACCAGGTGACGCCGGTACCCAGCACCAGGCCTTCGGGGTGACGGAAAGCGATGTCGTGCTCGCTGACCACGCGCAGCAGCGACTGGTTACGGGCAAACGCTGACACCAGGTTGCCCTGGGCGTCCTTGTAGGTAGCCTCGCGGCTGAAGTCGATGGTCATGGTGTCGCTGTCGCCGATCACCACGTCGTTGAAGTCGGCAAAGTAGATCTCCGACTCGTTGTTGTTACCGGCCTCGGAGGTATCCAGGTTGACCGGGATGGTAGTGGTGTGGCGAACCGGGTAACCCTTGAGCTGGCCCTGGGCCATCTCCGGATACACCTTGTTGCCGTTGCCATCGCGAAGCCCGAAAAGCTTCATGTAGGTGCGCGGCGACAGGCCCCAGCCCGGGGTAATCAGCAGGCTGTCGCTCTCCATCAGCCTGAGCATCAGGCTATCCAGGTACTCGTCGATGGCCGTCAAAGTGGGTGCCCCCTCCCACGGCACTACGCGGCCTTCGCGCTGGCACACCGCGCGAAAGCCGGTAGGCGTGTCGTTGGTACCGTCATCGCGCAGAAAGCCCTTATCCTCGCGCACCGCCATGCTGGCGAGCATGTCATTGAGGAACATCTGCTCGACAGAGAAGCCGGCACGCCCGATCAACTGGTTGCTCATCGGCACCAGCGTGATCAAGGTCTTGGCCGTCAGCTTCACGTCGTCAGTGCTGGCCTCGGATGCGAGCACGTCGGCGCCCTCACCCACGTAGCCTGACGTAGCACCGGACGCCATGCGCGGAAGGCTCAGGTTGCCGTTCGGCAGCGGCATATCCCGGGCGCCCAGGCTGCGCACAATGGTCTTCGGGCGCAGCAGTTCGATCACCTCGTCGTGCAGGTTTTCCGGTACCAGCGATCCGCCGGAATTGGCGCTGGTGTCGATCGCCATGGCGACGTCGGCATCACCGATCTCGCCGCTGGCGAACTTGGAGGCCAACTGCATGTCGCCCTTTCCGGCGGCGACGGCCATCGCCATACGCGCCACCTTGGCGCCGGTGTACTGCTTGAGCTCCGGCCTGGTGTGCACCGCCGGGGCGCGGCCGCCACCGAAGGTCGGTACCGGCTGGGACGCCGCGGCGTTCATGCGCTCGATGTTCTCGGCCCGCGCCAGCTTGGTGGAGACCTGGTCAAACTCGGCGGCCAGCTTGTCGAATTCAGCCAGCTGCTCTTCGTTGAGCTCGCCGGACTCGGCTTCGATCTCGGCCAGGGCCTGCACCTGCGCGTTGATTTCAGCACGCTTGCGGCGGAGTTCTTCAATGCCCATGGGGGTGTTCCTCTTCGTTTAGGTACAAAAAAGGCGGCTCGTGGCCGCCATGGTGTTGCTCCGCCGCGTGGCTAGAGCTGACAACTGGTGTCCAGCGCCCGCGCTTGGGCACGGATGCTGCGAGTGTTTCGGGGCGTGGTGCCGGTGTTGCTGGTGTAGCGCTCGGCCGCGGCGTTGATCGCGTCCTGAGCCGTGGCCACCTCATCGATCAGATTGGCGGCGAGCGCCTCGCGCGGCCGGTAAAGTCGCGCTTGGGTGTCGACCACGGCGCCGACCTCGAGGCCGCGATAGCTGGCCACCGACTCGGTGAACTCGGCGTAGCTGCCATCGAGCATGGCGTTGATCTCCTGAACGGCCTGGTCGGTGATGGGCTCGTGCGGCGACATGTTGTTCTTGTGGTCACCCCGGTAGTAGGTGTTGAAGGTGATGCCCATCTCGGACTCCATCCGGCTGACCTCGTAGGTCTCGATGATCACGCCGATGGAGCCGACGCCCGCCGTGGGACTGGCGATAATGCGCGAGCAGGCAGCGGCCAGGTAGTAGCCGGCGGAGTACGCGGCGAAGTTCACCAGCGCGGTGATCGGCTTGATGGTGGTGCACGCGCGGATGAAGTCGGCGAGCTCCTTACATCCCATGGCCTGGCCACCGCCGGTGTGAAAGTCGAGGAAGATCTCTTCGACGAGCTCGTGCTTGAGCGCTGCGTTGATCTGGCTGCGCAGCTTCTCGTAGGAAACCATCTCTTCACAGGCGGCGTTGATCTGCCCGCGTCGCGCGACCAGCACGCCCTGCACCGGGATGATGGCAATGCGCCCAGAGACGTTGAGGCGCTGCAGTTCGCGATCACCATCGTGGCCGGCATCCATGCCCAGGGTATGGGGCATATCGTGAGCCCGGCCGAGTAGTCGGGGCTCCAGCACGCTACGCACGGCCTGCACCAGGGTGGGGGTGGCGAACAGGGGGGTGTTGAACACCATCGACGCGATGTGCGGGTAGTTGATCATTGCGTGCATGCGAGTATTCCCTCGATCTCTTTCATTTGTTGGGGCGTGGCGTTGAGCGACTGCCCCATCTTCTGGGAGTCGACCATGTTCATGGGCGTCAGGTACCGGTCGCCGCCGGCGATCGGCGGCATGTTCTCGAGCCGGCGGATGTCGTTGACGCTGAGCCAGCCCCACTGGCGTGCGATCGCATAGGCCTCGAAGCGACTCTTCTGATCACCACGCAAGAGACCCGACACGTTGAACTCGATGTAGAGGTTCTTGCGCTCGTCGGGCAGCAGGAGGTCGCGCATCATGGCGGCCTCTTTACGCTTGATCCACGGCATCAGGGTGTAGATGACGAACTGTAGGCCCAGGTGCTCGATGTTGTTGAACGTGGCCTTGTCCAGGTGCTGGATCATGTTGGGCGCGACCCGGTACAACCGGCAGACCTCGACCACGCCGAAGTTGCGAGACTCGAGCAGCTGCGCCTTCTCGTTGTCCATCGCCAGCTGCTTGTACTGCATGCCCTCTTGGAGAAGCGCGACCGAGAAGGCGTTGCGCAGGCCGCCGCCGTGGCGCTCCGTAAACTTTTCGAGCAGACGGTCTACCTTGGCTTGATCGGCAATGGCCGGCGCGTCGCGCGGGCGTTCGATCACCCCAGCCATCGTGGCGCCGCGCTGGAACACCGACGAGGCGTGCTGCTCGGTCGCCATGGCCAAACCGATGGTGTCGGCGTTGGTGGCGATCGGCGAGATGCCCAGGAAACCGTCGAGCGAAAAGCCTTTGACGTGGTGCACTGATCGCATCGGCAGGATCAGGTCGCTGTAGTCGACGGGCTGGTAGTACGGCAGACCGTCCGGCCCCTTCAACACGCGCATCTTCTTCGGGTGCACAGGAATCAGCTCGGTCGGGTAGCCGGCACCGTCCCGCTCGATCAGCGAGAACTCGTTGCCCTCGAGCGTGAGACTGCCCATGCCCTGCTCGTAGTACTCGAACGAGGTGTCCTTCTTGTTGGGCTGGTTGTGAATGACGTCATAGAG
>NZ_JAMZBC010000059.1 GCF_024158715.1 Halomonas sp. 707D7 | reverse complement strand
GACGAGCAGGTGCGCTACCGCGCCGCCCGGCGCCTGGCGCTCAAGAACGCCATGGAGCAGTTGCCGGACCCGGAGAACCGCGTCACCCTGAGCGACCAGCGCGACGCCCTGGGCCTGCCCACGCCGCGCATGTACTGGAACGTGGGCGAGTACGAGCGCCGTGGCACCGAGGTGACCCGCGAGCACTACGACCGCATCGCCGAGATGCTCGGCGCCACCAATATCAAGCACAGCAAGGAAGGCGCGTTCTCCAACCGCCAGCACATCACCGGCACGCTCTCCATGGGCAACGATCCGGCCACCAGCGTCACCGACCAGTGGGGCCGCGCCCACGACCACGAGAACCTGTTCATGGTCGGCACCGGCGTGATGCCCACGGTGGGCACCTGCAACGTCACCCTGACCGCGGCGGCCCTGGCGCTGCGCACCGCGGATCGCATCCTGGAGGAGACGCAGCATGGTTAAGCCTCTCTGCAAGCCCCGGTGGTACGAGGCATCACGGCATAAGGCCCTGCTGCTGGCGCTGGCCCCGTGGATCGCCGGCGCCGCACTCGCCCAGGCCGACACGCCGAGCCGCGAGCTCATCCAGCGCGGCGAGGCGGTCTCCATCGCCGGCGACTGCGTGGCCTGCCACTCGGAGCCGGGGCGTCCCGCCTACAGCGGCGGCCATCCGATCAAGAGCCCGCTGGGCACGATCTACTCCACCAACATCACGCCCTCGACTGACGCGGGCATCGGCGACTACTCCCTCGAGCAGTTCTCGGATGCGCTGCGCCGGGGCGTGCGCGCCGACGGCCGCCAGCTCTACCCGGCGATGCCCTACACCGCCTACGCCAAGATGACCGACGAGGACATCGAAGCGCTCTACGCCTACTTCATGCACGGCATCGAGCCCGCAAACGACGCGCCGCCGGAAACCGAGCTGCCGTTCCCGTTCAACCTGCGCTTCTCGATGAAGGCCTGGAACCTGCTGTTTCTCGACAGCGACCCCTTCGAGCCCGACCCGGAGCGCTCCGAGCAGTGGAACCGCGGCGCCTATCTCGTCCAGGGCGCGACCCACTGCGGTACCTGCCACACGCCGCGCAACGCCCTGATGGCCGAGAAGTCGAGCCAGGCGCTGGCCGGTGGCTCGCTGGGCACCTGGTACGCCCCGGACATCACCGACGACCCGGAAACCGGCATCGGCGGCTGGAGCCGGCGCGAACTGGTCGACTACCTGCGCACCGGCCACGCCGGCAACGGCGCCACTGCCGCGGGCCCCATGCTCGAGGCGATCGACTTGAGCTTCTCGCGCATGCCCGAAGAGGACGTCGAGGCGATCGCGGTCTACCTGCTGCCCGAGGTCGAAAGCGCCGCGCCGGCACAGCCGGCCCCGGTTGAGCGCGACGCGCAGACCAACATCGGTCAACTGATCGACGACGACACCCCGGCGGCGCTTGGCGACATCACGCCCGGCGAGCGCGTCTATCGCGACCAGTGCGCTGCCTGCCACGCCCCCGGCGGGCAGGGGCTCAACGGCCTGCCGGCGCTCGCCGGTCACCCGGTGCTCGACAAGCCCAACGCCGACAACGTCGCCATGGCGATTCTCGTAGGCGTCTGGCCCGAGCATCGCCAGGGCATGCTCGGCTTCGCCGACGAGCTCGGAGACCAGCAGATCGCGGACGTCACCAACCACCTGATGAGCGAGTTCGGCCACAGCGACGTGCGCATCGACACGGCGCGGGTCGCGGAACTTCGCGCCGGCGGGGCGCCGTCTGCGCTGCTCACGCTCGCCCGGGTGGGCATGGGGGTCGCCGGCGTCGCCATCGTCGTGCTGCTCGGCGCGTGGCTCTTGCGCCGGCGGCGGCGCACGCGCTAGGTCAATCGCGCCTCGTTCGTGACATCACCCGCTCTCGCAAGAGAGCGGGTTTTTCATGCGTGGTACTTTTTCAGCCGGTCAGCACTGCGTGCGACAGCAGCATGATCGCGCCGAACACGCCCACCCCGGCGGCCACCGGCCAGCCCAGCGAGCGCGTTCGACGCCACACCAGCAGCGTCGTGGTGAGCCCCAGGGCAGTGGCCAGCCAGGACAGTGCGCTCGGGTTGACCGGCACGATCGCTACCCCCAGCACCGCGGCGATCATTAAGGGGCCCAGTACCGCCAGCCAGCCGGGCAGCGCGTTCGGCCCCTCGCGGGCGCTGAGCCGGCGCTGCATCCACATGAACGGCACCACGCGAATCAACAGCGTGCCCAGCGCCGAGGCGATCACGGCCAGCCACAGCGACGTGCTCATGCGCACCTCCCGGCGGGAAAGCGCAGCGTGTAGAAACACAGCGCCCCGCAGGCCGCCGCCAACGGAATGGCAACGTTGGTAGCGCCCGAGAGGCTCAGCGCCATCGCCGCCAGCACCGTGACGGTGAGCGCCGCCGACCAGCGCCGATTGGTGAAGCGTGGTGCGGTCATGGTCAGAAACAGCGCCGGCAGGGCGAAAGGCATGATGTCGCCCAGCAGCGGCCAGTAGGCGGTGACCGCTTCGCCCGCCACCGCGCCGACCACGGTACCGACGATCCACACTGCCCAGGCCATCAGCGCCGCCCCCAGAAACCAGCCGAACCGTTCGCGCTCGTCCACCTCGGGTAGCCGGGTCAACGCCAGGGCGAAGACCTGGTCGGTCAGCCCGTGCATCAGCCAGGGCCAGTGGCGGCTTCGGGGCAGCAGCGTCGCCAGGTTGGGGCCGTAGACCACGTGACGCACGTTGATCAAGAGCGTCAGTGCCACCACGAGCCACAGCGGCGCGCCAGCGGCGACCATGCCGACGAACAGAAACTGCGAGGCGCCGGCGTAGATCAGCGCCGAGATCACCGCCGCCTCCCAGGGCGAGAACCCCGCCTGGGTGGCCACCAGGCCAAACGACAGCGAGACGGGCACGTAGCCGCCGAGCAGCGGGATGCCGTCGCGCGCGCCTCGAAGGGCGGCGTTGATGCGGGCGTGGCGGTGGCTCATGAGGCGCTCTCTTCCGGATCGTAGGTGATGGTCAGAATCAGGGTGGCGGCGAGTTCCGCCGTGCGGTAGAGGTGCGGCGTATCCGCCGCGAAGGCGAGACTCTGGCCCGGCGAGAGCCAGCGCGTCTCCCCCTCGGGGCCCGCCTCCAGGGCGCCGCTGACCAGCGTGAGCGCCTCGCGCGCGCCGGGGGTGTGCGCTTCGGCGCGCCGCTCGGTATGGGCATCACACCGCATCCAGTAGACATCCACCTGGGGTGAGTCCTGGCCCTGGTCGACGAGGCGTACCTGAACGCCATCCTCCTCGCCCAGCAGGACGCTGACCGGTGCCACCAGCGTGCCGAAGGGCACGTGCAGCTGTACCGCCAGTCGCCACAGGGTGTCCAGCGTCGGGTTACCGCTCCCCTGTTCCAGGCGCGACAGGTTGGACTTGGCGATGCCCGCCGCGCAGGCGAGTTGCGACAGCGACAGCCCCCGGTCCTGGCGCAGCGTTTGAAGATGGCGGCCAAGGGTGGCCAGCGAGGTGGAGTCCATCGACCGTTCCCAGTTGCTCCTTTTATAGAACGTTCTATATAAGGAACGATGATGCGTCAAGCCGTAGGGTTGAGAATAGGGTCTAGAACGCCACGTCGACGACGATGTTGTCCGTGTAGGTGCCCGGTGGCGGGGTCGGCTGGTTGGGCAGTATCTCGGCGCGATAGATGAAGCCTTGAGCGGTGGTGCCGGTGTAGCTGCCCGGATTGGTGTCCGCCTGGGCGGCGCTGCGCCGCTGGCTGCCGGTCGTGCCCCAGCGCTCGGTGCCGGTGGCGCCCTTGTAGATCTGATAGTTGAGGAAGGCGCCGCCTGCCGCCATGCGTCGCGTGGCGCCCTCGGCGTGCTGGCCGTTGCCGAGCCCGACGCTGTAGCTGCTGCCCTTGGTGCAGGTGATGGTGATGGTCTGGGTCACCGGCGAGAAGCCGCTGACCAGCGGCGAGCTTCCGAAGTTCAGGTTGGGAGCGTTGATCCTGCAGTCCGGCGTGACGACCAGGGTCACACTGATGCTGCTCGTGCCCGTCCCGGTGCGCCTGCCAAGGCATAGCCCGCCGATACCGATGCCGGTGCAGATGCTCCAGTTCCAGGCGATGGTCAACGTATCGCGATAGGTGCCGGCGGCCAGGTTGGCGGCGGCGGGAACGGTGCGAACGTACAGCGGCATGGCCGCGGCCTGGCCCCCCAGGAGGCCCAGAAGCCCGAGGATATAGGCGTTGTAATAGTTGTAGGGCGTGCCCGGAACGATACGGTGCTGAGACTGGAAATTGGGGTCGGCGAAGAACTGGTAGGCAATGGCATCGCCGCTGGCGGCATTCACCAGGCGACTGGCATTGGCGCTGGTGACGGTGGCATCGACGCGATCGCCGGTGACGATCAGCCCCAGCAGGCTCCCCGGGCAGGTAAGACCGGCGCTTGGCTGCGCGGAGATGGAGCGCGGCGTGGCGTTCACGGAAAGCGAGCTGAAACTGCCGATATTGGCGCTGGCGTTTGGCGTGGTCACGCTGCAGGCCTGGGCCCGCGCACAGCAAAGAACCAGTGCCATCAACAGGGGCAGCGCGCGTCCCGGGTGCTTGAAAAGGCACGGCAGACGGTGCATGAGCGTGCTCCTCTATCGGCAGGCCAGCGGGCCCAGTTGGTGAAGGCGCCCCTGCTCCGGCGGCAGCACGATCTCCGCGTGGCAGGTGGCATCGGGTAGCGCAACGCTCAAGGTGGTACGCGGCTCCAGGTCCTCGAAGTAGACCAGGCCGTCCCAGCCCACGCGCGAGACCTGCCCGCTCGAGAGGCGGGCTTCGGCGCCGAGCGGCAGCGGCGCCCCCTGGGCATCGACCAGCGCGATGCTGGCGGCGGTGGTGGTGGAAGCTACAAAGCGCGCCAGATAGCCGCTGCGGGCGTGTACCGCGACCTGGCGCTCGACCTCGGGAACGCGCACGGTCGCGGCAAGCTCGAGCGGGTCGATGGCGTAGCGTCCGGCGTAATAGGCCGTGGCCCAGGGCACCAGCAGGTGGCCGTGGCGGTCGGTATGGCCGACCAGCTGGTTTTCGTAACGCACCGGCACGCCGGCCTGACCGTCGGTCGAGACGACCACGAAGCTGTCGTTGACCTGCTGGGCGGCGAACCAGCGCTGGTCCACATGGACCAGCGAGCCGCGCGCATCCGCCCAGTAGGTCGGCGCGTCGGCGCTGCCGTAAACGCCACCGGCCAGCTGCACGTGCGGGCCGCGCCAGGTGAGGTCGGCCTGGTGATTGTCGCGGCCCCTTGAGTTCGCCTCGGTCGCCAGCGTCCAGCCGAATCCGCCGGAAAGCGGCGCGGTGCGCCCGTAGCGCAGCCGCGTGGCGGTCTCGCCGCCGGCGCTACGCTCGACGCTGGCGCTGGCCACGCCGTGGGCCTGGAGCGGCAGGGTGAGCTGGGCCAGGGTGTTCCAGTCGCCTCCGAGTTCGCGGTTGGCGGAAAGCGTCAGGTTCAGGCGGCCAAGCAGCGCGCGGCTGTAGGTCAGGTTCACGAGCCGCGTGCGCTGATCCTCGCCTTGGTCGATCGCGAAGTAGCCCGCCGCGAGCGTGCCGACACCTCCGAGCGAGGCACCGGCCGTGAGCTGGGTGACGTCGCGCCCGCGGCGAAGGCGCGTGGCCTGCAGGGTGCTCAAGTCCTCGAAGGCGTCGTCTTCGCGGGTGTGTCGAAGCCCCAGGTTGAAGCGCTGCCCCTGATAGCGATAGCCGGTGCTGATCGCCTGGCCCTGGTCGCTCTCGAAATGGCTCTGGCGATAGGCGGCCTCCAGCGAACCCAGATGCCAGAGCCGAAAGACACCGCCGGCGCCCAGCGTTGCAAGCTCGCGGGTACCCTCGCCCTGAAGCTCGAGGGTAAAGGCATCGGTCACGCCGCGCCGGTAGGCGCCCGCCAGCGCCAGCGGGCCGTAGTCGAAATCCGCCTGGCCGTAGCGGCGGCGCAGCGCGCCAAGGCTTGCACTGTAGCTCGAAAGCCCGGGCGCGAGCAGGTCGTTGACGACGTAGAAGGGCAGCGTATTGGCCACGCGGCGGCCCTGGGCGTCGGTGGTGACCAGCAGCGCCTCGCCGGCCCCGGTCACCAGCGGCAGGTTGGTCACAGTGTAGGGGCCGGGCGCGAGTTCGAGCGTTTCACGCCGGCTATCGTTGATGAACACGTCCAGTGTCGAGGGCAGGGCGGCTTCGCCGGAAAACGCCGGCAAGGGGTAGGTGATCAGATCCGGGCGCAGGCGAAAGTCCCGCGAGACCGATGCGCCGCCCAGGCGTACCGCGTTCGACCAGCCCGTGGGGCGCGTCAAGGTATCGCCGAGTTCGTAGGTGGCGAGGTTTTGCTGGTCGGTGTACTGCCAGTGGGTATCGAAGCGGCGATAGCCCGAGTCATCCCTTGGGCCGGTCAGCGCCTCGCGGTAGAGTCCGGAGGTGTAGAAAGTGCCGCGCTCGCCGAACAGGCGCAGCTCGTGCTGGAGGCTGGCGCCCCGGGCGTGCTCGCCATCGAAGGCGTAGGCGCTGTAGTTGAAAAGCGCCCCCTGGCTGGTCTGCGCCGCAATGAACTCGCTCTGGCGCCGATGTTCGAGCGCCTGATGCGCAAGCCAGGCGCCGGGCACCTGAAGATGCAGGCGCTGGGCAGGGCCGTCGTAGGTAGCGCTCAGCTGGTCGATCTCGCCAAGGCTTACGCGCTCCTCGCGGGAGGTGACCGGAAAGCCCTGCTCGATCAGGGTCCGGGTCTTGAGCCGGAAATCGTCGCCTTGCCGCCAGACCGGCACGACCTGACCGGTCGGGTGCTGGTTGATCACCAGCTCCAGATGGTAGACCAGCCAGGCATCATCGCCATGCGCGACGGGGGGCGGTATGCGCTGCGCCCAGGCCGGCGCAGCGACCAGTGCCAGAGCGCTCAGCCACAGCATCAGCGTGATGAGCCCATGTACGGGCCAGACGACGGGAGGCGCTGTCGAATCCATGCCGCTTCGCTCTAATGGGGGGCAATGACGTACTCGCGGCTACCGACCTGCGCGCTGAGCTCGCTCGGTGCGTCTGCGCCGGGGTCCAGCGGCCAGCGGCGGGTGCTGCCGGCCAGCACGTAACCCAGCAGCCCTTCGGCCACCGGGCGCGAAGCGGAGGCGAACGCTACCCGATTGAGGCGCACGTGATGATCGCCCCGATTGGTGATCTCGAGCATGCGACGCCCGCCGTCGGTGTAGGTGTGCCAGCCAAGCCCTGGGTAGTGGGGCGAGCTCGCCAGCGCCACGGGGTCGAGCGGCGCGGCCCCCTGGCCGTAGACGAACAGCGGCAGCGAATAGCGCATTTGAAAACGTACCCCGGCATTGGCGCCTTCCACGGCGCCGGCGATGGCGGCACCGGGAATCTCGTCGATGATGACGCGAAAGGCGTTTTCACGCGCCGGCGACACCGCGTCCTGACGGATGAGTCGGACCATCTGGCGCTCACCGGGCGCGATCTGGATCATCGGCGGACTGCCGACGATCGCCTGCTGAGGCAGAAACTGCTCCTCACCGCCGCGCTGCTCCCAGGCAAAGATGCGCAGCTGCATGACGAGTGCCGCATCGCCTTGATTCTCGAGCCACAGCGCCGTGGCACTTTCATCGTGCGGGATCTCGGGGTACAGCGGCCAGATCAGCAACGAGTTGGCCTGGCTCGCCGGCGCCAAGAGCCAGAGGAAAAGCGCCAGATACCTGGCCAGCCACGTGCCGAGCGTGGGGTGGCCGTTGGCAGTACGGGAGTGGCGAGCGTTGGCGATGTCCATGTCGTCTTCCTTGATATCAGTGGCGATAGGCGTGTTCGATGAACGCTCGAGATCACCAGGTCAGCGTCAGGGTGAGTTCGTCGGTGTAGTCACCGGCGGGCAGCGAGCCGGGAAGCGTCAGCCGGGCACGGATCGGAAACTGCACGTTGTCGGCGCCACTGCCGGTATTCACGGCAACGTCCTGATCGATTCCGATCGGCGTCTGGAACGAGGCGTCGCGGTACAGGCGATAGGCAAGAAACCTCGCTTGGCCCTGGTGGCGCAGTCTGCGGCTACCGTCCAGGGCGTGCTGGCCTGCCCCGACGCGCAGCGAGAGCGCGATGCCCGGCGTGCAGCTCAGCGTGACATCGCCAGCGCGAACCAGCGTGGTTTCGCGGGTCGCCTGGGAAAGCGCCGAGTCGATACCGAAATCGAGCCGGCCGATGCGCCCTACGGCTGCCCCCTGACTCGGCAGCCGATGGTTGACCAGACACCCCTGGCTCACTGTGGCCGCGACCTGGAACGTGGCGCTCGGCAGCGTCTGGGCGCCGGCCCCTTCACTGAGTAGAAGACCCAGCCACCCGGCCAGCGCGCCGCGCCAACAAGCCCCATGACGATGATCGCGCATGGCTCAGAACGTCAGCTCGACGCTCAGCGTATCGGTGTAGGTCCCGGCGGGAAGCGCGCCGTCGTCGCCGAAAGCGCGCCCGTAGAGCTCGATGACCTGAGGCGAGCCGTCGAAGGCCCCCAGTGCCACGGTTTCGCCTGCACTGATCAGGTCGGTGCGCGCATCGTTGCGATACAGGGAGTAGCCGATGAAATCACCGGCGCCATTGCTCATGGCGTGCACGCCTTCGGAGGCAGCGCCATCGTTGAGTCCGCTGGTGAGTTCGAAGGTCGGCTCGACGCCGGGAGAGCAGACGACCTCGATGCCGTTGGTACCGCCACCGGCCACCGTCGAATCTTCCTCCTCGAACACGGCCGGGGTGGAGCCGAAATCGATATCACCGAAATCCACCCCGGTGGTACCGGTTTGGCCATTCACGACGCAGCTGTCCACCAGGGTCATGGTGGCATCGATGGTGCCGGTGACCGTTTGTGCCTGCACCAGTCCTGGCAGGAAAAACCAACACGCGTAGAGCGGAGCGCCGAGGTGGGCGCGCTTGATCAGTCGAGTGCTCATGCCGTTCTCCGTTGACCGAAGACCAGACCTGTCCCATACCCTGATCACGCCCTGTCCCGCACGGCTGACCAGCGGCCATCGATCCGGTCGAAGTAGTGGTTGTTTTTACCGAATGGCAACTTAACTGATAGATGCCGAGCGCTGTGCGGTGGGTAGAATTTTGTAAATTATTATTTTGATTTGTTCTTGATCAAAGTAAGGGAAAGCGCGGTCTTTCACGGGCTTCAAGGATTTGCGTGAAAGTGGGGCATTGAACGCAGAAGGCCAGGGGTTGCCCTGGCCTTCAAACGTGAGGGATGAGAACGTTCAGGGGGTGATGGCCGCCTGCTTCGCCCGGCAGGCGGCGGCGGTGAACAGGACGTCCGTCGAGGAGTTGAGCGCGGTTTCGGTGGCGTCCTGGACCACGCTGATGACGAAGCCGATGGCGACCGCCTGCATGGCGACCTCGGTGGGGATGCCGAACAGGCTCGCCGCCATGGGAATCAGCATCAGCGAGCCGCCGGCCACGCCGGAAACCCCGCAGGCGGCCAGCGCCGAGACGACGCACAGCAGAAGCGCCGTGGGGAAATCGACCGGAATGCCCAGCGTATGGGTGGTCGCCAGGGTGATCACGGTGATGGTGATCGCCGCGCCGCACATGTTGATGGTCGCGCCCAGCGGAATCGAGATCGAGTAGGTGTCGGCGTCGAGCTCGAGTTTGCGGCAAAGCTCCAGGTTGACCGGGATGTTGGCGGCGGAGCTGCGAGTGAAAAAGGCGGTGATGGCACTGCCGCGAAGGCAGGTCCAGACCAGCGGGTAGGGGTTCTGGCGGGTCACGAAGTAGACCAGCAGCGGGTTGGTGACCAGCGCTACCACCACCATGCAGCCCACGATGATGCCCAGAAGCTGCGCGTAGTTGACCAGTGCCGAGAAGCCGGACTGCGCGAGCGTGCCCGCCACCAGGCCGAGGATGCCCAAGGGCGCCAGGCGAATCACCAGTGTCACCAGCCGGGTGACCGCCGACGCCAGATCAGAAAGCGCTGCGCGCGTGGTATCGCTCGATGAGCGAAGTGCAAGGCCGAGTCCCACCGCCCAGACCAGGATGGCGATGAAGTTGGCGTTCATCAAGGCGCTGACCGGATTGGCCACGGCGTTGAGCAGCAAATCGCGCAGCACGCTCAGGATGTCGCCGGGCGGGTTGCCGTCCGCCTGGGGCGCATCGAGGGCGATCTCGGTGGGCATCAGAAAGCTCGCGGCCACGGCGATCAGCGCGGCGATCAGCGTGCCGGCAACGTAGAGCCCCAGCACCGAGCGGATCTGGGTGGGGCGACCCTGGCGATGGGCGGCGATCGCCGCCATCACCAGCACGAAGACCAGAATCGGCGCCACGGCCTGGAGTGCCGCGATGAACAGCTGCCCCAGCAGCGCAAGCTTCAGGGCGGCGCCAGGCGCGAACAGCGCCAGCAGTGCCCCGACCACGATACCGATAATGATTTGAGAGATGAGGCCCAGTCGAAGAAGAGGGCGAAACGCTGCTTGGGCAGTCGCGATCATTGCAGAGCTCTTGGTCAGTCATACGAGACGACGCGGGAATGGCCCCGCGCCCGCGAGAAAGGGGGGCATTCTAGCAGTTGAGGGCGCTGGATGGGGGCAGGCGTCGAAAAAGTTGACTGCTTGGCGGCGCCTGGCTCGCGAGCGAAGGGGCAGCCATGATGAGAGTGAAAAGGGGCCAGCATGCAAAACGGCTTGCTTTCATGAGAAAGCAAGCCGTTTTGTTCACATGATGCGCCGGGAGCACATCGGGTCGATCAGGCGACAGCCATGTCGCGAGTCTCGTTCAGCGAGGCGACACCGGCAGCTGGCTGCGATGACATCACTCCTTGCTGCGCCTTCGCGGTTGCCTGCATGGCGTCCACCATGGCGTAACCCTTGTCGGTCAGTTCGATGACATCGGGAGAGGAGCCCCACTTGAGCAGCATCTCGTCCAGATGGCGCTCGGCGGTGTCGAAATGCCCGCAGTGACTCAGCATCTTGGCAATGGTGAAGTCGCATTCGGGGGTATCGAACATTTCCTCACGCAGTTCGTTGATCGCCAGCTGCAGGCCCGCTTCAGAGATATTTTCCAGTTTGATCGTTTGCATGCCACCACTCCTTGTGAATGCTTGATACTCAATTCGAAGTATTTACTTGTACGCGTCTTGTACTTCTCACACTAATACACCTTTGAAGCGGAAGCAATGCCCAATTTCTTGATCGAGGATAAAAAACGCGGGCATAAAAAAACCCCGCTGCGAGAGGCGGGGTCTTATCTCTGTACGCTGCGCGTCAAAGGGGTATGACGAAGGCGAGCGTGGCCAGACAGCCTGCGGAGAACGAGGCGGCCGTCAACCAGAGTAATTCCGGGTGGGCCTCTTTCTCGCGTCTAAGCTTTTGTTCGTTCAAGTATTTTTCGAGATGCTCCTGGCTTCCAGGCTGTGCCCCATTGAAAAGATGTTGGCGTATCATCTTAACTCCTTGAGCGTCGGTATGTTGAATGACCCCCTCGAACGTGTCCTTCACCGCCACCTCATGCTTATACAGGCATTTGCGAGGTGTTGGTTGAAGTATAGACTGCGTCCCGCTTTTGTGGTTCATGAAAGTTGTACAAAAAGTTAATCGGTGGGTCATCAAAGCGCCATATTGCTGCTGAGACAAGGGCCTGCGTTAAGCTTGCTAAGCATATTTAAAGCAGGAGCGGGCGTTTTTTACCGCTTTGCAGACCGTCACCCGCACGTGAACGCCACTACATAAAACTAAAGTTGTTAGACTTTGGTCGCAAAACGAGCCAATTCACTGGACTAATACCGCCTTGCAGTGAATAAAGGGCCCACTAAAATCTGCAACGCTGTTTTAGCGATCTCACAAGGCCCGCTGCGGCGAAGCGCCTTTCTGTTCACACGACTGCAAGCGGTACTGCATTATGCTCGGAACTGCCACACAATCGCTCTGGGGCCAACTCTGGCACTATCACTACCAGGCCAAGAACCTGTTGCTCTGCGCGCTGCCCACGCCTTCGGCGCCCGGCATGGCCAAGGGCGGCTCTGGCGCGCCTGGAGACCCGCAAGGCGATACGCCGCGCCCGCCGGCCTACAACAGGGCGCAAATGATCGGTCTGGTGCTCGGGCCGCTGCTGTTCGCCCTGACGGTACTGTTCTTTCACCCGGCGGACCTGAGCTTCGAAGGCCGCATGGTGCTGGCCACCACGCTGTGGGTCGCCGTCTGGTGGGTGACCGAGGCCATTCCCATTCCGGTTACGTCGCTTCTGCCCATCGTGCTCTTGCCCATCACCGGGGCGCTCGAGGGTAGTGCGGTCACCGCCGCCTACGGCAACCCCATCGTGTTTCTCTTTCTGGGCGGCTTCATGATCGCCCTGGCGATGGAGAAGTGGGACCTGCACAAGCGTATCGCGCTGACCATCATTTCCATCCTCGGTACCAGCATCAACAGCATCGTGTTCGGCTTCATGGCCGCCACGGGCTTTCTCTCCATGTGGGTCTCCAATACCGCGGCGGTGATGATGATGTTGCCGATCGGCACCGCCATCGTCTACCAGGTCACCCAGGAACTGGCCAAGACCGAGGGCGACCACGGCGCCGAGATCGACAAGTTCAGCAAGGCCTTGATCTTCGGCGTGGGCTACGGCGGCACCATCGGTGGCCTGGGTACGCTGATCGGCACGCCCCCCAACATCATCCTGGCGGCGGTGGTCAACGAGCTGTTCGGCTACGAGATCTCGTTTGCCAGCTGGCTGATGTTCGCCTTCCCGGTGGTGGTGGCGCTTCTGGTCGTCGGCTGGCTGATGCTGACGCGCTTCATCTACCCGATGAAGCTCAACAGCCTGCCCGGAGGCAAGGCGCTGATCAAAAAGGAAATGGAGGCGCTTGGCCGCACGAGCTTCGAAGAGAAGGCGGTACTTGCGGTATTCCTGCTGGCGGCGTTTTTCTGGATCACCCGCTCGTTTCTGTGGCAGGGCCAGATCATCAACATTCCCGGCATCAGCGATACCATGATCGCCATCGCCGCGGCGATCGCGCTGTTTCTGATCCCGTCGCGCACCAAGGGCGGCTGCCTGCTGGACTGGGAGATCGCGCGCGACGTGCCCTGGGGCATCCTGCTGCTGTTCGGGGGTGGCCTTGCCATCGCCGCGGGCTTCGGCTCCTCGGGTCTGGCCGCCTGGATGGGCGATCAGATGAGCGTGCTGGAAAACGTCAATTTCCTGATGGTGATCGTGCTCTCCACCGCCATGGTGCTCTACCTCACCGAGATCACCTCCAACACCGCGACCGCCACCATGATCCTGCCGGTGCTGGCGTCGCTTGCCCTGGCGCTCGGCGTCCACCCGTTCGTGCTGATGGTGCCAGCGGCCATGGCGGCCAACTGCGCCTTCATGCTGCCGGTGGGTACGCCGCCCAACGCGATCATCTTCGCCACCGGCAAGATCACCATCGCCGAAATGGTGCGCAACGGCTTCTGGCTCAACATCATCGCGCTGCTGCTGATCGTCTCGGCCACCTACTTCCTGCTGCCGATGCTGTGGGGCGTGGATCTCTCCACCTACCCGGACGCGTTTCGCAACTAGTCCCTGAGGTTTGATCGAGATTAAAGCCCCCGCCCTCGGCGGGGGCTATTTTATGGGGGCGAGGAAAACGCCGGAGCCACAAGAGCGCTCGCAATCTCAGGGAACGATACGCGAACGCCCAGGGCGAAGGAGCCTTCACATGTCGTTATTGGAAGACGTCTGTCACTACCTGCAAGAACACGAGCTCAAGCTCGCCACCGCCGAATCCTGCACCGCGGGGCTGATCGTGTCGGAACTGGCGCGCGTGCCCGGCAGCGGCCAGAGCATCGATTGTGGCCTTGCGGTCTACTCGCCCCAGGCGAAGAACCGTTACTTGGCCGTGAGCTTCGACACCATCGACGAGTACGGCCTGACCAGCGAGGAGACCAGCCGCGAGCTCGCCCTGGGGGCGCTGCACAACAACGACGCCAACGTCGCCCTCAGCAACACCGGTATCGCCGGGCCCGCGTCCCACGACGACATTCCCGTCGGAACCGTCTGCTTTGCCTGGGCCTTCGAACACGCCGGCAAGGAGTACCTGTTCAGCGAGACGCAGCGCTTCCCCGGCGAGCGCAACGAGGTGCGCCACGCGGCCGCTCACCACGCCCTGGAGCGCATCTCGGCGCTTCATCGCCAGGTGATCGACGGCAAGGCGTCCCCGATTGGCGACTGAGCCGGCGCGTCCACTACGCTGAAAGCGGGTACACCTACATCGATTGAACCGCGAGGAGACAAGGATGGAACAGCCAAGCGAACAGCAGGCCCGAATCCGCAAGGCCCTGAACGTCGACCCCCACATCGACGTGGCCCGGGAGATCGAGCGGCGGGTGGATTTTCTCTACCGCCAGATGCGCGACTCCGGCCAGCACGCCCTGGTGCTCGGCATCAGCGGCGGGGTGGACTCCACCGTGGCCGGGCGCCTTGCTCAGTTGGCGGTGGAGAAGGCCCGCGACGAAGGGATCGACGCGCGCTTCTACGCCATGCGCCTGCCCTACGCCACCCAGGCCGACGAGCACGACGCCCAGCAGGCGCTCGCGTTCATCCAGGCCGACCGGGTGCTCACGGTCAACGTCAAGCCGGCGAGCGACGCCGCGTTGAAGGCGCTGGAGGAGGGCGAGCACGCCTTCGAGGACGAGCACCAGCGCGACTTCGTGCTCGGCAACATCAAGGCGCGCCAGCGCATGATCGCCCAGTACGCCGTCGCCGGTACCCATGGCGGGCTCGTGGTGGGGACCGACCAGGCCGCCGAGGCGATGATGGGCTTTTTCACCAAGTACGGCGACGGCGCCTGCGACGTGGCGCCCCTGGCGGGGCTCACCAAGGACCAGGTACGTCGGCTTGGCGCCGAACTGGGCGCCCCGGAAGCGCTGGTGAAGAAGCAGCCTACCGCGGATCTCGAGACCCTCAAGCCCCAGCTCGCCGACGAGGAGGCGCTGGGCGTGACCTACGCCGACATCGATGCCTTCCTGATGGGCGAGGAGATCGGCGACGAGGCGCGCAAGACCATCGTGCAGACGTACCAGCGCACCCAGCACAAGCGCAACCTGCCCATCGAACCCTGAAGCGGTTCACTCCCGTCTCGCATGGCGGGCGCCGCGTCGCGGCCCAAATGATAAGATGCGGGCAACTTTGCCAACGCGAGCCTGCCATGCGACTTCTTCACACCGCCGACTGGCACCTGGGGCGGCTTTTCCACAACGTCTCGCTGCTCGACGACCAGCGCGTCGTGCTCGACCAGCTCATCGAGATCGTCGATCGCGACGCGGTCGATGCGGTGCTGGTATCGGGCGACATCTTCGACCGCGCGGTTCCCCCGGCGGGAGCGATCACGCTGCTCGATGACGTGCTTTTCGAGCTCTGCGACAAGCGCGGCCTGCCCGTGGTGATGATCTCCGGCAACCACGACAGCGCCGAGCGGCTGCGCTTCGGCGCCCGCCACCTGCGCAAGGCCGGGCTGCATATCCTTTCCGATCTCGGGCGCTGCGCCACGCCGGTGATGCTGGCCGCCAAGGGCGTCGAGGTGGACGTCTTCGGCATTCCCTACGCCGACCCGGAGCACGTGCGCAGCCGCTTCGAGGTCGACGTGCGCGACTTCGACGCCGCCCACCGCTTTCTCGTCGAGCGCATCGACGCCGCGCGCCGGCCAGACCGCCCGACGCTGTTGATGAGCCACTGCTTCGTCGACGGCGGCACGGCCTCGGACTCCGAGCGCCCCTTGAACCTCGGCGGGGTGGAGAGCGTGGCCTGGGAGCCGATGCGCCACTTCGACTACGTGGCGCTGGGTCATCTGCACGGCCCCCAGTACCGCGGTGGCGAGCACATCCGCTACAGCGGCTCGCTCTTGAAGTACAGCTTTTCGGAGGCGCGCCAGCGCAAGGGCGTCACCCTGGTGGACATCGACGAGCAGGGCACCGTAACGATGGACTGGCGCACGCTGATACCCCGGCGCGAGGTACGCGTGCTCGAAGGCGAGCTCGAAACGCTTCTTCGAGAGGCAGAAAGCGCCACGCCCGAGCGTCGCGACGACTACCTGCTGGTGCGCCTGACTGATCGCCACGCATTGCTGGACCCGATGAGCAAGCTGCGCGCCTTCTACCCCAACGTGCTGCACCTGGAGAAGCCCGGCATGCTGGAAGCGCGCGGCGCCCAGCAGCTCGACCGCGAAAAGCTCCACTTCAGCGCCCTGGACATGTTCGGCGACTTCTTCGAGCAGACCAGCGGCGAAGCGCTGGACGAGGAGCAGAAGGAGGTCATGCGCCGGCTGATCGACGAGCTCGCCAAGGAGGGCACGCCATGACGCCGCTGGCGCTCACCCTTCAGGCCTTCGGCCCCTTCGCCGGCACCGAGCGGCTCGATTTCACCGCCCTGGGCCGCCACCCGCTGTTTCTGATCAACGGCCCCACGGGCGCCGGCAAGAGCTCGATTCTGGATGCGATCTGCTTTGCCCTCTACGGCCAGACCACCGGCGAGGAGCGTACCGGGGGCGACATGCGCTGCGACGCGGCAAGCCCCCGGCTGCTCACCGAAGTGACGCTGGATTTTCGCCTGCACGACCGCTTCTACCGCATTCGCCGCGTGCCCCAGCAGGAGCGTCCCAAGGTCAAGGGGGAGGGCACCACCACGCAGAACACCGAAGCCCAGCTCTGGCAGCTGAGCGAAGCGCTCGAGGAGCGCCACTGCCTGGTGGCCAGGAACGTGGGGGAAGCCACCGCGCAAATCCAGGCGCTGCTCGGCCTCGACGTCAAGCAGTTTCGCCAGGTGATGGTGCTGCCCCAGGGCAAGTTTCGCGAGCTTTTGGTCGCACCTTCCAGCGAGCGCGAGAAGATCTTCGCCCGACTGTTCCAGACGCAGATCTTCAAGCGCATCGAGGATGAGCTGCTCGAGCGCTCGAAAGGCATCGTCTCCCGCGTCAAGAGTCACCGCGAGCACATCAGCGGCCTGCTGGCCGGCGGCGAGCTCGAAAGCGAGGCGGCCCTCGACGAGGAGCTGGCTTCCCTGGCGCCCCGGGTCGAGGAGGCCAGTGCCCGCTTTGAAGCCGCCAGGCGCGCACGCCGTGAAGCGGAGCAGCGCCGCGACGCGGGCCGGGAGATCGAGCGCCAGCGCCAGGCCCGCGATGCGCTGATCACCGACAAGCGCGCGCACCTGGAGCACGTTGAGGCGATCGAAGCCGCGCGCCAGCGGCTTGCACAGAACGAGCGCGCCCAGCATCTGCGCGCGCCTTTCGACACCGAAGCCCAGGCGCGCAAGGCGTGCGAGGCGGCCCGCGAGGAGCAGCGTCAGGCCGAATCCGCGCTGAACATCCAGCGCGAGCGCACGCTCGAGGCGCAAACGGCGCTTTCCACGGCGCAACAGCGCGCCGAGCAACTGGGTGAACTGACCGAGCGTCGCCGGGCGCTGGGCGAGTATCTCGACAAGGGTCGGGCGCTCGAAGAGCTCGCTGCACGGGCAAGCCAGGCCGAGGCGGCGCGGGAGCGCCTGGAGAACAGCTTCCAGCGCGAGACGCAGCGCCTGGACGAGATTCGCCGCCAGGGTGAGGCGGCAAGCCAGCGGCTCGAGGCGCTGCAGGCGGAGTATCAGTCGCTTGCGGGGGCACCGGCGGAGCTTGGTCGGCACAGGGAGCTCGAGGCGGCGCGCCGCGAGCTCGAAACGCTGGGCGAAAAACAGCGCAAGGCCGGCGCCGCCGAGCACCGCGCTGGCCAAGCTCTAGAGCGCTGTCAGGCGGCCACCCAACGCGCCGAGCGCGCCGCCACCGAGTGCGAAATGCACTGGCACCGCAGCCAGGCGGCGCTGTTGGCGCAGACCCTCGAGGCGGACACGCCTTGCCCGGTCTGCGGAAGCACGGCCCACCCCGCGCCCGCTGAGCCCGCCGGCGACATCGTCACGAGCGAGCAGGTGGAGCAGGCGAGGGCGCAGGCGGCCAGCGCTCGCCAGGCGCAGGCCGAGGCCGAACGCGCGCACTGCGTCTCGAAGGTGGACACCGCCCGCTCGAGCTCGGCAAGCGGTGCCTCGGCCCATTCGCCCAGCGCCTGAGTCAGACGGCGGCGCTGC
>NZ_JAMZBC010000058.1 GCF_024158715.1 Halomonas sp. 707D7 | reverse complement strand
GTGCCCAGCGTCACTCGCCAGGGGGCGTCGTCGGCTACCTGGGTGCCCTGGCGAGAGAGCTGGGCTTCCAGCGCCCGGGCGAGGGCCGAGGTAGTGTCGCCTTCGAGCGACAGCGGCGGCAGGGCGGGAAGCGAGCCAACGCCTCGCAGTTTGAAGCCGCACCCGGCGAGCAGTGCCGCCGAGGCAAGGCTTGCGCCGATCGCCAGCAGGCGACGGCGCGTCACGGGTCGAGAAAGGCTCATCCGCTCACCACGATGTTGACCAGCTTGCCCGGGACGACGATCACCTTGCGCACCGTCTTGCCCTCGAGATGTCGCTGCACGTTGTCGTTCTCCATCGCCAGCTGCTCGATGGAGGCCTTGTCTGCCTGGGCCGGTACCTCGAGGCGGGCGCGCAGCTTGCCGTTGACCTGCACCACGAGCTCGAGGCTTTCGCGGGTCAGCGCCGTCTCGTCCACCGCAGGCCAGGTCGCCTCGATGGCGGGTTCGCTGTGGCCAAGCTGTTGCCACAGCGCATGGGCGATGTGCGGGGTGATCGGCGCAAGGATCAGCACGCAGGCCTCGAGCGCTTCGCGGCTCACGGCAAGACCCTGGGCGGAGGTATCGTCGAACTTGGCCACGGCGTTCGAAAGCTCCATCACCGCGGCGATGGCGGTGTTGAAGGTGGTGCGCCGGCCGATATCGTCGCTCGCCTTCTTGATCGTCTCGTGGGTCTTGCGCCGCAGCGCCTTCTGATCGTCGTCGAGTGCGGCGGTATCGAGCGAGCCGGGCGTGCCGGCCTCGAGATGCTCCTGAACCTGACGCCAGATGCGCTTCAAGAAGCGATGCGCGCCTTCGACGCCGGAGTCGGACCACTCGAGCGACTGCTCCGGCGGGGCGGCGAACATCATGAACAGGCGCACGGTATCGGCGCCGAAGCGATCGATCATCGACTGCGGATCGACCCCGTTGTTCTTGGATTTCGACATCTTCTCGATGCCGCCCATCTCGACCGGCTCGCCGTCGCTCATCAATACCGCGCTGACCGGGCGGCCCTTGTCGTCGCGGGTGACGTCCACGTCCGCCGGGTTGAACCACTGCTTGCCGCCGTTATCCTGCGTGCGGTAGTAGGTCTCGGCGATCACCATGCCCTGGGTGAGCAGCTGCTGGAAGGGCTCGTCGCACTCGACCAGGCCGAAATCGCGCATCAGCTTGTGGAAGAAGCGCGCGTAGAGCAGGTGCAAAATGGCGTGCTCGATCCCGCCGATGTAGAGATCCACCGGCAGCCAGTAGTTGGCGCGCGCGTCGAGCATGGCATCGTGATTGTCGGCGCAGGCGAAGCGGGCGAAGTACCAGGAGGACTCCATGAAGGTATCGAAGGTGTCGGTTTCCCGCGTCCAGCCGTCGCCCATATCGGAAAACGCCGGCATCTTCTTGAGCGGCGAGCCGGAGGCGTCGACGGTGACTTCCATGGGCAGGTGCACCGGAAGCTCCTCGTCGGTCAGCGGCACGGTCTGGCCTTCGGGGCCGTACTTGACCGGAATCGGCGCGCCCCAGTAGCGCTGGCGGGCCACGCCCCAGTCGCGGATGCGGTAGTTGGTCTTCACCTCGCCGCGGCCCATCTCGGCAAGCTTCGCCGCGATGGCCTCGAACGCCGCCTCGAACCCGAGGCCGTCGAACTCGCCGGAGTTGATCAGCGTGCCGTGCTCGGTGTAGGCGGCAGCCGACAGATCCGGTGCGCTACCGTCTTCACCGGCGATGACCGGCTTGATCGCCACACCGTACTTGGTGGCGAACTCCCAGTCGCGCTGGTCGTGGGCGGGCACCGCCATGACAGCACCCGTGCCGAACTCCATGAGCACGAAGTTGGCCACGAACACCGGCACGCGCTCGCCGGTGATCGGGTGGATCGCGCTGTGGCCGGTGGCCATGCCGAGCTTCTCCTTGGTCGCCATCTCGGCTTCCGAGGTGCCGCCCTTGGCGCACTCGTCACAGAAGGCGGCAAGCGCCGGGTCGTGCTCGGCGGCGGCTTTCGCCAGCGGATGCCCGGCGGCCACGGCCACGTAGGTCACGCCCATCAGCGTGTCCGGGCGAGTGGTGTAGACGGACAGCGGCTCGCAAACCTCGCCGTTGCGGCTTTCGATGTCGAAGGCGAGCTCGACGCCTTTCGACTTGCCGATCCAGTTGCGCTGCATGGTCTTGACCTGCTCGGGCCACTCGACCTTGTCCAGATCCGCCAGTAGCTCCTCGGCGTAGTCGGTGATCTTCAAGAACCACAGCGGGATTTCCTTGCGCTCGACGAGTGCCCCGGAGCGCCAGCCGCGGCCGTCGATCACCTGCTCGTTGGCCAGTACCGTCTGGTCCACCGGGTCCCAGTTGACCGTGGACATCTTCTTGTAGACCAGGCCCTTGTCGACCAGCTTGGTGAAGAACCACTGCTCCCAGCGGTAGTAGCTGACGTCGCAGGTAGCGAACTCGCGGCTCCAGTCGTAGGCGAAGCCCAGCGCCTTCAACTGGTTGCGCATGTAGTCGATGTTCTGGTAGGTCCACTCGCCCGGTGGCACCTGATTCTGGATGGCGGCGTTCTCCGCCGGCATGCCGAAGGCGTCCCAGCCCATCGGTTGAAGGACGTTCTTGCCCTGCATGCGGTGAAAGCGCGAGACCACGTCACCGATGGTGTAGTTGCGCACGTGGCCCATGTGAAGCTTGCCGCTGGGGTAGGGGAACATCGACAGGCAGTAGAACTTTTCGCGGTTGGCGTCCTCTACCGCCTTGAAGCACTGGTTCTTGTCCCAGTACTGCTGGGCGTCACGTTCGATCTCACGAGGGCTGTAGTGTGCATCCATCGGTTTTTTCAATGCCTTGGCGTAAGTCGCCCCTGCGGGCGCGGTATGAATGAGAATGACATCTGTCAGACAAGTAGGCTCGATTGTATCCTATGCTGATAAAACCTTGAACGGTTAGCCGCCTATGGTGGCCACGCACGTCAAGCGCAACATCGAAGGCGGTATTGAAAAAGGAGAGCGACCATGGAACGACACAACGATCACCGGCTGCGCGAAGGCTACGAACGCCTACTGGAGCGCATGAAGGATGGCGCCCACGAGCTCACCTGGACCAACCTGCAGAAGGATCTGGACGACGCCGTGGCCTTCGAGGCCGAGTTCGAGGAGTACACCAAGGACGAACTGGCGCTCTTGCGCGCCTGGGTCGAGCGCGATCTCAAGGACATGCGCCACTACATGGCGGATACCGGCAAGCAGGTCGCCCAGTGGCTGGGCGTCGACATCGACACGCTGTCGCGGCGGGTGGCGGAGTCGCTCTTGTCGATCGCCGATCGTAGCGTGGTCGAGCGCGAGCGCTTCGAGGACGACCTGGAAGCCGCCCGGGCCGACTACTGCGAAGGTGAGGTGGCCGCTCCCGGGCTCATGGCCTGCGTTCATTGCGATGCCCAGGTGATGCTCGAAAACGTTGCGCGCCTCGAGCCCTGCCACCAGTGTGGCCACCGCTACTTCTACCGCTTCCCGAACAAGATCGTCGAGACCTGATTCTTCTCAGGCGCCGACCAAGCCCAAGCCTGCGATCGCGCCCAGCGAGAGCAGGCTCATCACCCCCGCATAGACCAAGTTGTTGCGCATCATCGCATAACTACCCACGCCATAGCGCCCCTGCAGCGAAAGGTTGATGCCCGAAAGCGGCCCGACGCTGGTCCCCACCGACCAGGCGCTGAGCGCCACGAAGGCGAACAGCGTCTGCTCGCTGGCGGCAAGCTCGAGCACCGAGGCCAGTATCGAGATACCGATGATCGGGTGAAGCCCCGCCAGCGCGCTCAGCGTGATCGCGACAAAACTCCCCATGGCCTGAGGCGTGCCGAAATGCGCGAACAGCGTCCAGTTCTCGCCGGCGGCGGCGTTGACCAGCGTGGAGAGCCCGGTGGTCAGAAGCCCCGCCGCCAGAAACAGCGAAAGCTCGCCGCGCATGGCGGGCAGGCGATTGAACGTGTGCAGGCGTACGCGCTTGACGGTCTGAAGGGCGCCGTGACGCAGGTTGGCGAATACCGCCACGGCGGGAATCAAGAACGTGATGATGCTGACGATGGAGAGCGCCGGCGTCAGCCAGAAGTGAAAGAGCATGACGCCCGCCGCCATGCACAGCGGCATCAGAAGGCTTCGGGGCGAGAGCGAGAAGCCGTCGATCTCGGCGAGATCGAAGCGCCGGTCGAGCTCCACGGTGGTGAAAAGCCCCGACAGCAGGGCGAGCGGAAACCCCAGCAGCGCGATATGGCCGTACTTCACCTCCGGGGCGAGGGCGATCACCAGCCCCATCGAGGCGAAGAACGGTGACCAGAGCGCGGCGCTTGAAAGCCCCCGATTAAGCGCCAGATACTGGGGCATGCTCAACGGACGCCGGCGCGCGATACGATCCCCCACCATGAAGATGGTGGAAAGGTTCAGGATGGTGCCGAGAAAGTGCACGCCCAGCCAGGTACGCAGAATGCCGCCGCTGCCGGTCAGCCGCTTGCCCGAGGCCCGGGTGTTTTCCTGGGGGCCGATCAGCGATATGAAGCTCACCCCGACCAGCATCGCCACCACGAAGACGTTGCCCTCCAGCACTCGGGGCCACTGGATGCCTGCGCCATAGCCAAGCCGCGCCAGCGCCAGCATCGCGCAGGAGAGTACGATCAGCACCGCCGCCTGAGTTCGCGAGCGCTTGGGTATGTCTTTCCACAGCAGCGCCACCGCTGCCCAGAACAGGTAGCTCACTGCTTGGGTCGTCTCGGCCCAGGAAGTGAAACCGATGATCTGCGCGATCAGACCCGCGAGCGCCAGAACGCCTGCCAGGCGAGGCCGGGAGCTTTTTCTTTCCATGATCGATCCTTGGCTGTCGAGTTAGCAGGCTAATCGGACAGGCGGCGAAAGACCAGCAAAAGCCACGGTCGAAAAAGCGGGAGATTGGCGGTAGTTTTACCCCTTCAACCCTTGGCAAGCGTGAGCGCAATGAAACATCAACACATGGATTTCTCGTGGCTCGTCTGCGACGCCGCGCACCTCGATCAGATAAAGAAGGACCTGGTCGCGCAAGAGACGCAAAAAACCGACGACCCGGACCTGGTGGCAGTGGTCACCCCCGACGAGCGGCTGTTCGTCTTCGAGTATGGCGGTGGGCGTGCATCGCTGTTCTTTTTGCCCGAGGAGCGGCGTTTTCTCTCCGCCGGGCGCGAGATGATGTTCGGCGAGCTCGAGGAGCAGGCTTGGCTTTCCGAGTTCGCGTGCTGGAAGGATGGGCGCGAGCAGTGGCGGGTCTATCACGACCATATCGACCCGGACGATGTCGCCTCCTTCGAAGAGCGAGGTCGGCCGCCAGGCAACTACGCCGTCATCAAGAAGACACTGTCGCATATGCAGCAAGCGTCGCGCGACAACGAGGACCACCTCTACGCGCTGGCGCCGCTGCTCTCGAAGGACCTCACCGGCTACGGAGCCGAGGCCGAGCTGCCTCAGGGCAAGCTCTACAAGTGGGACACCCGACCCCGACCCAATGCGGTGGTGCGTTTTATCAAGCGGCTGATGGGCGGTTGATTGCGAGGGGCGGCACTGGCTAGCGCCTCGCTTTCTCGACGCGTTCGTCGAGGCGAACGCCATGAAGCGGTGCACCCCAGGATTCTTGCTGCTCGAGCAGCGGCACGACCGTCTGCGTGCGATCCCTTTCCAGGCTGAGATAGAGATAGCGATTGTAGATCGCCCAGGCGTGAAACGTCAGGAAGGTGACGACGAACCCCGCCACCAGCAGCTGGAGCATGGCCGAGTTCAGGAGCTGGGCGAGGATGGCGTCTTCCACCGCGTAGAAGGCATGCAGCCGTGACAGCACCATCAGCCACAGGGCCAGGGTGATCAGCGCCATGACACTGTCGCGGGCGCGGTACTGCCAGCCTTTGCGGCAGGCGTTATCGATGATCACGGGAGTCAGCTTGTTGCTCATGGAACATCTCTCCTCGGTCGGGGCTCTGCCAGGTGGCGAGCCGGCCCTTTTGACGACGCATCGCCTTGGGAAAGGCGACGATCACGGTGGTCATGTTGAGCAGCCAGTAGGCGAAGGGGTACCAGATGCTCCAGTACACGCACTTGAGAATCTCGCGGTCGTAGCGGCTGTCGATGTAGAAGCTCACCGAGAACTGGATGAAGCTGATGAAGACCAAAAGGCTGCCGAAATACGACAGCATCCCGGCGGTGACCGGAAAGCTCCAGGGCGAGAGCAGCGTCGTGACGAGCCAAGCCAGCATCAGCACCAGAACCGAGTAGCACCAGATCACGCTGACGATGTATTCGAGCATCAGGATCCAGAAGCGGCGGTTTCGCCAGCGCATGGTCTGGGTGAAGTAGCGCAAAAACACCTCGCCACCGCCCTGGGCCCAGCGCAGGCGCTGCTTGTAGAGCCCGCGCAGGGTTTCCGGCATCAACACCCAGCACATGGCGCGCGGCTCGTAGCGCACCTGGCCGCCGGCCAGCTGCAGTCGCCAGCTGACGTCGATGTCCTCGGTGATCATGTCGGTGCTCCAGCCGCCGATCTCTTCCAGCGCCTGGCGGCGAAAGGCGCAGATCACCCCGGAAATGGTGAACACCATGCCGTAGATGCGCTGGGCGCGCTTGATCAGTCCGATGATCGCCGAGAACTCGCCGGTCTGGATCTTGCCGATCGCCGTCGAGCGGGTGCGCACTCGGGGATTGCCGGTCACGCCGCTCACCCGGGGGCTGCTCAGAAAGTGGCTGACCATGAAGCCCACCGCGTCGTAATCGAGGATCGCGTCGCCATCGATGCCCACGATGATCTCGCCGCGAGCGCGGCTCAGCCCATGGTTCATCGCGCTCGCCTTGCCCTGATTGGGCTGGTCGAGCACCGTCAGGCGCGGGTGGGTCGCCGCCAGGGCGGTGAGCCTTGCCAGGGTGTCGTCGCGACTGCCGTCGTTGATCGCCACTACCTCCATGTCGGGATAGTTCTGCTTGAACAGGTGCTGCACGGTTTCATCGACGTTGAGCCCTTCGTTGTAGCAGGGCAGCAGCACCGAAACCGACGGTGCATCGGCCTGCCATTGAAAGGTGGTGGTGCGCGGCTGCTTGCGCTCCCAGTGAAGGTAGAAATAGACGCCGCCGCAGATCCAGATGGTGGCCATGACGCTTGGGTAGCCGAGCGTGAAGACGGCCAGGGAGTCGAGCAGGTTCATGGCAGCGCCCTGAAGCGTTGGCCGATGGAAAAGTGCGGGCGGATCACGTCGATCTCAGGGTGATTCTGCAGGAAGTCGTCCGGGTAGTAGCCGATGTGGCGAATGCCTTCCTCCTTGAGCAGGCGCACCCAGCCGGCGATCTCCTCGCTCGGTATCGGCGTCTGGGTGCGCCAGTCCTGGGTCTGCAGCTCGAACACCAGTTGATCGGCGCCGACACTGGCAAGCGCGCGCCGCGCGAGCGTTCTCAGCCAGCCTTCGGGATCGGCGTCGGCCCCTTCCATGTAGGGCATGGCCATTACCGCGACAAAATCGTAGGCGCGGGCGAAGCCAGGTGCGCTTTGCGAGAACCACTGCTGGCTTTCTGGGTTCATGATCGTGATCGCGTACAGGTTGCGCGAACTGGTGAACGCCTTGTTGTCCGACTGGCGATAGTAGTTGGCCGAGGCGAGAAGCTCCTGGGTGAAGTCCGCCAGAAAGCGCTCCTTGTAGTCGGTCCAGCGCTCGATCGAGCCCTCGCTCTGCAGCGCATCCAGGCTGCCGGGCAGGCCGGCGTTGACGTAGGCCCTGAGCGCCTCAATGCCGGCGTCCTCGTGATCGGTCAGGAAGGCGTCGTCGTGGAACAGCACGCCGTCGAACTTGGTCATGCGTCCGAGATCCTGGTAGATCTCATTGATGAGCCGGCGGTTGTCGGCGTCGAAGGGGGAGAGGCGGCGGTAGAGCTCCGGCGCCTCGCCGCCGGTGCGGTCGTTGATGACGTAGGCATGATGCTCGCCCAGGTCGAAGGAGAGTACCGGCATCCAGGCGTAGACCTTTACCCCGGCGCGCTTCTTGAGCTGCCAGGCCACGCGGTTGAATAGATCCGCGCGCATCGGCAGGTGGCGGTTGGGGAAATAGAGGGCGTTGGCTACGCCGTCGCCTTCCGGGTCGGCGAAGGCCTGCAGGTAGACCGTGGAAACGCCGTAGCTGTAGATGCGCTGGATCAGCCGGTCGAGGTTCTGCTCCTGCTGGACCGGATCCGGGTCATAGACGTAGTCAAGATCCACGTGGACGATGCGCAGCGCCTCGTTCTCCCACACGCGGTTGGCGAGGATCTCGTTGATCGTCTGCAGGCTGGTCTCCTGGTCGATCAGGTAGCGGTGAATGCTGTCGAGCGAGTCGCCTTCGCGGTTGGGCGAGCTCAAGAGGCTGAAGGTGTAGCGCATGCCGACCTCGGCGGCCAGGTCAAGGGTGGCCTGGCTGTACGCCCCGTAGGGCCACACCATCAGCCGCGGCGCGCGACCCAGATGTTCGTCGAACTGCGCGCGGGTGCGCGCCATGTCGGCGCGAATGCGCGCCAGGTAGTCGGTTTCGGACTCGTAGCCGCCCTGGCGGCTCCAGATGCTGGTCACCGCCGCGCCTTGCTCGTTGCCCTGCGGGTTGCCCAGCACCCCGTGGTGCAGATCAAAGGAGTGCGAGGCGATCTCCACCAGCGGCGATTCGTCGAGCTCGCGCACCTGCGCCCAGCTCAAGAACTGCTCCCGGGGCAGGGTGGTGGCCCCGTAAGGCACCCGACCGCCCTCGGGCACGTCGAGCCAGCTGCCCACCACCGCCTGCACGGCGGGAAAGTCGTAGAGCTTCAATAGCGGGAAGACGATGTCGTAGAAGCTCCGGTAGCCGTCGTCGAAAGTCAGGAGTACCGCCTTGTCCGGCAGCGGCGTGCGGCCTTCTCGGGCATCGAGGATCTGCTGGAAGCTGACCGGCTGGTAGCCCTCGGCTTCGATGAGGTTGAAATGCTCCACCAGCCGCGTGCGCGTGATGGTCTGGGAGTAGAGCGTTCTATCCGGTGTGACCTGGGAATCCACCACGTCGTGGTAGCTGATCACCACGAAGTCGTTCGGAGCGCGCTGCGCCAGGGCCGGCAGGCTCGCCAGCAGTATCACCACGCCTGCGATGAGTCGTCGCCAGTCCATTATTGAAATCTCCATACGAAACCTGCGCTTAGGGTGTTGTCGTACTCGGGAATGCCATCGTAGACCGCGCGCTCCCGGGTGATGCCGTATTCGAGCTCGAAGCGTGGCGCGAGCTCGAAGCGGTGGCCGTAGCCGATCGACCAGGTGTTCTCGGCATCGACATTCTCCTGCCAGTGGCGCCCGGAGCCGATCGTCAGCGTCTGGGTGAACGACTGGCGGTAATCCAGCGGAATCTCGTAGTTCACCGACAGCAACCCGCCGAGATTCGCGTCACGCTCCGGGTTGAAGTAGCTCGCCGTCACGTCGTCGTTGAGCGAGGCGCTCGCCTGTACTTCAGCATCGATCTGCCAGCGATCCAGGTGATAGAGCGTCTCGCGCCAGTAGCCGTAGGCGGCGCGGCGCAGGTTGTCATCACTGAAGTCCATCGCCGATACGCCGATCGCTCCAGTGCCGCGCTCGTCGCGGCGAAAGGCGAGTTCGGCGCGGTAGCGATCGGCACTGACACCGTCATCGAGCGCGCGCAGCGGCGTATCCACACTGTTGATGTCGGCGCCGAGCGTCGCGCTGAGCTGGTCATCGAACGCGTAGCGAATGTCCACCTGGGCGAGAAAGTCGCGACCCAGCTGCGCGCCGGTGCCTGCCGCGACCACCACGGTCGCCGGGTGCAGGTTGATCTCGTAGCCCGCCATGGTGTAGCCGGCGCGAAGCTCTCGCTCGTCGAACTCGCCGTACTGGTTGATCTGCTCGACGAAGGGGCGCGAGCCGCGGGCGTCGCGCGGTCCATCCAGGCGCACTTGCGAGCGCCACTCTTTCGATGCCTGGGTGCCCGTGCCGTCGCCGGTGGCGCGCGTGACGGTGGCGCTGAGCTGCGGCGCCCGGGCTTCGCGCCACTCCCGAGCCAGCTCGTCACGGGAGGCGCTGGGGCGCGCTTCGCTGATCTCGCGGGCGATCTCGGTCGTGGTGCCTTCCCACTGGCCGCGCTGCAGGCGCGCCAGAAGCACGCCGTGCTCGGCCTGGTAGCGCTGGTCCGGCGGCAGCAGGGTCTCGGCCATCCGATAGGAGGTTTCGGCTTCGCGCGGCCAGCCCCGGTCGCGCTCGAGGTCGCCCTTGGTTATCCAAAGATACGGCTCGCCCGGGGCCTGGGCCTGGTAGCTCGCCAGCCGCTCGCTGGCCTCGTCCATCTGCCCGCGCCAGGCGGTCAGGAGGACATCGAGCATGAGAATCTTCTGGTAATTGGTGTTGTCGATCTGAACGGTGCGGGTGAAGTCCCAACGGTACTCCGGCTCCTTGCCAAGCCAGCTCTGCAGCAGCCGGTCGGCCTCCTTGAAACGCTGGGCGTCGGTGTAGCTGTAGAAGAGCCCTTCGTTGAGCGGGTCGTCCGGGTCCACGGCCATCTGCGGCGAGCGGCGGATCAGCTCGCGGTAGAGGGTGGCGGCTTCATCCGGGCGTCCCAGCCCGTTCAACGCCAGGGCGCGAGCGCGCAGCACGTAGTCGGGCAGGGCACCGTACTGAAGCTCGAGTCGCATCGACAGCGCCTCGGCCTCGCTGAAGCGGCGCAGCTCCGACAGCGCCACCACCTTGTCGTACTCGGCGCGGGTCTCGAGCTCGTCGGGCAGGCCCGGCGCGGCCAGCACCGAATCGAGCTGGGCCAGCCCGCTGGCCGTGCGGTTGGGCTGGTCGGTATGAATGCCCAGGCGGATATCGGTCACCGCCTCGTAGTAGGCAAGCCACAGCCGGTCGCTGGCCGCGAAGGTGTCCGGGTGTGCGAGCATCAGCTCACGCGCGGCGCTGCTGGCGCCGAGCCCCACTGCCAGGCGGTAGACCGCCTGGAGCTCGCCGGTGTTGTCGGTATCGCGCTCGACCAGCGCCTGGCGGGCGGCGAGCTCCTGTACCGGGTTCTGGGTCTGGGAGGCGAGATAGCCGCGCGCCTCGAGCCCCTGGGTGGTGCTGCCCGCAAGGCGCTCGTAGCGCTCTAGCGCGATACCGGCTTCGGTATAGCGCTGCTGGTCGGTGTAGACGAGCGCCTGGCCGAGCAGGGCCTGGGTGGCCTCCGGGTCGCGCTGCGCGAGCGCCTGATAGTAGACAAGCGCCTGATCGAAGGCCTGGACGCTTCTCGCCGCGCTCCCCAAGGTCTCGAGTTCGCCGGCCTGGTACTGCTCGACTCGGCAGCCGGTGCAGACATCGAGAGCCTGCTGGTAACGCTCGGCGCGCACCAGCAGCGCGATCAGATCCGCCCGCACACGCTCGTCGCCGGTCTGGGCGTAAAGGCGCTCGAGGCCCGCGATGGCCTCAGGAAGCGCCCCCTCGCGCGCTTCGCGTACCAGCGATTCGCGGGTCACGTCCGTGCTGCTCTGGGCCTGGGCCGCTCCAGCCACCAGGCTTGCGAGCAGGCTCAAGGGCCACAAAGGGCGAAGGCGATCATGCATGATGAGTGTCCTACACAGGCCGATGAAGTGACACTTGTGTAATTAAGTGTAACTTTTAGTGTATAGGAGTATCTGAAATGTAAAACTAGCCTAAAACGTGAACCTGATGACCAGCGAGGCCCCGCCCATATCACGTCCGCTTGCTACGCCCGACCTAGAAAAAGCGCATGACATTTCTCATCTTGCTTTCGGCGCCTGGCCTTGGCTTTCAAGCGCGTCGATCAGCTCGAGCGCGGCGTTGGAGAGCGTGCGGCGGGTATGCACCAGGTAGCCCAACGGGCGCTCGAGGGGGGGAGTATCAACCTCGAGCTCGATCAGCTCACCCTCCACCATGCCCTGGGGCAGCACGCTCCAGCCAAGGCCGACATTGCACAGCATCTTCAGCGTCTCGAGATAGTTGGTGGCAACGGACACCTGAAGCACCAGACCCGCCTGCTCGAAGCGGCGCTGGATCAACGCATGGGTGAAGGTCTGGAATCCCGGCAGCACGCAGTCGAAGGCGCACAGCGTGTCGAGCGACAGCGGCCCCGGCAGGCGGGCGAGGGGGTGATCCGGCGCGCAGACGAAACACAGCCGGTCACGCCATAGCTCCACCGCCGAAAGCGCTGTCAATGGGGTGGGCGAAAGGGTCACCACCGCGATCTCCACCTGCCCGTCGAGCACGCTCTGGTAGGCGAGCTCGGAATCCTGAAAGCGCAAATCCAGCGCCACGTCCGGGTGGGCTCGCGTATAGCGCTTGAGAATCGGCGGCAGGCGATGAAGGCCGATGTGATGGCTGGTGGCGAGCGTCAGCCTGCCGCCCACCTGGCCCGACAGATTGGCCAGCGCCCGGCGGCTATCCTCCATCGCCTCGAGAATGCGCACTGCCTGCGGGCGCAGCAGGTGGCCCGCCTCGGTCAGCGCGATGCGCCGTCCGATACGATCGAAAAGCCGCGTTTCGAGCTGGCTCTCGAGGGTGGCGATGCGCTTGCTCACTGCCGGCTGGGTCAGGTGGAGCCGCTCGGCAGCGCGGGAAAAGCTCTGGGTATCGGCCACGGCCAGAAAGGCCTGCAGGCTCTGGGTATCCATCCGCGATCTCCTGGCTGAAAAGCGCTTGAGCAGGTATTCCAGTATGGAATCCAATCCATGAATAACATGAATTGCTTTTATGCGCGAGCCGCGTGACACTGGTTGCCATCCACCGCCCCCTAGAGGCGGAAGGCAAAAACGACGGACGCACCGGACCGAATCAGCAGGGCAGCCGCCCGGGAGAGCACGATGTCAGGTCAAACCCTCTACGACAAACTCTGGAACCAGCATTTGGTCAAGCAGCGCGACGACGGCACTGCGCTGATCTACATCGACCGCCAGCTGCTGCACGAAGTCACCTCGCCCCAGGCCTTCGAAGGCCTGCGCCTGGCCAAGCGTAAACCGTGGCGGCTCGACGCCAACCTGGCCACGCCAGATCACAACGTGCCGACCACGCTCAAGGAGCGCGCCGCCGGCAACAGCGGCATCGAGGACCCGGTCTCCTTGATCCAGGTGCAGACGCTCGACGACAACTGCCTCGAGTACGGCATCGAAGAGTTCAAGATCAACGACCCGCGCCAGGGCATCGTTCACGTGGTCGGCCCGGAGCAGGGCGCCACGCTTCCCGGCATGACCGTGGTGTGCGGCGACTCCCACACCGCCACCCACGGCGCCTTCGCGGCGCTTGCCCACGGTATCGGCACCTCGGAAGTCGAGCACGTGCTGGCGACCCAGTGCTTGCTTGCCCAGAAGATGAAGAACATGCAGGTGCGCGTGGAAGGCGAACTGGGCCTCGGCGTCACCGCCAAGGACGTGGTGCTGGCGATCATCGGCGAGATCGGCACTGCCGGCGGCACCGGCTACGCCATCGAGTTCGCCGGCAGCGCCATCGCCTCGCTCTCCATGGAAGGGCGCATGACGGTGTGCAACATGGCGATCGAAGCCGGCGCCCGGGTGGGCCTGATCGGCGTCGACGACACCACCATCGAGTACCTCGCCGAGCGCCCCTTCGCGCCCAGCGCCGAGCAGTGGGACGCCGCGGTGGCCGACTGGCGCGCGCTGGTCTCGGATGATGATGCCACTTTCGACAAGGTCGTGACGCTCAAAGCCGAAGAGATCGAGCCCCAAGTGAGCTGGGGCACGAGCCCCGAGATGGTCACCGGCATTACAGGCCAGGTGCCGGACCCGCTGGCCGCGGTGGATGACACCGTCAAGCGCAGCCACACCCGGGCGCTGGAGTACATGGGCCTGCAGGCGAACCAGAAGATCACCGACATCAAGCTCGACAAGGTGTTCATCGGCTCCTGCACCAACTCGCGCATCGAGGATCTGCGCGAGGCCGCTAAAGTGGCCAAGGGCAACAAGGTGGCGGACTCGATCAAGCTCGCCATGGTGGTGCCGGGCTCGGGGCTCGTGAAGCGCCAGGCGGAAGCCGAAGGGCTCGACAGGATCTTCATCGAGGCGGGCTTCGAGTGGCGCGAGCCGGGCTGCTCGATGTGTCTGGCGATGAACGCCGATAAGCTCGGTGCCGGCGAGCACTGCGCCTCGACGTCGAATCGCAACTTCGAAGGCCGCCAGGGCTACGGCGGGCGTACCCATCTGGTGAGCCCGGCGATGGCTGCCGCCGCGGCGATCGCCGGCCATTTCGTCGATGTCCGCACGCTGCCCGCCAACGACGCCACTCACGCCCAGGAGGCCTGACATGAACAAGTTCGAACGCCTGGAAGGTCTGGTCGCGCCGCTGGATCGCGCCAACGTCGACACCGACCTGATCATCCCCAAGCAGTTTCTCAAATCGATCAAGCGTACCGGCTTCGGGGTGAACCTGTTTGACGAGCTGCGCTATCTCGACGAAGGCCAGCCCGGCCAGGACTGCTCGAAGCGCCCGCTCAACGACGGCTTCGTGCTCAACCAGCCGCGCTACCAGGGCGCCCAGGTGCTGCTCGCCCGGCGCAACTTCGGCTGCGGCAGCTCCCGCGAGCACGCCCCTTGGGCGCTGGAGGACTTCGGCTTTCGCGTGGTGATCGCGCCGAGCTTCGCCGACATCTTCTACAACAACGCCTTCAAGAACGGCATCCTGCTGATCACCCTGGCGGAAGAACAGGTCGACCAGCTGTTCCAAGAAGTCGAGAGTAGTGACGGCTACCGCCTCGATGTGGACCTCGAGAACCAGCGCGTCACCACCCCCAGCGGCGACGTCTTCACCTTCGAGGTGGACGCCTTTCGCAAGCACTGTCTGCTCGAGGGCCTCGACGACATCGGCATCACGCTCCAGGACGAGGACGCCATTCGAGATTTCGAGGCGAAGCACCGCCAGGCGCGCCCGTGGCTTTTCCGTCAGAGTGCCTGACGCTCACCGACGCTTTTTTTAAGGAATTCGCATGACCCAGAAAGTACTGCTGCTGCCCGGTGACGGCATCGGCCCGGAAATCGCCGCCCAGGCGGCGCGCCTGCTCGAGGCCTGCCAGCAGGCGGGGCTCGATATCGAGGTGGAAGAGGCGCTGGTCGGCGGCTCGGCGTTCGATGCGTTTGGCGAGCCGCTGCCCGCCGAGACGCTGGAGAAAGCCAGGGGCGCCCGCGCCATTCTGCTCGGCGCCGTGGGCGGGCCGAAGTGGGACAAGCTCGAGGATCTCTCCAAGCGCCCGGAGAAGGGCCTGCTCGGCCTGCGCAAGAACCTGGGGCTTTTCGGCAACCTGCGCCCGGCGCTTCTGTATCCGCAGCTCGCAAGCGCCTCGAGCCTGAAGCCGGAACTGGTGTCCGGGCTCGACATCATGATCGTGCGCGAGCTCACCGGCGGCATCTACTTCGGCCAGCCGCGCGGCATCGAGGAGCGGGGTGGCGAGCGGGTGGGCTTCAACACCTACGTCTACTCAGAAAGCGAGATCGAGCGCATCGGCCGGGTCGCCTTCGAGATGGCGCAAAAACGGGGCAAGAAACTCTGCTCCGTGGACAAGGCCAACGTGCTTGAGGTCACCATCCTGTGGCGCGAGGTGATGGAGCGCCTGGCGCCGGAGTACCCGGACGTCGAGCTCTCCCACATGTACGTCGACAACGCCGCCATGCAGCTGGTGCGCGCGCCCAAGCAGTTCGACGTGGTGGTCACCGGCAACATGTTCGGCGACATTCTGTCGGATGCCGCCGCCATGCTCACCGGCTCCATCGGCATGCTGCCGTCGGCGTCACTCAACGAATCCGGCCAGGGCATGTTCGAGCCCTGCCACGGCAGCGCCCCGGACATCGCCGGCCAAAACGTGGCGAACCCCTTGGCGATGATGCTCTCGATCGCCATGATGCTGCGCTACTCGCTCGACGAGCCGGCGCTCGCCGAGCGTATCGAGGCCGCCGTGGGCGACGTGCTCGATCAGGGGCTTCGCACCGCAGACATCGCCCAGCCGGGCGAGGCCCACGCCTCCACCGTCGAGATGGGCGACGCCGTGCTCGAGGCCTTCGCCAAGCGCGGCTGAGTACAGCACGCCCCAGGCTCGAACCGCCGGCCGCTTACGCAGCGGCCGGCGTCTTTTGTTATAGTGAGTGGTCTACAACTCTTACACGCATCAGCGGAGGACGTTACATGTTGAAAGTCGGTTTTGTCGGATGGCGCGGCATGGTGGGCTCGGTGCTCATGGATCGCCTGCAGGAGGACGGTGAGTTCAAGGGGATCGAACCCGTGTTCTTCACCACCTCGCAGGTGGGTCAGCCGGGACCCGACATCGGCGTGGACGTGCCGGCGCTGAAAGATGCCTTCGACCTCGACGCCCTCAAGGCGCTGGATGTCATCGTCACCTGTCAGGGTGGCGACTACACCAAGAAGGTGTACAAGGACCTGCGCCAGAGCGGCTGGAACGGCTACTGGATCGACGCGGCCAGCACCCTGCGCATGGAAGACGAGGCGACCATCGTGCTCGATCCGGTCAACCGCCACGTGATCGACGCGCAGCTCGCCCGTGGCGCCAAGACCTTCGTGGGTGGCAACTGCACCGTGAGCCTGATGCTGATGGGCCTGGGCGGGCTTTTCGAGGCCAACATGGTCGAGTGGATGACCTCCATGACCTACCAGGCGGCGTCCGGCTCCGGCGCCAAGCACATGCGCGAGCTTCTCAGTCAGATGGGCGATCTGCGCGACAGCGTGGCGACGGATCTCGCCAACCCGGCCAGCGCCATTCTCGAGATCGACCGCCAGGTCACCGCCAGAATGCGCGCCGGCGATTTCCCGACCGAGAACTTCACGGCACCCCTGGCCGGAAGCCTGATCCCCTGGATCGACAGCAAGCTCGACAACGGCCAGAGCCGCGAAGAGTGGAAGGGCTTCGTCGAAACCAACAAGATCCTCGGCCTCGGCGACAACCCGGTGCCCATCGACGGCCTGTGCGTACGCATCGGCGCGATGCGCTCGCACAGCCAGGCGTTCACCATCAAGCTCAAGCAGGATGTGCCGCTCGACGAGATCGAGGAGCGCATCGCCAAGCACAACGACTGGGTGAAGCTGATCCCCAACGACAAGGAAGCCACCATCGCCGGGCTCACCCCGACCGCGGCGACCGGCACGCTGGACATTCCGGTCGGCCGTCTGCGCAAGCTCAACATGGGCGGCGAATATCTCTCCGCCTTCAGCGTCGGCGACCAGCTCCTGTGGGGCGCGGCAGAGCCGCTCAAGCGCATGCTCAAGATCCTGCGCGAGCAGTGATCGCACGTCGCATTCGCGACAGACGCGTACAAGAGGGAGGCCCCAGTGGCCTCCCTTTTCGTTGGCGCCGGGCGAAGAGCGCTACACTCGGTCCCCCAAAACAAAGTAGGCTATGGTAAAAAAGCATGATCCAGGGGCCTGCGAAACCAAGGCCCGGGAAACGAAGGCAAGGGGCCTCGATGAACAAGACGCTTGCCAGGGTATCCTGGCTCTCACTGACGCTGCTGAGCCCCGTTGCGCTTGCCGCGGGGCTTGGTCAGACCACCGTGCTGTCGCCGCTCTCGGCACCGCTCGACGCGCGCATCGCCCTGCTCGATGTCGATGACGTCCCGGTCGAGGCGCTCGGAGCGAGCGTGGCCGAGCCGTCCGCCTTTGGCGCGCTGGGCCTCGACTGGTCGCCGCTCTTGAGCGGCGTCGACATTACCCCCGTACGCCAGAACGGGCGCACCTACCTGCAGCTCACCAGCGGCCAGCCCGTCGATACGCCCTGGCTCGACGTGCTGGTGACCCTCACCACGCCCGCCGGACGCCAGACCCAGGCGGTCACGCTGCTGTTCGACCCCGTCGACTACCTGCCGGCCACGCCCGCCGCCGCCAGCGTACCGCGCGCACCGCAGCCCGTTCGCCCGGCGCCGGTAGAGGCAGCGCCGCCGCGGCCGGCGCCTGCCATCCCCGGGGGCGAGATTGCCGTCGCTCCCGGAGATACCCTCTGGAACATCGCTCTGCGTACTCGCGCCCCCGGCGTCGAGGCGCAGCAGATGATCGCGGCCCTGGTGGCGGCGAACCCCCAGACCTTCGCCGACGGCAGCATCGACAACCTGCGCGTCGGTCAGCGCCTACGCCTGCCCAGCCGCGAGCAGGCGCTGAGCCTGAGCCCGCAGGAGGCGGCGCGCAGCCTGGACGCGCGCCGGGCGGCGCCGACGACGCCGCCGGAGCGCACAGCCGAGGTCTCGCCCGCCGAGGAGGCC
>NZ_JAMZBC010000057.1 GCF_024158715.1 Halomonas sp. 707D7 | reverse complement strand
CTTCGCGGCCGAGGTCGTGGCGCGTCTTGCCCTCTTCCGCGGCGACCTTGCGCTCCACCAGCATTTGGGTGGCGATACCGGCGTGGCGGTGAACCCGGAGGACGCGCGCTACGCCTCGCTGGTCGGAGCGTTCATCGAGCTTCCGCTGGTGGGCCGGCGCATTCCGATCGTCGCCGACGAGCACGCCGACATGGAAAAAGGCTCGGGCTGCGTCAAGATCACCCCGGCCCACGACTTCAACGACTACGAGGTCGGCAAGCGCCAGGGGCATCTTCTGATCAACGTCTTCTCGAAGGACGCCACGATCCTCGAGCGCGCCGAGATCTTCGACCTCAAGGGCCAGCCCCAGCCTGACGAAGACGCGAGCCTGCCCGCCAAGTACGCAGGGCTCGACCGCTTCGAGGCGCGACAGCAGATCGTTGCCGACATGGAGGCGCTGGGCCTTCTGGTCGAGGTGGAGAGCGTCAACAACACCCTGCCCTATGGCGACCGTTCCGGGGATGTCATCGAGCCGCTTCTGACCGACCAGTGGTTCGTGGCGGTCGAAAGCCTGGCCAAGCCCGCGATCGAGGCGGTCGAGAAAGGCGACATCCAGTTCGTGCCGAAGAACTACGAGAACATGTACTTCTCGTGGATGCGCGATCTGCAGGACTGGTGCATCTCCCGCCAGCTCTGGTGGGGCCACCGCATTCCCGCCTGGTACGACGAGCAAGGCAACGTTTACGTGGCGCGCTCCGAGGCGGAAGCGCGCGAGAAGCACGGCCTGGGCGCCGATGTCGCGCTGACCCAGGACGAGGACGTGCTGGACACCTGGTTCAGCTCCGGCCTCTGGACCTTCGGCACGCTGGGCTGGCCGGAGAAGACGCCGGAACTCGAGACCTTCCACCCCACCAGCGTGCTGGTGACCGGTTTCGATATCATCTTCTTCTGGGTCGCCCGGATGATCATGATGACGCTCAAGTTCACCGGTGAAGTGCCCTTCAAGACCGTCTACGTGCACGGTCTCGTGCGCGACGGCCAGGGCCAGAAGATGTCCAAGTCCAAGGGCAACGTGCTCGACCCGATCGACCTGATCGACGGCATCAGCCTGGAGGCGCTGCTGGAGAAGCGCACCGGCAACATGATGCAGCCGCAGAAGGCCAAGGCGATCGCGAAGGCGACGAAGGACGAGTTCAAGGACGGCATCGAGCCCCATGGCACCGATGCGCTGCGCTTCACGTTCCTGTCGCAGGCCACCACCGGGCGCGACATCAAGTTCGACATGAACCGCCTGGACGGCTACCGCAACTTCTGCAACAAGCTGTGGAACGCCTCGCGCTACGTGCTGATGAACGCCGAAGGCGAGGATTGCGGGGCGCTGGGCGAGCCGGTCGAGCTCTCCCTAGCGGATCGCTGGATCATCTCCCAGCTGCAGAAGACCGAGGCCCAGGTGACCCGCGCCATGGAGGAGTACCGCTTCGACCACGCCTCCCAGGCGCTCTACGAGTTCGTCTGGAACGAGTACTGCGACTGGTACCTGGAGCTCTCCAAGCCGGTGCTGTGGGACGACAATGCCTCCGTCGAAGCCAAGCGTGGCACCCGCCGCACCCTGGTGCGCGTGCTCGAAGCCACCCTGCGCCTGGCTCACCCGATGATGCCCTACATCACTGAGGAGATCTGGCAGCGCGTCTCGCCCTTGGCCGGCACCTTCATGGGCGAAGGCGCCTCGATCATGACCCAGGCGTGGCCGGAAGCCGACGAGAGCCGCCTCGACGAACAGGCGAGCCGCGACATCGAGTGGCTCAAGGGTGTGATCATCGCCGTGCGCAACATCCGCGCCGAGATGAATATCGCCCCGGGCAAGCCGCTGGACGTGCTGCTCACCAAGGGCCAGCCGGCGGACGCCGAGCGCCTGGAGAACAACCGCCTGTTCCTCGCGAAGCTCGCCAAGCTCGAGAGCGTGACCTGGCTTGCCGACCCGGCGGACGCGCCGCTTTCTGCCACCCAGCTGGTCGGCGACATGGAAGTGCTGGTGCCGATGGCGGATCTGATCGACAAGGACGCGGAGCTTGCGCGCCTGAACAAGGAGATCGACAAGCAGGACAAGCTGATCGGCGGCATCGAGAAGAAGCTTTCCAACGAAGGCTTCACCGCCAAGGCCCCGGCCGCTGTCATCGAGAAAGAGCGCGGCAAGCTCGCCGAGTTCCAGTCCGCCAAGAAGCTCCTTCAGGAGCAGAAGGCCAAGATCGAAGCGCTCTAACGCCCACGGCTTCAGCCCTTGCCGTGACGCCCACGCCACCGTTTGGTGGCGTGGGCGTTTTTACAGGCAAGCGCGGGGGGCGCTGGTCAGTGGCGAAAGACGTACTCCGAGCCGTCGGTAAAGCGGCTGAAGCGATAGATCGATGGATCACAGGTGGTCGCTTCCCCGGCGATCATCTCGGCGAGCATTTCTCCGGAGGCCGGCGCCGTGGTCAGGCCGTTGCCGGAGAAGCCGGTGATCACGAACAGGCCATCGTGTTCCGGCACCTCGGAGATCACCTGGGTGGAGTCCGGCGTTGCGTCGATCATGCCGGCCCAGCGCTCGCGCACCTCGGCGTTTTCATACTGCGGGTAGGCACGGCGCAGGTTGGCAAGCGCGGTATTCACCTCGTTCTCGTCGACGCTGCCCGAGAGCATGCGTACCTGTTCGAAGGGCGTGATCTCGTTGGCGGACCAGCGTGAGGCCATGTTGAGCGAGGCGAAGAAGTCGCTCGAGAGCCGGACCTTGAGCAGATCGCCCGAGTGCTTGAGCGCCGGCAGGAAGTCCAGCAGCATGCGGAAGCTGTCGGTGGTGATCGGGGCGACGTTGGTCGACACCCCTACGGCGGTTTCGCCGGTGTCCATCTGCCGCCAGGCGAAGTCCGGCCCGTAGCCGGCGCCGGGCAAGGCGTTGTCGACGGGGCCCAAGCGCTGCATGGAAGACGCGATGGTGAGTTGTGGCAGGTGCACGCCCAGGTTGCCGGCAAACAACGACGACCACGCCCCGCCGGCCAGCACCACCCGGGGCGCCCGAATGTAGCCCTTCTCGGTGTACACGCCGACGATCCTGCCGCCCTGGCGGTCGATGGTACGCGCCGCGCACGGGGAGACGATTCGCACGCCCTCGCTCATCGCGCCACGAGCGATGCGCGAGACCGAGTAGCGCGGCTCGGCGGTGCCGTCGCTTGGCTGATGCAACACGCCCTTGTACGTACCGGCACCGCTTGGCAGTAACCGGTCGAGTTCGCCCCCGGTGACCAGGCGCGCATCGGTCTGTGGCTGAATCCGTTTCGCCTCGTCGAGCCACTGCTGGCTTGCGGTGACGTCGTCATCGCTTGCCAACAGCGAGTAGTTGCCGGTCTGGCGAAAGCCGATGTCCTCGCCGAAGCGCGACGCAAAACCCTGCCAGATCGCCTTGGAGCGGTTGGCAAGCTCGAGCTTGCCCAGATCCCAATGGTTGGAGTAGACCCAGCCAAAGGCGCGGCTCGACTGCTCGCCGGCCACCACGCCCTTCTCGAGCACCACCGTATTGAAGCCCTTCTGGTTGAGAAAGAGCGCCGTCGAAAGGCCCGCGATACCGCCGCCGATCACCACGACATCCGCCTCGTCGGGCAGCGTGTCCGAGGTCGCCACGCCTTCGGCTCGGGGAATCTGCGACTCCAGACGCCACCCCGGGCGCGCGCCGTAGGTGGCGCCTAGAAAGCCACCCAGCACGCCGCCGGCGATCCCGGTACCGGCCCCGAGGAGAAATTTGCGTCTTGAAAGCGTCATGATCCGTTACCTCTCGTCTTGTAACCTTGCGATGCACGAAAGTGCTGGCGCGAATAGCGAAAGATTATGACTGCTCAGTCGGAAATTAAAAAGTGCACGTTTTCATCGCAATCGATCGACACGTTCAAATCGAGCGCCTCACCGCTTCAAGGCGGGGATGGGGTAAACTGAGCGTCGTTCATCCAAGGCAACGACCGGGAGCCCCATGGCACGCAAGAAGGAGATTTCACTCGAGCGCATTCTGGACGCCGCGGATGCCATCATCATGGAAAGCGGCGGGCGCCAATTCACGCTGGACGCGGTGGCCGAGCGCGCGGGCATCAGCAAGGGCGGGCTGGTCTACAGCTTCGCGACCAAGGACGACCTGGTCGCCGCGGTGCTTCAGCGCGAAATCGACCGCGTCCACCAGGCCGTCGAGACCCGCGCGGGCAGCGATTGGGCGCACCCCCGCAAGCGCTTGCTGGCCTATCTGGACGAAGCCTTGACCGAGGACGACCGGCTGATTCGCCGCTCTGCCTACCTGATGACCGCCCTGCTTCACTCACCGGAGAAATCGCGCCCGGCCCGCGAGTACTATCGCGCGATTCTTTCGCTGCTTGACGGCGAGGACACCGCGGCTTGCGAGATCCGCCAGGCCGTTCTGGCCATGGAAGGCCTTTTTTTACTGCGCGGGCTGGGCTTTGCCGACCCTTCTCCCGCCGAGTGGCGCTCGGTGCTCGCCCACGCCCGCGCCACCGTGGCCAGCGCCATCACCGACGGCGGCAACGACCAGACATGAGCGCAGCGCCCTGCCCCTCCCCGGCGCAGCGCTTCCACGCCAACAAGGCGAACACTGTTCATTAATCCGCTAACGAACTAGACTGGTCCACCCACGTAACGCTGTAACCAGGTATTGCCATGCAACTTCGCCGAATCCTCTTCTACAACTTTTTAGGCTTTGCCCTGATCGCCAGCTGGTGGCTGCCGTCGGTGCTGTTCTGGACGAAGCTCGACGACGACGTGTTCTTTTTCTTCAACCAGTTCATCAGCCCCATGTACCCGCGCTGGGTCGAGGCGATGGCGCTGCTCAACACCCGCGCCTTCGACAAGGTGATGTTCGTTGTGCTGGTGATCATGCTGTTCTTCGCCATGGTGCGCGACAAGAACGGCAGCTGGCCGAAGTGGCTGGCGATCGGCTTGATCATGTCGGCGGTCGGGGCGCTACTTGGCGAGATGCTGCACATGGACCTGCTCGCCGCCCGCCCCAGCCCCACGGTGTGGCACGATGACGTCAACATCCTCAACAACTACACCTTCCTGAACGCCAAGGCGACCGCTTCGAACAGCTTCCCGAGCGACCATGGGGTGCTGGCCATGGTGTTCGCCAGCTTCATGCTGCGCTTCGCCGACCGGCTGATCGCCTCGCTTTCGGTGGCGCTGGCGGTTTTCGTCACCCTGCCGCGTATTCTGGTAGGCGGCCACTGGGTCAGTGACGTCTATTTCGGCGCACTCGCCATCGCCCTGGTCGCGCTTCCCTGGATTCTGTGCAACGCCTACATCGCCGCACTGGTCGAGCGGATGGCGCGCTTTTTCGATGCCACCGCGCACCGGCTGCTGCCGCGCTTTCACTAGCCCTTGCTCGCGGCCGCCTTCGGGCGGCCGTTTCGATTCGCCCTGGAGGCGCCGCATGAACATGAGCCACCTGGAACACGCGCTGATCGGCCTTGGCATCCAGCTGCTGCTCGCCCTGCTGCCCCGCGTCACGCTGTGGGTCTCCGGTGCGCTCGCCGTGGCGGTGTTTCTTGGCCGCGAGATCGCCCAGCACGAGTACAAGCTCGCCGTTGCCCGCGGCTGGGAGTGGGGCCAGACCCAGCCGGTGGGGATGTTCGAAGGCGTGTATACCGGCTGGCATCTGGACTCGGTACTGGACGTGCTGGCACCGGCGGCGGCGTGTCTTCTGCTCGCCCTGGGGGTATCGCTCGTTCGCCGGCACGGCCAGTAGCGCTGCCGACGAGTTTGCTGCTACTCTTGCAACACCAATGTATGCTTAGCGGCAAACCACAATGAAAAGAATGCTTCTACTGGCAGCGCTGGCATTGTCCGTTTCGCCCGCCCACGCCGAGCTCTTTCGCTGTACCGCGCCGGATGGCCATACCACCTACCAGGACATTCCCTGCGCAAGCGGTATCTCCAGCGCCGTCGACCCTCGCGGCTTGAGCATCATTCCAGCAACACCAGCCCGGGCCCAGGCGCTTCCCGCCGCTACACCACCCCCGCCCCGCGTCATCTATCTGCCGGGCGGCAGCCAGCATCAGCACTCCATTCAACGGCGTAACGCCGAAGTGAAGGCCCGCGCCCGCGTTCCGCTACGGTTTGGCAGAAAGCGCTACTGAGCGGGTTATACAGCAAAGCGGCCACGGTTTTGATCGTTCATACTCAAGGAACCGGGCGGCGTTTCCTGCTCCAACTTATCGCCCTTCACCTTATGCCCCCGGAGTAACCACCGTGACGCCCGAACGACACCAGCAGCTTCTCCAACGCGCCGTCGATCTTGCCGAACAGGCGCTAAAAGCCGGCGACGAGCCCTTCGGCTCCGTGCTCGCCGACGCGCAGGGCCACGTACTTTGTGAGGCCCGAAACCGCATCAACAGCGTCGATGCCACCCAGCACCCGGAGTTCGAGCTCGCCCGCTGGGCAGCCCGACACCTGGACGTAGAGGCGCGCCGGAAAGCCACGGTCTTCACCTCCGGCGAGCATTGCCCCATGTGCGCCGCCGCCCATGCCTGGGCGGGACTGGGGCCGATCGTCTACGCCAGCTCCTCGAAGCAGCTCGCCAGCTGGCAGAAAGCGTGGGGAGTCGAACACCCACCGGTAACCCCGCTCACCATCGAGCAGGTAGCGCCGCAGATACCGGTCAGCGGGCCGGACGAGAAGCTGGCTCGGGTGGTTCATGAGTTGCACTGTCGGTATCGCGATACGCGAAGCACATGACTCGGCTGGTGAGGCATTTGACCCGACTTCGAGCCGCCTAAGGCCTAGCGGCGGCCATGAACCTTGATCTTTCGGGAACGATAATCCAGCGACATTCTTTTCAATTCGACGCCCGCGTCAGCGCATACTGCCTCGAGGATGCTATCCCTTCTCTGTCGATCCGGCCCTTCATGGCTCGGATCATCGAGTTCCATGACATACAAGACGCTGAAATCGTCCTTGCTGCAAATCACGTAGTCGAAATGCCACTGGGAAATCTGCCTGAACAAGGACAGGTACTCGCTACTTTTGGGCCGATACTTTTCAGCGTTGGGCTCTATGACATCGACCACGCGAACCTGGGCGAAAATGTAGCACTCTGCCCCGTAGGTACTGACCAGCACCCTGTAGACCTCCTGCTCACTGGGCGACATCAGGGCGCCTTTCTTTTGATAAGCACTGCCTACTTTCAAGAGCGCTTGTGACCTTGACGTTTTCCTGTCGGAAGTGGAACGTGTTCCCTTGGATGACAGGCCAGCGAGCGCCCGTTTCGTCAGGGCGATGAAGACGATAGTAGCGGCTATGCACAATCCCCCTGGCCATAACAATGCGATGGCGTTCACGGCGTCCATTCGCACCTCATTTTTATTGTGTCTTTTGGGAGTAAAGATACGAGGAGACATGCACATACGAAAAAGCCGCCCCGAAAGGGCGGCTTGATCATGTTCTTTAACGCTTCTGCTTTTAACCATGCTTTAATGGTGCCGACACCAGGAGTCGAACCCGGGACCTACTGATTACAAGTCAGTTGCTCTACCAACTGAGCTATGTCGGCGCATCACGTTTTCTTGAACGTTTGACTGCTTTCGACAAGCGAGTCAGTCAACAAGAAATCTTGTTGGCAATGGCTGGGGTACCAGGATTCGAACCTGGGAATGCCGATACCAAAAACCGGTGCCTTACCACTTGGCGATACCCCAGCAGTGTGGTGGCCAGAGACGGAATCGAACCGCCGACACGGGGATTTTCAATCCCCTGCTCTACCAACTGAGCTATCTGGCCGCTGCCAACGGTGCGTATTAAACTAAAAACCCCGCTTTTCGTCAACACCTTTGTGAAACTTTCTTTCTAGTCACGTGCTTAGGGGCTACGAAAGCGGTGCTGCTTCGAGCGCCTGCCAGGCCGAAACGCCCGGCTGGCGTGGTTCAGGCCTGGCTTGGGGGCACGTAGCCTTCGGCCTGGTCGGTGGTTTCGTTGTCCAGAAAGCGCTCCATCTGCGCCATCAGGTACTGGCGCGCTTCGGGCTCGAGCATGTTGAGGTGCTTCTCGTTGATCAGGCGGGTCTGCAGCGCCTGCCACTCCTGCCAGGCCTTCTGGGAGACCGTGGCCTGGATCTGCTGGCCCTTCTCGCCGGGCAAGGGGGGGAAGGCCAGCGCCGGCAGTTCCTGCTGGTACTTGCGGCAGAACACGGTGTTGCTCATGGGAATACTCCTTTGCGTGGGAAAATCGTCACCGAGTATGGGCTAGGGCCCGGGGGTGGGATCAAGCGAAAATGGCGCCAGCTGCGCCAACAACGATTTCACCGGCGCAGCCAGGCCCAGCGTTGGCGGGTCGGCAGAGTCGAACCAGATGCCCTTCTCGCGCACCCCGGAAAGCCCTTCGCAGCGTACCGGCTGCGGGGTGATCGCCAGGCGGAAGTGGCTGAAGGTGTGGGTGAAGCCGGGCAGCGCCGGCTCGATCACGGCGCTGTCGACGCAATCTTGCAGCCAGTCGCCGAGCGCTGCGCGGTCGTCGAACTGGGGCAGGCTCCAGAGCCCGCCCCAGAGCCCCGAAGGCGGGCGCTGCTCGAGCCAGACGCGCCCTTGCCCATCGCGCAGCACCAGCATCAGCGTCTCGCGGGTGGGCAGCGCCTTCTTGGGCTTGGACTCGGGATAGCGCTGCGGCGCGCCTTCTTTATAGGCGGCGCATACGTCATTGAACGGGCAGATCACGCAGTCGGGCCGGGCGCGGGTGCAGAGCGTGGCGCCGAAGTCCATGATCGCCTGGGTGTAGTCGGCAAGGCGCTCCGCGGGGGTGAAGTACTCGGCGAGCGCCCACAGCTTGCCTTCGATAGCGGGCTTGCCGGGCCAGCCGGAGACGGCGTGCAGGCGGGTCATGGATCGCTTGACGTTGCCATCGAGAATCGCGGCGCGCGCCCCGGTGCTCTGGGCGATGATGGCCCCGGCGGTGGAGCGACCGATGCCCGGAAGCGCGATGAGCGTCTCGACGCTTTGCGTGGGCAGCTCGCCGCCGTGCTCGTCTAGCGCCGTTTGCGCGGCCTTGTGCAGGTTGCGCGCCCGAGCGTAGTAGCCAAGCCCGGTCCAGAGGTGCAGCACCTCGTCTTGATCAGCGCGCGCCAGTGCCTCGAGCGTGGGAAAGCGTGCCATGAAGCGCTCGAAGTAGGGAATCACGGTGGCGACCTGGGTCTGCTGCAGCATGATTTCCGACACCCATACCCGGTAGGCGCTGCGCGGTGACTGCCAGGGCAGGTCATGACGGCCGTACTGGTCGAACCAGTCAAGCAGCCGGTGTTGGAATTCGAAGGCCGTCAGGCACGGCGTCGGCATATCGGGCATGGTGTGTCCTGGCCTATCAAGGGATGAAAAGAGGCGCCAACGAAAGCGCCGGCCCGAAGGCCGGCGCGCAACGACGGCTCACCGTCAGTCGAACAGGCTGCGAAGACCGTCGCGCAGGTTGCGCCCGGCGTCGTCGCCCAGGCGCTCGTCGAGCCGGTTCAAGGCATCACCCAGGCGCTCCTCGACCTCGGCGCCGGCCTCGTTGCGAAGCAGCGACACGATGGAAGCCTGGAAGGCATCGCGATCCAGACGGCACCACTGCGACTTGTCCTCGTCGAGATTGCCCTCGCACAGCACCGGCAACGGCAGGGCCTGAAGGCGCGGGTTGACCTCGCAGGCGGGATCGGCGGTGTCGACCAGGCGGGCATTGGCGCGGGTGACGAACGCCTTGCTGCCGAGGTCGATTTGCCCTTCGCCGGCCATGTCGATGCCGGGCAGCGTGATCGTCATGTCGTCGCTCGTGACCACGCCGCCCTGGATGTCGAAGGTGGCCCCGAACTGATCGAAGCGGGTGTCCGGCTGCCAGTCGCGCAGCGTGCCCTGCCCGTCGAGCTGGGCGGCGAGCTCGCACATCTGCTGCGAGACGTTGGTGTCGAGAATCGCGCCGTCGTTGAGGCGCGCGGTAAGCTCGCCATTGAGGTGGCGGGTCAGCACCGAGCGCGTGTTGCCCTGGGTGGCGAGCTCGCCCTGCAGATTGAAGCGGCCGCGAATCGGCGAGGCTTCCTCGCTGAAGGTCTCGACCAGCGGGGCGACCTGAACACCCTCGACCCGCGGCGCGAGCTGCCATTCGAGTACCGGCTCCCGGGCGTCGATGGCCCCGGTGGCCGCGAGCGTGCCGCTGTAGAAGCGCGACTCGAAGCCGGTCAGCCGATGCAGACCCTGCTCGCCGCGCAGCGCCATGCGCGCATTGGTGAAGGTCAGCCCGCCCAGCACCAGCTCGTCGAGCTCGAGATCGCCGCTCAGATCGAGGTCGGCGAGCCACGCCTGGGGCAGCATCTCGTGCTCGTCTTCTTCCTGGGCCATGGCACGACGGATCAGGCCAAGCCCGGCCTGCTGAGAAGTCACCGGCCCCGGCAGGTAGCGATCCAGATCGAGCGTGTCGCCGGTCAGGTCGAAGGCCAGCGCGCTGGCATCGAAGGCGCCGGAGAGGGCGCCGGTGAAGGTGCTGTCATCCAAGACCAGCGAGAGCTGCGGCAAGGCGAGCTGTTCGAGATCCCCTTCCACGGGACTGGTCATGGCGACATCGCTCAGCGCCGCTTCGCTGGCGGTGTTGAGCTCGAGGCCGAACCGCGTGAGCCAGGGACGTAGATTGAACGGCGCGGCGTTGAGCTGGCCCCGGTAGCGCGGTGCGTCCTGGAACTGCTCGACGTTGAGATGCCCACTTAGGCGCAGTCCGTCCGGGCCCGTGAGCTGGGCGTCACGCAGCTGAGCGGTCTGCGCTGCCCAGTCGGCTTCCAGGGCGAAGGCCAGCGAAAGCGCCAGGCTCCCTTGCCAGTTCTCCGGGTGGCGCAGGCCGGTTTCCAGGGTGGCGTCGGTCACGCTCAGGCGCCGCTCGCCGAGCCGAGCCACCATTTCTGCCGCCTTGAGGTTCACCTGCTGGGGTTCGCTGCCCTCGACGGTACTCGAGCGAGTGCCTAGCTGAAGGCCTTCCAAGGTGACGCGCTCGTCATTCAGCCCCAGGCGCACCCGGGTTTCCAGGTTCACTTCGCTGGTGAACGCCGGCGCGCGCTCGAGCGCCTCCGCGTCCAGGCGATGGTGCTTGGTCAGAGTGAACATCGCCTTGAGCGGGAAGGAGCGGGTCGGATTGACGTTGCTGCCGGAGATGTTGAGCGATTGAAGCCGCCAGAGCGCCTGCTCGAGTTCGTCGCGAAAGCGGATGTCGGCATTGCGCACTTCGACGCTTGCGATGTTGAGCACGACCGACAGGTTGCCGGCATCGACGTGGGGGCCGGCGCTGGCCGGCGCCAGCACGGTCTCGGCGCTTTCATTGTTGTGCTCGGCCAGCCGGTCCATCAGCGCCTGCCAGTTGCCTTCGCCCTGCGCGTCGCGCTCAAGGTTCAGGCGCACGCCATCGAGGGTCAGGCCATCGATGGCGATCTCGCCGCGCAGCAGCGGCGCGAAGGCCACGCTCACTTCGGCGCGCTCGACGGCGGCGAAGGCGGTGTCGTCGCGGCTCTGCTCGGGAAGCCAGGCGCGCGCCTGCTCGACGCCGACCCCGATGCGCGGGTAGAACGACCAGGTGATCGGCCCCTCCAGCGCCAGGTCGAGCCCGGTCTGCTCCTCGACCACCTCGACCAGGCGCGGCTTGAAGTCCTCGGGGTCCAGAAACGTGGTGACATACACCACGGCGGCCACCGCCACCATGGCCAGAATGCCGACCACGGCCAGCAGGATACGCAATAACTGTTTCATCACCCTTTCCCTTGTGGGTAGTGCCCAACGCGAGTCTCGCTCAGCGTGGATCTAGCTCGACATAACCGCCGGCACCGTCGGCGCCTGGCGTATCTCCGGAAAAGGGCCGGTACCCTAGTTTGGAAAGCAGCAGTTGATCGGCCAGCGGTAGCGTATCGACGGCGATACGCAGCGCCCTGCCCTCCTGCTTCGCGCGTTCCGCCAACAGTGCCATAAGGCGCGACCCCACGCCACGCCGGCGGGTATTGGCGCGTACGCAAAGCTCGGACAACCACCAGGCGCGGTCATCGGCCTCGTTGATCGCCACCGCCGCGAGCAGGTGCTCGTTGAAATGGGCGCAGGCGAAGAACTGGCGCCGGGCCAGGTGGTGCTCGATGAAGTCTTCCACGCCACTGGCCGGTAGCCGCGTGACCGGGGCGTCCTCGAAAATGCGCTGTAGGTCGAGGCGCAGGTGCTCGTCGGCGCTCCAGCGGGCGTGGTCGATATACACAAGCGTCACTGGCATGGCGAGATCCTCTGGGCTTGGCGCGGGTCGCGATCGTCACGTTCGTGACGCAGCGACATGTCGCGCATTGTAGCGGATGGGGTCATCGATTCTCTATAATGGCGGCTTTGCTTGTCGAACAAGTCCAGGCCGAGGCCGCGAGCCTTGCCACCTCAACGTGCGCGCCAGCGCAGGAGAAGCCCCATGTCAGCGCGAATTGCCACGGTCAGCCGTGACACCAACGAAACGCAGATCACCGTCAGCATCGACCTCGATGGCAAAGGCCACCTGAAGGGCGAGTCCGGCGTCGCGTTTCTGGATCACATGCTCGACCAGGTGGCGCGCCACGGGTTGATCGACATCACCATGGACGTCAAGGGTGACCTGCACATCGACGATCACCACACCGTCGAGGACTTGGGCATCACCCTGGGCCAGGCGTTCAACGAGGCGGTGGGCGACAAGCGCGGCATCGTGCGTTACGGCCACGCCTACGTGCCGCTGGATGAAGCGCTTTCGCGCGTGGTGGTGGATTTCTCCGGCCGCGCCGGGCTTTTCATGAACGCCACCTTCACCCGCGACACCATCGGCACCATGGATACGCAGCTGTTCAGCGAGTTCTTTCATGGCTTCGTCAATCACGCCCGCGTGACGCTGCACATCGACAACCTCAAGGGCGACAACGCCCACCATCAGGCGGAAACCATCTTCAAGGCCTTTGGCCGGGCGCTGCGCATGGCGCTTGCCGAGGATCCGCGCATGGCCGGGCAGATGCCGTCCACCAAGGGAACGCTGTGAGGCCGGCAAAAGGCCCGATCCGTTCGCCACTCACCTCAAGGAGCGCGACATGACCATCGCCGTCATCGATTATGGAATGGGCAACCTGCATTCCGTGGCCAAGGCGCTTGAACACGTCACCCATGAAAACGTCGTCATCACCCGCGACCCCCGGCGCATTCTGGGCGCCACCCGCGTGGTGCTGCCAGGCCAGGGCGCGATTCGCGACTGCGTGGGCGAACTCGAGCGCACCGAACTGCGCGGCCTGGTCGACGATATTCTCACCCGCCAGGCAAAGCCGCTCCTGGGTATCTGCGTGGGTCAGCAGATGCTGATGGAGAAAAGCGAGGAGAACGGCGGCGTCGACTGCCTGGGCTTTTTCCGCGGCAGCGTCGACCGCTTCCCGCTGGACATGCGCGACGAGCACGACCAGCGCCTGAAGGTGCCTCACATGGGCTGGAACCGGCTCCATCAGCACCACGACCACCCGCTGTGGGCAGGCATCGACGACGCCGAGCGCTTCTACTTCGTCCACGGCTACTACGTCAATGCAGGCGACGACGCCGAGGTCTACGGCACCACCGAGTACGGCCGGGTCAACGCCCACGTGGCGATCGGGCGCGAGGCCACCTTCGCCGTGCAGTTCCACCCGGAAAAGAGCGCCCGCGCCGGCCTTCGCCTGCTCGAAAACTTCGTTACCTGGACGCCCTGAGAGGATTTTTTCATGCTAGTCATTCCCGCCATTGATCTCAAAGACGGCCAGTGCGTTCGCCTGAAGCAGGGTCGCATGGAGGATTCGACCTCCTACGGCGACGACCCGGTCGCCATGGCCGGTCGCTGGGTCGAGGCCGGCGCGCGCCGCCTGCACCTGGTCGATTTGAACGGCGCCTTCGAGGGCAAGCCGGTCAACGGCGAGGCGGTCACCGCCATCGCCCGCGCCTACCCGAACCTGCCGATCCAGATCGGCGGCGGCATTCGAAGCGCTGACACCATCGAGCACTACCTGAGCGCCGGCGTTTCCTGGGTGATCATCGGCACCAAGGCGGTGAAGGAGCCTGAGTTCGTCGGCGCGATGTGCCGCGCCTTCCCGGGCAACATCATCGTCGGCCTCGATGCGAAAGACGGTTATGTGGCCACCGACGGCTGGGCGGAAGTCTCCAGCGTCAAGGCGATCGAGCTTGCCAAGCGCTTCGCCAATGACGGCGTGTCGAGCATCGTCTACACCGACATCGCAAGAGACGGCATGATGCAGGGCGTCAACGTCGAGGCGACCGCCGCACTCGCCCGTGAAGGCGGGCTTCCGGTGATCGCCTCCGGCGGGGTGACCAACCTCGACGACATCGAGGCGCTTTGCAAGGTGGCGGACAGCGGCATCCTCGGCGCCATCACCGGCCGCGCGATCTACGAGGGCAGCCTCGACGTGCGCGAGGCCCAGCGCCTGAGCGACGAGCTGCGCGGAGGCCGCGAATGACCCTCGCCAAGCGCATCATCCCGTGCCTCGACGTGGATGCCGGTCGCGTGGTCAAGGGCGTGAACTTCGTCGGCATTCGTGACGCCGGCGACCCGGTGGAGGTGGCCAAGCGCTACAACCAGCAGGGCGCCGACGAGATCACCTTTCTCGACATCACCGCAAGCTCCGACGAGCGCGCCACCACCGTCGAGATGGTCGAGCGCATCGCCGGCGAAGTGTTCATCCCGCTCACCGTGGGCGGCGGCATTCGCAGCTGCGAGGACATTCGCACCATGCTCAACGCCGGCGCCGACAAGGTGTCGATCAACACCGCCGCGGTGACCAATCCGGACTTCGTCTTCGAGGCCGCCGAGCGTTTCGGCAGCCAGTGCATCGTGGTGGCGATCGACGCCAAGAAGGTCTCCACCGATGGCGAGTCGCCGCGCTGGGAGATCTTCACCCACGGCGGGCGCCGCCCGACGGGGCTCGACGCCGTCGAGTGGGCGAAGAAGATGGTGGCGCTGGGCGCCGGCGAGCTGCTTTTAACCAGCATGGACCGCGACGGCACCAAGAGCGGCTTCGACCTGGGCGTCACCCGGGCGATTTCCGAGGCGGTGAGCGTGCCGGTGATCGCCTCCGGCGGGGTGGGCAGCCTCGAGCACCTGGTCGACGGCGTGCTCGAAGGCGGCGCCGATGCGGTGCTGGCAGCGAGCATCTTCCACTTCGGCGAATACACCATTCCCGAAGCGAAGCGCTTCATGGCGGAACGCGGCATCGAGATGCGCCTCTAAGAGGGCCATGCCCTCGGCCATCGGCGCGACCGCGCCGATGGCCTCTCCCCCCTTTTGCGTTTCTGGAGCTTCTCATGCGATTCAAACGCCCGCGCCTGGCGGGAACGTTGGGCGTGGCCCTGAGCCTTGCGCTAGCCGCCAAGGCCCAGGCCGATTGGCCGCCTACCCTGGCCTTCGACCACGGTCTGGTACAGACCAGCCTCTTGACCCGCCACTTCAGCCCCGACCCGGAGCACACCGAGCGGCAGAACCTGATCAGCGTGGAGCTTCACAACCCCGAGCGCTGGCTGACGGGGGCGGCCTGGTTCAAGAACTCCTTCGATCAGCCCACCTGGTACGTCTACGCCGGGCGCGAGTTTCCGCTGGCAACACTCGAAAGCGGCGTGCGCCTGCGCGCCAAGCTGACCGCCGGAGCGCTCAAGGGCTACAAGGGCGAGTACCGCGACAAGATCCCCTTCAACCGCTTCGAGATCGCCCCGGCGGCGCTGCCGAGCATCGGCCTCGAGTGGCGCGGCTTCGAAACCGACCTGATCATGTTCGGCACCGCCGGCATGATGATCACCGCGGGCGTGCGCTTCTAGCCTGCCGGCGACGTTACGCGCCGACTTTTTCGAGGCTCAATCGTCGTCCAGGCTGAGCCCCAGGTTGCTCACGCCACCGTTGCGCCCTAGCCGACGCAGCTCCTTGAGTGCGGCCTTGTCGAGGGGTTCGCTGACCGCTTCGAGCACTGCGTCCTGGAAGTCGTTCTCGTCCTCCATCAGCGGATGGTCGCGAATGATCAGCGCGAGCTTCTGGGCATCCACCTCGCCTTCGGTGAGCTCGATGAAGGCGCGTACCCCGGCGCGCGAGGTGCGGCTGACGTCGAGCACCGCCTCGCCGCCATCGCCCTGCAGCGTATCGAGCAGCGCGGTGATCGAGACCACCGTGTCGAGGGCCCGCCGGGCGCCGAAACTCTCGTCGTCGGCGGGCGGTTCACACTCGGCGAGCTTCTCCGCCTGACGGGCGAAGTCGATGCTCGCGCCGGGCACGGTGAGGCGCTCCCACACGAGATCGAGCACCACCCTCAGTGTATGGCTGTCGCCCTGGCCGGTGGTCTGCTCGAAGAGCGCGTAGTTGGGCATCAAGCGCTCGCAAAGCGCTGCCATGAAGGCTTGCTGGGCGGTCGACGGCAGCGCTTGAAGTCGTTGGTAGAATCCGGGGGCTTTGGCCACCATATTGATTTCCTGAGCCTTTATGTTGATGAAATAAACGCGTTACTATCGTCTTGCAACCGCGAAGTGAGTTCGCGAAACCGGCCGGCGAGGAGAGTACCATGCATATCCATCTGCTACAGCACGGCCCTGACCACGGCCCCGCACGCCTGACCGACTGGCTCGACAGCATGGGCCACAGCTACACCATCTTTCATCTCTTCGACGGCGAGCTGACGCCGCGCCCGGGCGAATGCGACGCGCTGATCCTGCTCGACGGCCCGGAGGCGTTCGTCCAGGAACCGCCCCCCTGGGCCAGGGCGGAGAAGAAACTCATCAATCGCTACCTGGACGGTCAGCGCCCCATCCTGGGGGTGGGCCTCGGGGCGCTGTGGATCGCCGAGGCGCTGGAGGCGGTCATCGCCCCGGGCACCTATCCCGAGACCGGCTGGCACGCGGTGACCCTGGCGCCGGAGAGCCCGTTCGATCTTCCCGAGCGCTTCGAGGCCCTGATGTGGCACCGCTACGTGTTCAGTCTGCCCGATGACGCCCTGCCCCTGGGCGGCAGCGACGCGGCGCCGCTGCAGGGTTTTGCCTGGGACGCTGGGCGCGTGGTCGGGCTTCTTTGCCATCTCGAGGCCACCGCCGAAAGCGCCGCCGGGCTCTTCGCCCATCCGCCCGCGCTGCCCGCTTCGCCGGCCGCCCGGCGCTACGTGCAGGAGACGTCGGCCATTCTGACGCCGCCCGGGCGCTTTCACGCGCTGGCGCCGCTGCTCGACCGGGTGATGACCCAGTGGCTCGCTCAGGCGTGAGGCACTAGGCCAGCTCGGCCCGGGCCTCGGCGCTCCACGCCCGGGCGACTTCCAGACAGCTTTCCCAGTCGCCCACGTGAAGCTCCTTGGGGGCGTCGTCGCGCCGCTCGAGATGATAACGGTAGAGCGGGTCGTAGTACTCGGTCAGAAGTGGGGCGAGCCACGCTTCGTGGGCCTGGACATCGCCCTGGGCGTGGGCAGCGAAGGCCAGCGCCTGCATTCGCTGCAGGCGCTGCAGCCGGGCGTTGCCGAGCCGCTTGGCCAGGCGCTTCAAGCTGTTCGAGAGCTGCTCCTGCATGCGCCGGAACCCTTCCTCGGCGCCGAAACGCGCCACGAACGCCGCCAGCAGGGCTTCGATGTAATCGAAGCGCAGCTGCTCCAGGCGCCAATCCAGCGGCATCTCGACACGAATGCGTGGCGCTTCGCTGAGCGCGTGCCAGAAGGTCAGCGGAATGTTGGCGTTGCCGATCTGGCGGGACTCGTCCTCCATGACCAGCGCGCCGTTCTGGCCGAGCAGGCGCTTGCCGAGGGCGTGTTCGAAGTCGATCTGGGTGGTGGGTGCCTCCACCTGGCGCCCGAAGGCCGACCCCTTGTGGTTGGCGCAGGCTTCGAGATCGACCCCGTTGTCCAGGCGATTGATCAGCACCGTCTTGGCGGTGCCGGTGAGCCCGGCCACCACCAGCATCGGCTGGACGGTGGCCTGCTCGATGCGCGCACACAGCGCGCGCCGCATCGCCTTCCAGCCACCCTCGATACGCGGCACCTCGACCCCCGCTTGTGCCAGCCACCGCTGGGTGATCTGCGAGCGCAGCCCGCCCCGAAAGCAGTAGATCACGGCGTTCGGGTAGCGTTCGAGATAGCCGCGCCAGGCCTCGATACGCGCCTGCTTGACGGTACCGCTGACCAGCTGCTCGCCGAGCGCGATGGCCGCCGCCTGCCCCTGCTCCTTGTAGGCGATACCGACCTGATGGCGCTCTTCGTCGACCATCAGCGGCAGGTTGACGGCGCCGGGCAGGCTGCCCTGGTCGAACTCGACCGGTGCGCGCACGTCGATCAAGGGCGTGGCGCGGCGAATCAGTTCGAGAGAGGCGGGTACGTCAGCAA
>NZ_JAMZBC010000056.1 GCF_024158715.1 Halomonas sp. 707D7 | reverse complement strand
CCGATCGCGGCACCAAGCGCAATCCCGAATACCAGCCACAGAAGCGCCCCGCGCAGGGCCGAGGCATTGTGCTCCAGGAAACTCACCGCCGAGACGAAGGCCGCCGGCGCCCAGCCGGTGTAGAACTCGTTCTCCTCGATCAGCGGCAAGCTGAACCGTGCGGGCATCCACATAGCCCCGGCCACGCACCAGGTGATGACCAGGCGTGGCAGGCGTGGCAGGAAACTCAGCGCGAAGTACACCGCGACCAGCACGACCAGCGACACCCCGTAATAACTCAGCCATAGAAGTGACATTGAGCCTGTAAACAGCATAATACCCTCGTGTGGGTGAACGCACCCGCGGTTGATTTCCCGTTATGGTACCTGTCAATTTATGAAAGCACAGCCCGGCATGCCCAAAGACTCACCCGTCACGCGTCACAAGCGCCACGACGCCCCCGAATGGCACTGGCTGGAGCAGCGCGACGATCCCGCGACGCGCGCCTTTCTCAAGGACGCCAACCAGGCTCACGAGCGCTGGTTTCGCCCGCTCGCACCGCTTGCCCGCACCCTCTACCAGGACCACCTGAGCCGGCGCGAACTCGCGGTGAAGAGTCTGGAGGCCGAGCTCGACGTCTTCGCGGTCTGGAGCGAAACCGGCCAGGACGACGACTACCCGCGCTGGTGGCGCCGCCCGCTCGACCAGAGCAGTGCCCCGGCGTGCTTTTTCGACGTGGTCGAGCGCGCCGGCCACCACGCCTTCTTCGACATCGGCGACATGGCGCTCACCCCGGACGAGCAGTGGCTCGCCTGGAGCGAGGACACCCAGGGCGACGAGCGCTACGCGCTGTGGCTCAAGGCGCTGCCCGACGGCGAGCCGCACAAGCTCGCCGACGACATCGGCCCGGCGCTGTGCTGGGCGGAGGACCAGACCCCGCGCAATGCGACGCTTCTGTTCACCCGCTTCGACGCCACCCAGCGCCCGGACAGCCTGTGGCGCTGTCAGGTCGACTTCACCGCCCCCGAACGCCCAGCACCCGCCACCCTGGTGTTTCGCGAGGAGGACGCGGAATTCTGGCTCGGCATGGGCAAGACCCGCTCGAAGGCGTGGCTTCTGATCGAGACCAGCGCCAAGGACACCACCGAGATCCTGGCGATTCCGGCCGCGGCACCCAACACCCCGCCGCGTCTTCTGCACCGGCGCATCAAGGGTGTCGAGGTCAGCATCGACCATCGCCCGGGCGCCTTCTATCGGCTGCACAACCAGGATGGCCCGCACTTCGCCCTGGATACGCTCGTAGAAAGCGCTTGGGAAGAAAGCGATTCCCCCGAGTGGCAGACGCTGATCGCCCACGACGACGCCCATACCCTGGAGGGCATGGACGCCTACGCCTGGGGGCTGATCGTCGCCCAGCGAAGCCACGACGAGGCCCAGACCCGGCTGCGCCGGCTGGTGCTCGACGGGCTCGACGAGATCACGATTGACACGCTGATCGCGCTGCCCGAGACGCCCTGCTCCCAGTTGCTCGAGGAGTCGGCGCACTTCGACACCACTCGCGTGCGGCTGCGCGAGGAGTCCTTCACCCACCCGGCCAGCTGGTACGAGCTGGATCTTGAAAGCGGTGATCGCCGGCACCTGAAGACGGTGCCGGTGCACGGCGGCCTCACGCCCGGAGCATTGGTGAGCAAGCGGATCTGGGCCAGTGCCCCGGACGGCGAGCGGGTGCCGGTATCGATCGTGATGCGCGCGGATCTCGCCGACCGGCCGCTGCCCACGCTGCTCTACGGCTACGGCGCCTACGGCGAACCGCTCGATCCGTGGTTCTCGATCGCCAGGCTCTCGCTGCTCGAGCGCGGCGTCGCCTTCGCCGTGGCCCACGTGCGCGGCGGCGGCGAGCGCGGCGAACCCTGGTACCTGAACGGCAAGATGGCCCACAAGGAGAACAGCTTCGACGACTTCCTCGCCGCGCGTCAGGCGCTGGTGGACGAGGGCCTGAGCCAGGCAGAGCGCATCGTCGCGGTCGGCGCCAGCGCCGGCGGGCTGCTGGTCGGCGCCTGCGTCAACCGAGCGCCCGAGGCGTTCTGCGCCGCCGTGCTGGACGTGCCGTTTCTGGACGTGCTGCGCACCATGCAGAACCCGGAGCTGCCCTTGACCACCGCCGAGTACAGCGAGTGGGGCAACCCCGTCGAGCCCGAGGTCGAGGCGCGCCTGCGCGGCTATTCGCCGATGGACAACATCCAGCCCCAGGCCTATCCGGCGCTGTGGATCGAGGGCAACTGGTTCGATACCCGAGTGGGCTACTGGGAACCGGCCAAGTTTTACGCGCGGGTGAGCGAGGCGCAACGAGGCGATGCGCCGATCCTTCTGCACACCGACATGGACAGCGGCCACGGCGGCGCTTCCGGGCGCTTCAAGAGCTGGCAGGACGCGGCGCGCCAGGACGCCTTCATCCTGTGGGCGCTGGGCCTGGCCGACGCGCCGGCCTGATCGGCGCCTCCCCGAGACCAAAGCCCCCGCGGAGCACGCTTCGCGGGGGCTTTCATTTTATGAAAAAATTTTCCATAAAGCTTTCCACAATCGATCTCCCGGGTATAATGGCCGTTCGTCGTATAGACCAATGTCTAACTCAAACCAGGAGAGTGACATGAAATATCAAGAGCGTTTTCTGACCATCTGGGACACCCCGACCGCATCGGCGGACACGCCGGCGCGCGTATCGCGCTTCAAGCGCCTGGTGATGGCACTGCTCGCCCGCTAGTCGATGGGCAGGATGGCGATGATGTAATCCTCCCACTCCTTCTCCGGCACCGCGTCCTGTGAAACGGCGAAACCGCGCACGCTGACGCCCTTGCGATGGACGCGCTCGGCGTCGTTGCTCAACAGCGGATGCCAGCCGGCGAGCTTGCGCCCCTCCGCCACCCGGCGATAGCCGCAGCTGGCGGGCAGCCAGGTGAACTCGCGCACCAGCGCCGGGGTGAGCTGGGTGCAGTCCGGCACGCTCTCGAAGCGGTTCTCGTAGTCGCTGCACTGACAGCTATGGGTATCCAGCAGCCGGCACGCCACGCCCAGCACGGCGAGCTCCTTGGTCTCGTCGTCGTGAAACTTCAAGAGGCAGCACTGTCCGCAGCCGTCGCAAAGCGCCTCCCACTCCTCGGCGGTCAGCTCCTCGAGCGGGTATCTTTCCCAGAAACGTTCGCGCATGGCGCCCTCGTTCATTGAATCTTACCTGTGCCGACCGCTTCACCGCTGCTCGAGAGCGTCGCGAGGCAATCGGCCCAGAGGGGGTGAAAATCGTTCTCCAGCCGCGCGTAGTCGCGTTCAAGCCAGGGCACGAGCTCGGCCAATCGGTTGGGGCCGGAGAGCCTGCGGCCCACGCCCTCGATCGCCCGGCAGGTAAAGCCGAAATCGGCGTAGCGGCGCAGCCAGTCGTGCTCGACGAGCGCCGGCATCATCGTGGCCAGGCGCGCCGGGGCCGGATGCGCGGCGAGCAGCGCGTAGAGGCGCTCGACGAGCGCGTCGAACGCCTCCTGCCCTGAAAGCTCGCGGGCCAGAAAATGGTCCCAGAGAATATCCAGGGCGATGCCGGCGTAGCGGCGCTGAGCGGCGGGAGCGCGCTGGCGGGCACCCCGCACCGCCGGGTGGACGCCTTCGTCGACGCCCACCCGGCGGTGGTGGCGAATGCCCCGGGCCGTGGCTGCGGGCCAGGCCGCGAGATCCCGGCCCTTGACGCCGTCGGCGATCACGTTGCCAAGCAAAAAGGCGTCATCGGCTTGGCGCACGAGCCAGGCGTGGGCGAGAAAGTTCACGAGCGCTCGGCGTCAGCCCGGTGGATGTCCAGAAGGTAGGGCTCTCGGGGCGGCGGCATCTGCAGGTAGAAGCCCTGCTCCTCGATCGCCGCGATCACCTCGCCGACCTCGACCCGGGCGAGCGTCTTGTCCGGCGTGAGGATCATGGTGAGCACCGCCACGGGCTTGCCGAAGGTCGCCATCAAGGCCTCGGGCACCGGGGCGAGCCCGCGACGCTTGTCGACGTAGAGATACATCTCGTCCTTGCGCGAACTCTTGAAGATCTCGCACAGCAGCTTGTCGCTCATCACACGCTCTCCTTCAGGGCATCGTTCAGGCCGTCATTGAGGATCTCGCCACGCCAGCCGGTCGGCAGCGTCGGCGCCTCGCCGGCCAGCGCCTGCATCACCAGCGCCTCGATGTCGCGCCGGCGCATCAGCACTTCCGGGGCGATCGAAAGCGCCTCGGCCTTGGCGCTGACCACCCGCTTGAGCGCCTTGAAGCGGTGCTTGAACGCGGGCTCCGCCGGGTCCGGCCAGGGCGCGGGCAGCGCCTCTTCCGGGCAGTGGCGCGCGGTGTTGACCAGCTCCAGCAGCGTGTCGCCCTCCTTCTTGACCAAGGTGGGCTTGACGCCGTCGACCGCTGCCAGCTCGAAGCGGTTCTTGGGCATCGCCTCGGCCACGGCGAACAGCAGCTTGTCGGCGGACAGCCAGTTGCGCGGCAGATCGCGCCGGCGGGTTTCGCCCTCGCGCCAGGTGGTCATCAACCGGTAGGCCTCGAGCTGTCGTGGCGCCAGGCGCCAGAGCTGACGCTGGCGGGTATACCACAGCGCATCGCTCTGCGCGTTGCGCTCGGCCTGAGCGAGCTGGGCCTCGCACTCCTCCATCAGCCACGCGCGGCGCCCCAGGGCCTCGAGCTTGCCGGACTGCAGCGCCCACACCTCGAGCAGGTAGAGCACATCGAGGGCCGCGTAGGCGCACTGGCTCTCCGTCAGCGGGCGCAACAGCCAGTTGGAGCGGGTCTCCTCCTTGGGCAGGGTCTCGCCGACCCAGTGCTCGACCAGCTTCTGGTAGCCCATAGCCGGTACCTCGCCCAGCAGCGCCTGGGCGATCTGGGTATCTACCAAAGGCGCGGGCAGCACGCCCGCCCAGAGCTTGAGGACCTCGAGGTCCTCGCTGCAGGCGTGCAGGAGCTTCAGCGCCGAATTCTGCAGCAGCGCTCGAAACGCGGGCGTGCACTCCACGGCCACCGGGTCGATCAGGTAGGCGGTCTGGCCGGCGGAGAACTGGATCAGCGCGGGCACCGGGAAGAAGGTGTTCTCGCGAAAGAACTCCGTATCGAGGGCCAGGATGCTGGCGCCCTCGACGTCCCGGCAGGCGGCGTCGAGCGCTTCGGCAGTCGCTATCCAGCGATGATGAGGGGGCGTTAGAGCGGACACGGTAGACGTTCCTGTGAACTACAACGGCGCGGTTGCAATGAGAATGAAAAGGTCGGGAGGCGCGTTCGGGCTCACTCGAGCCCGAACGGCAAGCGGCCGTTGAAGGCGCGACTGAGCGTGCCGCCATCGACGTACTCGAGCTCGCCGCCCATGGGCACGCCGTAGGCGAGCCGCGAGAAGGCGACGCCGTGGCGGGCGAGCTGCGAGGCGATGTAGTGCGCCGTCGCCTCGCCTTCCACGGTGGGGTTGGTGGCCAGCACCACTTCCTTGATGGCGCCCTCCCCGACCCGCTCCTCGAGCAGGTCCAGCCCGATCGCCTCGGGGCCGACCCCGTCGAGCGGCGAAAGGTGCCCGTGAAGCACGAAGTAGCGCCCCTGGAAACCGCCCGCCTCCTCGATGGCGAGCTGATCCGCCGGCGACTCCACCACGCACAGCAGCGAGTCGTCCCGACGCGAGCTCTCGCACAGCGCGCAGACCGGCGCTTCGGTGAGCGTGCGACAGCGCCGGCAGTAGCCGACCTCGTCGATCGCCTGGGCGATCACCTCGGAGAGGCGCTTGCCGCCTTCGCGCTCACGCTCGAGCAGGTGCATCGCCATGCGCTGGGCGGTCTTGGGCCCGACGCCCGGCAGCACCCGGAACGACTCGATGAGCTGCTCGATGAGGGGGGAGAAACGCATCGATCAGAACGGCATCTTGAAGCCGGGCGGCAGGTTGAGCCCGGCAGTGGCTTCTTCCATCTTGGCCTTGGAGTTGGCTTCCACCTTGCGCACGGCGTCGTTCACCGCGGCGGCCAGCAGGTCTTCGAGAAGCTCCTTGTCCTCTTCGAGCACGCTCGGGTCGATGGTCACGTCGCTCACGTCGTGGCGGCCGTTCATGGTGATCTTGACCATGCCCGCGCCGGCCTCGCCATGCACTTCCGCCTTGGCCACCTCTTCCTGCACCTTCTGCATCTTTTCCTGCATTTCCTGGGCCTGCTTCATCAGGTTGCCCATTCCACCTTTGAACATGGTGTCACTCCTTTACTGGTTCAGTGCATGCCGTGAGTAAGCGTAAGCCGTAACGCCCGCGCTGTCATGGCGCTAGGTTCTAGGTTTTAGGTTCTAGGTTTGACGCTGGCTTCGTCGAGGGTGGCCCCGAAGGCTTGCGCAAGCTTCAGTATATTGGGGTCGCGCTGCAACAGATCAACGGCCTCGGCGTGGCGCTCGCGCTGAAAGCGCAGATCCTGCTCACGGGGCGTCTCGATGGCGCGGTCGAGCTCGGCCACCTCGAACACGATGCGTCGCGAAAACCCCTGCCCTTCCAGCGCCTTCTGGATGCGCTGCTCGTGGACCTCGGCCTGCATCGCCGACTGGCCGGGGTCGAGATGAAAGACGAGCGTGCGGCCATCGTCGCTGGCCACCTGGCAGTGGGCGGCCAGATTGCGAGTCAGCCCGCCGAGGCCCAGGGCGTCGAACAGCCCCAGCCAGCGGGCGTGGTCGAGCCGGTCATCGACACTCGCCGGGGCTTTCTGCGGCGCGTCGCTCGATGCCGCATCGCCAAGCTGAGGCGGCGTGGGCGAAGGCTCGGCCGGGGCATCGGGTTCGGGCGCTTCTTCTATAGCGTCATCGGACATACCGTCATCGGGCGTGCCGATGGGCGCCTGGGGCGGCCAGGGGTCGCTCGGCGCCTCGCTTGCCGGCGCCTCGTCGAAGGGCGCCGGGCCAGGGTCGTCCTGCATCCAGGGCGGCGGCTCCAGCGCGGGTGCCACGTCCGGCTCCCGCTCGGGTTCAGGTTCGGGCTCGACTGCCTGCAGCGCCGGAGTGGGCGCCGGCGGCGCGGGCGATGCAGGCTCAGGCTTTTTTGGCGCGGACTCGTCCGGCGCCTGATCGGCGGGCTCCGGGCGCAGCGGCAGCGGCGTGCGCGGCGGCTTGGGAACGCCCTGGGGGCGAAACGCCAGCATGCGCAGCAGGGTCATTTCAAGGGCGCTGCGCAAATCCGGCGCGTGGATCATGTCGCCACGCCCCTGGATGCCGATCTGGTAGTAGAGCTGCAGGTCCTCGGCGGTGAACCGTCCGGCGAGCTGGAGGATGGTGTCGCGGTCGCCGTGGCCGTTGTCCACCGCGCCGGGCACCATCTGGGCCACCGCCAGGCGGTGCAGGATCGCCGTCAGCTCGTCGAGCACGGCGGCGAAATCCGGGCCCTGCTCGGCGAGCGTGGCCACCTCCGCCAGCAGCGTCTGGACATCGACATCGGCCAGCGCCTGGACCAGCGCCATGACGTGGCGATGATCCAGGGTGCCGAGCATGGCGGCCACGTCCGCGTAGCGCACCGCGCCCTGACCAAAGGCGATCGCCTGATCGGTCAGGCTCATGGCGTCACGCATGGAGCCTTCGGCGGCCTTGCCCAGAAGCCACAGCGCGCTCTCCTCGAACTCGACGCTCTCCTCGCCCAGCACGTAGGTCAAGTGCTCGACCACCCGCTCCGGCGGCATGTGCTTCAAGGTGAACTGCAAACAGCGCGACAGCACCGTGGGCGGCAGTTTCTGCGGGTCGGTGGTGGCGAGCAGGAACTTGACGTGGGGCGGCGGCTCCTCGAGGGTCTTCAGCAGTGCGTTGAAGCTGCTGGTCGAGAGCATGTGCACCTCGTCGATGAGGTACACCTTGTAGCGTCCCTGGGTCGGCGCGTACTGGACGTTGTCGAGAAGCTCGCGGGTGTCTTCCACCTTGGTGCGCGAGGCGGCGTCCACCTCGATCAGGTCGACGAAGCGCCCCTCGTCGATCGCCCGGCAGCTGTCGCACTGACCGCAAGGCGTGGAGGTGACCCCTTCGTCACCGCGTCCGCCGGCAGTGCAGTTGAGGCACTTGGCGAGAATCCGGGCGAGCGTGGTCTTGCCCACGCCGCGAGTGCCGGTGAACAGGTAGGCATGGTGAAGCCGCCCCTGGTCGAGCGCGTTGACCAGCGCGCGCTGGACATGGGTCTGCCCGACCAGCTCGTGAAAGGTACGCGGGCGCCATTTGCGGGCCAGAACCTGATAGCTCATTGAGCACTATTTCCTGTGGCGGGTTCCTGGGGCGGGCGGGCCCCCGGCGGCCAGGCCGCCGGGGAGCCAACGTGCAAGTGGCGCGCGAGCGCCGAGGGGATCACTCGCTCGGCGCGTCGCCGTTGTCGGCGGCAGCGGCGCGCTGGCCGGCCGCCTTGACGAGCTTCTCGAGCTCACCGCTCTGGTGCATTTCCATCACGATGTCGCAGCCGCCGACCAGTTCACCTTCGACCCACAGCTGGGGGAAGGTCGGCCAGTTGGCCACCTTGGGCAGCTCGCTGCGAATGTCCGGGTTGTCCAGCACGTTGACGAAGGCGAAGCGCTCGCCGCAGCTCATCAGTGCCTGAACGGTCTGGGCCGAGAAGCCGCACTGAGGCAGCTGGGGCGTTCCTTTCATGTAGATCAGGATGGGGTTTTCACTGATCTGGCGCTGGATGTTCTCAACCGTGGTGCTCATGTCGTGCTCCTTAAATCGATGGCGGACCGGGGGTAGTCTAGACCACGCGTCGAGCGCAGCGACGTCCGCCGCAATTTCGTCGCGATCACCGAATACCGCTCGGCGTCGTCGGGTGGGCCTATTCTACGCATGCCGATGGCGTTGCGCATCCCCTGCGCCGTCGCTAGGATGGTGTATTTAAGAGGAGAGACATTGCCATGGCGACCCGCCATTTCCTGACCCTGCTGGATCTGAGCCCGGACGAGCTCACCTACCTGATCCAGCGCGCCATCACCATCAAGACCGATCTCAAGGCGAACGGCCCGGTCTACACGCCGTTCACCAACCGCACGCTGGCGATGATCTTCGAGAAATCCTCCACCCGCACCCGCGTCTCCTTCGAGACCGGCATGACCCAGTTCGGCGGCCACGCCCTGTTCCTCTCGCCCCGTGACAGCCAGCTCGGCCGCGGCGAGCCGATCGAGGACACCGCCCGGGTACTCTCCGAAATGGTCGACGCGGTGATGATCCGCACCTTTTCTCACGCGGGCCTCGAGACCTTCGCCGGCGCAAGCTCCGTGCCGGTGATCAACGCGCTGAGCGACGACTATCACCCCTGTCAGCTGCTTGCCGACGTGATGACCTGGGTGGAGCACCGCGGAAGCGTCAAGGGCCGCACGGCGGTATGGGTGGGCGATGGCAACAACATGTGCCACTCCTGGATCAACGCCGCGCGCCAGTTCGATTTCAAGCTTCACGTCTGCTGCCCCGAGGGCTACGAGCCGCGTGCCGACATCCTCGAGGCCGCCGGTGACCACGTCACGCTGTTCCACGACCCTGTCGAGGCGACCCGCGGGGTCGATCTGATCACTACCGACGTCTGGGCCTCCATGGGCCAGGAGGAAGAGCAGGCCAAGCGCGAAGCAGACTTCGCGGGCTTCCAGGTGACCGAGGCGATGCTCGACGCCGCCAAGGACGACGTATTGTTCCTGCACTGCCTGCCCGCCCATCGCGGCGAGGAGATCAGCGAGACGCTGCTCGACGACCCGCGCGCGGTAGTATGGCAGGAGGCCGGCAACCGCCTGCACGCGCAGAAGGCGCTGATGGAGTTTCTGCTGCTGGGTCGCGTCGAGTGACGCACAGGGCGCCCGAGACGCGGGCGCCCTAACTCATCCTGGCGATCGTCGCCCATAAAAAAAGCTCCGTCGATGACGGAGCTTTTTTGGAATCTGGTGGAGCCTAGCGGGATCGAACCGCTGACCTCAACACTGCCAGTGTTGCGCTCTCCCAGCTGAGCTAAGGCCCCTTTTTCCATCACTCGAACGACTCTCTGGCCTCCGAGTGCGCGGCGAATATTAAAGCAGGAATGGAACTTGGTCAAGACCTCAATGACAAATCGATTTACTAATTCTCCTTTGTCACAAGCTATGGCACTCTATAGGTTAACGTGCTAAGCGACAGCTGGAATTCGTGACTTTACGCAGGAGCGACCCTTTTGATCAACGTACTGATCGCCGATGATCACCATCTGGTGAGAACCAGTATCGCGCACCTGCTCAACGAAGAGAGCGATATCACCATTGCCGGCGAAGCTGACGATGGCGAAGGTGCCGTTTCACTGTGCCGGGAGCTCAAGCCCGACCTGGTGCTGATGGACATTCGCATGCCAGGCATCGGCGGGCTCGAGGCGACGCGCCGCATACGGCGCACCATGAAGGACGTGCGCGTGCTGATCCTCACCGCGTACATGGAGGACGGCATCCTGCGGCGCATGCTGGCAGCGGGCGCCTCGGGCTTTCTCAGCAAGGGCGCGGACGCCGTCGAGATGACCGAGGCGATTCGCCAGGTCTTCAACGGTGGCCGCTACGTCAGCCAGGAGATCGCCCAGCGCCTGGCGCTGTCTCATTTCACCGAAGAGGATAGCCCCTTCAAGGCGCTCTCCCCGCGCGAGATGCAGATCGCCCTGATGATCGTCAACTGCCAGCGGGTACAGGACATCTCCGACCGACTCCACCTGAGCCCCAAGACGGTCAACACCTACCGCTACCGACTGTTCGAGAAACTCGAGGTGGCCGGCGACGTGGAACTGACGCACCTGGCGCTGCGCCACGGACTGGTGGAGGGCTTTGACGCACGCGAAGTATAGTCCTACCATCCAAGCCCTCCCCCTGCTCCTCTAGTGCCTTCTATGACTTTCGATGCCAAGCAATTCTTGAGCTCGGTAAGCACCGCCCCCGGTGTTTACCGCATGCTCGACGATCAGCAGAACACGCTCTACGTCGGCAAGGCGAAGCGGCTCAAGGCGCGCCTGGCGAGCTATTTTCGCGGTCAGCTCAACACCAAGACCCAGGCGATGGTGGCGCGCATTGCCGATATTCAGGTCACCGTCACGCGCAGCGAGACCGAGGCACTGCTGCTCGAGCAGACGCTGATCAAGGAGTTGCGCCCGCCCTACAACATCCTGTTGCGCGACGACAAGTCCTATCCCTTCGTCTTCGTCACCGACCGACACCCCTATCCGGCACTCGAGTACAAGCGCGCCCGCCAGCGCCGGGGCGACGGCCGCTACCTGGGTCCCTACCCGAGCAGCGGCGCGGTCAAGGAGAGCCTGACGCTGATGCAGAAGATCTTTCGCATCCGCAACTGCGAGGACAGCGTGTTCGCCAACCGCAGCCGGCCCTGCCTGCAGTACCAGATCGACCGCTGCACCGCCCCCTGTGTGGATTACATTTCGCAAGAGGAGTACGCGCGCGACGTCGAGCACGCCGTGATGTGCCTGGAGGGCAAGAGCGACGACGTCACCCAGGCGCTGAGCGATCAGATGGAGGCGGCGAGCAAGGCGCTGGACTTCGAGGAGGCCGGCCGCCTGCGCGATCAGATCCTCAGGCTGCGCCAGCTCCAGCAGCGCCAGTTCGTCGACAACGAACGCGGCGACGCCGACATCTTCGCCCTCGCCCACCGCCCGGGTGCCCAGGGCATTTCGATCATGAGCATCCGCGATGGCCGCCTTCTCGGCGCGCGCCACCACACGCCGAAGAACGACCTGGAGCTCTCCGACGAGATGCTCTTGACCGAGGTGGTCAGCCAGTACTATTTCGGTCAGCCGCACAACGTGCCGACGGAAGTGATCACCAGCCACGCGCTGATCGACAGCGCCCTGATCGCCGACGCGCTGAGCGAGCAGGCCGGCAGGAAAGTGCGCGTGGCGCATCAGGTACGCGGCCACCGCGCCCAGTGGCAGCACCTGGCGATGACCAATGCCGAACAGCAGCTCGCCTCGCAACTGGCCAACAAGACCCAGCTCGCCCAACGCTTCGAAGCCCTGCAGAAGGCGCTGGGGCTTGCACGGACACCGGAGCGGCTGGAGTGCTTCGACATCAGCCACAGCCACGGCGAGGCGACCGTGGCCTCCTGCGTGGTGTTCGACCAGCAAGGCCCACGCAAGAGCGACTACCGCCACTTTCGCATCGAGGGCGTGGCGGCGGGCGATGACTACGCCGCCATGCAACAGGCGCTGACGCGACGCTTGAAACGGGTCAAGAGTGGCGAGGCGACGGCCCCGGACATCCTGATCGTCGACGGCGGCAAGGGGCAGCTCAACATGGCTCGCGGCGTGATCGAGGAGCTCGGAGTGAGCGGTATCATGCTGCTGGGCGTTGCCAAGGGCACCACCCGCAAGGCCGGGCTCGAGACGCTGTTCGTGGAAAGCAGCGATCAGGCGCTGCCGCTCGATCCCGCCTCGCCGGCGCTGCACCTGATCCAGCACATTCGCGACGAATCGCACCGCTTCGCCATTGCCGGGCATCGTGCCCAGCGCGACAAGGCCCGGCGCACCTCGACGCTGCAGGACATTCCCGGCGTCGGCCCGAAACGCCGGCGTGAGCTGCTGCGCTTCTTCGGCGGTCTGCAGGGGGTACAGAAGGCAAGCCAGAGCGAGCTCGCCCGCGTGCCCGGCATCAGTGCAGCCATGGCGGCCACGATCTATCAAGCACTCAACGGATAAAGCCCCGCTTGGCATGGATGCCACCGGCCAAGGCGGATAGAATGGTCGTACACACGTTCGACTTCCTGACTCTCCAGCAAGGATCGCGCCCTGCGATGAACATACCCAACATACTGACCCTGGCAAGAATCGTCTTCATTCCGCTTCTGGTGGTGCTGTTCTACTTGCCTTACAGCTGGAGCATGCCGCTGGCGGCGATCCTGTTCGCCCTGGCCTCCATCACCGACTGGCTGGATGGGTATCTGGCCAGGCTCTGGAACCAGTCGACGCCCTTCGGCGCCTTCCTGGACCCGGTAGCGGACAAGCTGATGGTCGCCGTGGCCCTGGCACTTCTGATCGAGCGCTTCGACACCATGCTGCTCACCCTGCCGGCGCTGGTGATCATCGGCCGCGAGATCGTCATTTCCGCCCTCAGGGAGTGGATGGCGGAGATGGGCAAGCGCGGCATGGTCGCGGTCTCCTGGATCGGCAAGCTCAAGACGACCCTGCAGATGGTGGCGCTGCTGGTGCTGCTCGCCTTCCCGCCGGGCCACGAGCTGGCCCAGCTGGGCGTGGGCATTCTCTACGTCGCGGCGATCCTCACGCTCTGGTCGATGTTCCAGTACCTGCGCGCCGCCTGGCCGCACCTCAGCCGCTCGATGTAGCGTGACGAGCGAAAAGCTATCTCATTGTACGCACTGGCCATTTTGGCGTTGACAAGCCGGCGTTAGTGCGTATAATTCGCCCTCGAGTCAAGCGGGAATAGCTCAGTGGTAGAGCATCGCCTTGCCAAGGCGAGGGTCGGGAGTTCGAATCTCCTTTCCCGCTCCATTCAAGCAAACAGTAATGGATCTGACTTCAAGGCTGGATGGCAGAGTGGTTATGCAGCGGACTGCAACTCCGTGTACGCCGGTTCGATTCCGACTCCAGCCTCCATATCTCCTGTAGCAGCGCTCCCCATCCTGGATTCGAGTGCTGCTATACCGCCCGGATGGCGAAATCGGTAGACGCAAGAGACTTAAAATCTCTCGGGGGTAACCCCGTGCCGGTTCAAGTCCGGCTCCGGGCACCACTATTCTCCCGCGCCGTCGATTGCCTCACCCCCTACCGTTTTACCTGTGCGTCGCCGTACTCCTCATACTTTCCCTTTCTCGCCAAGCGTTTCTGGCCACGCTACCATAGCGGCCTCCATATCCATCGCGCGCGAGGAATCGATCATGGCTCGACCTTCCACCGGCGTGCTGATCATCGGTCGCGGCGTCGCCGGATTGACGCTCGCCCTCGGCATTGCCGATCACCTCGCGGTGACACTCATCGGCCCCGCCGACCGTGACCGAGGGGCGAGCCGCTGGGCCCAGGGCGGTATCGCTGCGGTGCTGGCCGCCGACGATAGCGTGGAGCGTCACGTGCAGGACACGCTGATCGCAGGCGATGGCTTGTGCGACGAGGATGCGGTGCGCTTTTGTGTCTCGCAGGGTCCCAAGGCGATCGACTGGCTGATCGACCAGGGCGTGCCCTTCACCCTCGATGAGACGCCGGGCACCCTGCCCTACCACCTGACCCGTGAAGGCGGACATAGCGCTCGGCGCGTCATCCACGTGGACGACGCCACCGGCCGTGCGGTGGTGGATACGCTTTGCCGGCATGTCGACGAGCATCCGAACATTACCCGGCTCGACGATGTGGAGATTCTCTCGCTGCTTCAAGCGCCTTCCGGGCGCTGCGCCGGCGCCGAAGGCCTCGACGCCGACGGCGCGCCGGTAGTGCTCACCGCCCGCCACGTGGTGCTGGCCACGGGCGGTGCCAGTGGTCTCTATCCACACACGACGTCCTCTTCGCCCAGCGCCGGCGAAGGCATGGCGATGGCCGCCACGCTCGGCGCGCGGCTGGCGAACCTGGAGTTCCAGCAGTTTCATCCTACCTGCCTGTTCGACCCCGGCGGCCCCGCCTTCCTGATCAGCGAAGCGGTGCGCGGCGAAGGTGGCAAGCTGCTGAATGCCGCCGGCGAGCGTTTCATGCAGCGCGTCGACGAGCGCCTCGAGCTCGCACCGCGCGATATCGTTGCACGCGCCATTCACCGCGAAATCCAGCGAGAAGGCGTGGGTCACGTCTGGCTCGACCTGAGCACGCTCGCACAAGCGCGTATCCGCCACCACTTCCCCACCATCCTGAGCCACTGCGCCTCCCGAGGCATCGACATCCTGAGCGCCCCCATTCCGGTGGTACCCGCCGCCCACTACAGCTGCGGCGGGGTAAGCACCGACCAGCACGGCGCCACCAGCGTGGCGGGGCTTTACGCGATCGGCGAAGTCGCCTGCACGGGCCTGCACGGCGCCAATCGCCTGGCCAGCAACTCGCTACTGGAATGTCTGGTCTACGCCAGAAGCTGCGCGGATGCTCTGTTGCGCGCCCCCGCACGGCCCTTCGAGGCGCCAGGGCACATGCCCGGACTCGCGAAGAGCACCGGCGACTTCGCGGCATCGAGCGCACTGGAAGAAAGACTCAAGGAAGTGATGGGACGCCATGTCGGTATCGTCAGATGCGATGCCGGCCTTGGCGAGGCCGCCACGCGACTCGATGAACTCGAGGCAGAGCGCCTGGCGCTTGGCAACACCGATCACCCAGGGAGTCGACGCTTCGAGCAGAGAGTGCACCTGGCCAGACTGACCGTCGACGCTGCCCGCGCGCGACGCGAGTCCCGTGGACTGCACTATTCGACGGATTGGCCTTCCGGAAGCGGCGCCGCCCACGCCTCGACAGCGCAGGCGACCCCGGCGCTCTAGTGACCGGGGCGATGCAACAGGCGGCGAAGCGCACGGTGGCTCTCGCCGGGCAGGCTGTCTGGCCATAGCCAGAGCCGCGTGCGCCCCACGTCGAGCCCCAGAAGCCAGGGCCCCAGATAGGAGCAGCGCAGCGGACGCTGCTCGCCCTGCTCCCCGTTCGGTGATAACCAGCGCGCATAAAGTGCCTCGTCGACGCGATGGACGAAGAGCGTTCCGGTCGGTTGGCGCCGAGCATGGCGAAACACCAGCCACAGGCACGCCGGCAGTGCGACGAGCATCCAGGGCGAAGCGGTCATCCAAAACCCCACCCCGACGAGCCCCACGGCCAGCAGCGAGTGAATCACCAGCGGATAGCTAGAGCGTGCGATAGGCACTGTTATCGGTGGTTTCGGCATGCTCGACGATCATCTGGACAATATGGCGAAGCTCGGGGTCTTCTGGCCACTCACGGTGCATCAGCCAGACGAAGAGATCCTGGTCCTCCTCCTCGATCAGGCGCTGGTAGGCGAGTTGCTCCACCTCGGAGAGCGTCTCGAAGCGCGCCTCGAGAAACGGAATCAGCAGAAGGTCCAGCTCCCACATGCCACGGCGCGAATGCCAGTAAAGCCGCTTGCGAAGGATGGCCTTGGGGGATGTGTCGTCGCTCAACGGGAACCTCTACGGGCTGGAAAATGGAAAGCCAGTATACCGAAGCCACGGGGTCGCGCCAGCGGCCCGCTTCGCCTATGCTGTTATTCGACCTAGAACCTTGTTTTATCTAAATTGTTTTATACCAAAATGCGCAGTATGCTGAGTTGGATGTTATTCAGGTCGAAAGCCCGTACGACCTTTAACGTTCGCAGGGAGCCAACCGATGACCAAATCTGAATTAATCGAACAAATCGCGATGCGTCAACCGGAGCTGTCCGCCAAGGAAGTCGAAACGGCGGTGAGGATCATACTGGATGACATGACCGATGCGCTGTCCAGCGGCGGCCGCGTGGAGATTCGCGGATTCGGCAGCTTTTCGCTGCACTACCGCGAGCCGCGCGTGGGGCGCAACCCCAAGACCGGCGACCCCGTCGATCTCGAGGGCAAGTACGTTCCTCACTTCAAGCCGGGCAAGGAGCTGCGCGAACAGGTCGACGCCAGTCGGGCGCTGGGCTACTAGTCACACGGCATCTGGCCCTTGCGATATCGGGGATGACGCCAAGCCTGGGGTCGTACACAATAGAGCGATCATGCACGTCACAGCTTAGGAAAATCTCATGCGTTGGATCAAAGGGCTATTACTGGCCATTATTCTACTGGTGGTGCTGCTTGTCGGCATTCTTTTCGCTGTCAACAACCAGCAGACCGTGGCCCTGAACCTGATCTGGACCGAGCTTCCGCCGGTATCGCTCTCGGTATGGCTGCTCGCCACGCTGACCTTCGGCGTGGTGCTGGGCATGCTGGCCATGCTGGGTGTCTATGTTCGCCTGAAGACGCGTCTGGCGCGCAGCGAGCGACACAACCGGCATCAGCAGAAGGAGCTCGATCGACTACGCACCCAGGAGTTCAAGGAACTGGTGTAAATGCAGGACGCCGTGCTGCTCGGCGTGCTGCTGGCGGCAGTCGCCATCGGCTTCGCGCTGGGCATTCGCTTTGATGCGCGGCGCAAGCGTCGCCGTCCGGCCACGAACGACGCTTCTCTCGCGCGTGAATACTTCGTCGGCCTCAACTACCTGCTCGACGAGAAGCCCGACCAGGCGATCCACACCTTCATCCATGCCCTCGACGTCAACAGCGACACCGTCGAGACGCACATTGCGCTTGGCAAGCTGTTCCGCGCCCGGGGCGAAGCCGACAAGGCGGTCAGCATCCACCAGAACCTGCTCGCTCGCCCCGCGCTCTCTTCTGAAACCAATGCCCACGTCCAGCTCGAGCTCGCCCAGGACTTCATCGCTCTCGGTGTTCACGATCGCGCCGAGCGGCTGCTGCAGACGCTGCTGTCCCAGGTCGGCAGCGACGCCTATCGCCTGCGCGCCAAACGCCTGCTGATCGACCTGCTGGATCGGGAGCGCGAATGGCAGCAGGCCCTCGACACCGTTGCCTCCATGCTCAAACAGCAGCCCGGCATGCGCCGCGCCGCCGCCCACTGGTACTGCGAGCTTGCGCGCGAAGAGATCGATCAATCGAGCCGCCAGCTCGCCCGGCGACACCTCAAGAAAGCGCTGCAGATGGACGAGACCTGCGTTCGCGCCACGCTGATGCTCAGCGAGCTGGAGATGGAGAATGGCCAGTATCAGCGCGCCATCGAGTGGCTCGAACGCATTCCGCACCAGGACATCGCCCACGTGCCGACGATGCTGCCGGCGCTGCGGCGCGCCTACGAACGCCTGGAGGCACCCGAGAAGTTCGAGTCGCACCTCTACCGATTGCTGGGCCAGGCGCCCTATACCAGCGTGATCATCGCCCTTGGCGAACTCGTCCATCGCCGCGACGGGGTAGATGATGCCATCGAGCGTACCGGCGAGTGGCTGCGCGAAGCGCCAAGCCTGGGCGGTCTCGACTACTTGATCGACCTGTACCTGCAGAGCGAGCGGCTCGGCGGCAAGACTTCGCCGGATACCCGTCTGCTGCTGCTCAAGCACCACACCGATGCACTGCTGGAGGGTCGCCCGCGCCATCGCTGTCGTCACTGCGGATTCCCCAGCGAAGGCCTGACCTGGCAGTGCCCCAGCTGCCGGCGTTGGGGCACCATCAAGCCGATCACGGGCATCGAGGGCGAGTAGCTAGGCGATTTCCGCCTCGATCGCCGCCAGCGCGGCCATCGGGTCACTCGCCTGGGTGACCGGGCGGCCGATCACCAGGTGCGTGCTGCCCGCCGCCAGCGCCTTGGCCGGCGTCATCACGCGCTCCTGGTCGTCGAGCGCAGCGAAGTGCGGGCGAATGCCCGGGGTCACCTTGAGGAACGCTTTGCCGAGGCTAGCCTCGAGCGCGGCGGCTTCCTGCGCCGAACAGACGACGCCGTCGAGCCC
>NZ_JAMZBC010000055.1 GCF_024158715.1 Halomonas sp. 707D7 | reverse complement strand
TGACGCCGGCGGGGTGATCAATCGCGTGGTCGAGGATATCCAGCAGTTGAGCACGCTGGTGCAGGAGATCTCCGCCGCGACCCGGGAGCAGAGCAGCGGCATCGAGCAGGTCAACCTCGCGGTGACCCAGATGGATCAGATGACCCAGCAAAACGCCGGGCTCGTCCAGCAGAGCAACCACGCCACCCAGCGATTGGCGACGCTCAGCGATCAGCTGCGCCAGCGGGTCGCCAACTTCCGCATTGTCTCATCGAGCGCCCCGGCGCTGGCGTCACCGGCGGGCAGCACCGGCTTGCCCTCCCCCGACGACTTCTAAGCCGGGGCCTGAAGAAAACAGGACGCCCACGCTCGCAAGCGTGGGCGTCCTGCCTTTCACGAGTGGGCTCAACGCGTCAGACGTCACCCTGGTTGTCACGCTCTACGGCCTCGTGCATGCGCGTGAGTAGATCCGGCACGGCGGCCTGCACCCGGTTCCAGCTGGGGATGAAGGGACGCTCGCGGGGGTTGTCGAGAAACAGGTTGCCCGCCTCCAGCAGGTTGCCGGCGAAAAGCTCCACCGCCTGCTCCTCGCAGTGGCGATCGAGGCTCAGCCCGTTCATGGTGGCGTCGTGGTCGTAGGCCTCGATCAGATCCAGCGCCAGCCGGTAGTAGGTCGCCTTCAGGGTGCGAAAGTCCTCGCTGCTGAAGGTGACGCCTTGGGTTGCCAGCTTGCGGTAGAGCGCCTTGGCGATATCCAGGCTCATGCGGTTGAGCCCGCCGCTGGGGTCGTCCTCGCTCACCGGCTGGTGCTTGTGGTCGTAGCCGTCGGCGATGTCCACCTGGCAGATCTGACGCATCGAATAGTTGCGCTGCAGCTCCGAGAGCACGCCGATCTCGAGCCCCCAGTCCGCCGGGATGCGAATGCCTTCGAGCACGTCGCGGCGCATGGCGAACTCGCCGGAGAGCGGATAGCGGAAGCTGTCGAGATAGTCCAGATACGGCAGCGGCCCGCAGACGGTCTTGAGCGCGCGCAGCAGCGGCGTGACCATCAGCCGCGAGACGCGCCCGTTCAAGCGGCCTTCGGCGATGCGCGGGTAGTAGCCCTTGCAGAAGCTGTAGTCGAACTGCGGGTGGGCCACCGGGTACATCAGCCGCGCCAGCAGCGCCCGGTCGTAGGTCAGGATATCGCAGTCGTGAAGCCCCACCACCGACGAGCGGTGGGAGGCCAGCATGTAGCCCGCGCAGTACCAGACGTTGCGCCCCTTGCCCGGCTCAAGCGCCCCGAGGCCGTGCTCGTCGAGCTCGGCATCCAGCGCCCGAAGCCTCGGGCCGTCGTTCCACAGGATGCGCGTATGCTGGGGGAGCCTTGAGAAGAACTCGCGGGCGAACAGGAACTGCTCGCGGTCGGCGCGGTCGAGCCCGATCACGATCTCGTCGAGATACGGCACCTTGGCAAGTTCGTCGACGATGGCCGACAGCGCCGGCCCTTCGAGTTCCGAAAACAGCGACGGCAGGATCAGCCCCATCGGCCGGCGGGCGCCAAAGCGCACCAGGTCGCGCTCGAGCTCCTCGACCGGGCGCCGGGTGAGGTTATGAAAGTCCGTGATCAGGCCGTTCTGGTGAAAGTCGCTCATGCCGTATCCTCCTTGATTCGCTTTCCGTCGTGACCCTCGAGCTCATGACCCTCGACCTCGTGATCGTCGATCCCATGCACCAGGCTTGCGAGGCGTTCGTCCTGCGCGCCCCACCAGTGCACGAGCCCTTCGACCCAGCCCGTCGGGCCCTTTGCGCGGGTGCGATAGAGGGCGGCACTCGCAGGGTTCACCGCCAGATGGTGAGCCCCCTTGATGACCACCGCCTGATCCACCGCTTCGAGCATCTCGATATCGTTGGGGCCATCGCCCAGTCCCAGCGTCAGCGGCATGCTGCCCCGCAGCGAGCGAAAGCGCTTGATCAGCCACTCGACCGCTCGGCCCTTGTCGGAGGTCGCGCCCATGGCGTGATGAAAGCGCCCGCCCTGGGTGAGCGTCAGCCCGTCGCCGGCCAGCGCCTGACGCAGGGCGTCGAGGGCGGCGGCATCGTCTTCCCAGATCAGCGGCTCGCTGCCCTGGCGCTTGCGGGCGGCGATGGCGCGGGCATCGTCGAGCCCGGTCAGCGCGACCATCTTCTCGACGGACATCTCGCCCATGCGCGTGAAGCGCACGTCCAGGCGCCGGCGCCAGACGTCGAGCCGGGCGCGAATGAAGGCGTTGTCCACGCCGGTGTGCTTGACGACAATGCTGTCCCGGGCGTCGCCGGGGCGATCCAGCCGGGGGTGGCACCAACCCGGCGGCAACCCGATCACTGCGCCGTTCTCGGCCACGAAGGGCGTGGCGGTAAGGCCCAGCGCCTCGCGCAGCGGTGCAAGCTCAGCGCGGGTCTTGCTGGTGACCGGAATCACCGGTACCCCGAGTGCCTTGAGACGCGAAAGCGCCGTGCGGGCGGGGGAGAAATCGTAGCTGTCGTGATCCAGCAGCGAGCCGTCCAGGTCGGTGACGACCAGGCGCGGCCTGAGGGCCGGGTCGAGGGCGGCGGCCTCGGAGGCGCGTCGTGACGCGGTGCGGGCGTGTTCCGACATGACATCACCTGTCTTCAATGGTTGGCCTGTAAAAATGATTGGCCTGCAAACGATAGGCCTCATGGTCACGATCATGGTGGTTGTTTAGCAGGTTATGTGCCAATGCATCTTTATTCAGATTCATCAATCGGTTAGCGGCATTTCAAGCGCCGTTTCGAACAGATGCACCATTGTCGATCATTCAAGTCGCACCATGAAAGAGCGTGGAATTACCCAAAAGAGAGGAAATAACTTAGACAAGAGGTGAACAGAAAAGCAGAAAGTTATAAAAAAACTTGGCAAAGGGCTGAGGAAGGCTATACTCGAATTGTACCTGCTGGCACCCCTGGTACACCCCTCACCTGATGCCAGCAGACTACACCGAGCCAAGCCCTTACTGACCCGCCCACCCCCGGCGGGTCTTTTTTTCGTCTTTTCATTCGCCCTTCATTCGACGTGAATGACCACCTCGACCCGACGGTTGCGCGCCCGCCCCTCGAGCGTTGCGTTGTCCGCCAGTGGCCGGGTATCCGCCAGCCCCACGGCGCGCAGCCTCGAAGGTGCCACGCCCGCCGCCTCCAGCGCCTCGACGATGGCGATGGCCCGGGCACTGGAGAGCGCCCAGTTGGAGGAGAACGCCGGGGTGTTGATCGTCCGGCTATCCGAGTGCCCCTCCACCCACACTTCGCCATCGAAGCGCTGGATGGTTTCCAGCAGCGAGCCCACCAGGGCCGTGCCGCCGTCGGTCAGTTCGGCCTCGGCGGAGGGGAACAGCAGCTGGTCCTGCACGCGAAGGCTGATGCCTTCGGCCACGCGTGCGACCTCGACGCCTTCGAGATTGGGCAGGTAGGGAGAGTCGGCCACGCGCGCATTCAAGCGCTCGGTCACACCGATGGCGCCCTGGATCGCGGTCTCGTCGAGGGCCACCACGTTGACCGGGGGGCGGTCGGTGAGGATCACCATGTAGTCCGCCAGCGGCGGCGGTGACCGCACCTGTGGGCCTTCGCCGGCACTGGAGGCGAACAGCGGCGTAGGCAGCAGCCACTCGAGCACCGGGGTGGCCTGCGACGGCGCCTCGTCGATGGCTGCCTCGATGGCAACGTCGCGGCGCGCCAGCAGCGCCGGCGGGGCGCTCGGCGCGGGGACGAGCGCGGGCCGAGGCTGCGGGCCGGCCACCCCGAGCGCGGCGCTGACCGCGACCGGGCTCAGTTCGCCGGAAATCGGCGCGGGCAAGGGGGCTTCCACCGCCGGGTCGGGCGTGTCTTGATCGGCGCCGACCAGGGTATCCTCCTGCGCGCCGCCGGGGCTGATATCGGCGGCGGCGATGATCACCACGAACAGCGCCACCAGCAGGGTCATGATATCGATGTAGCTGATCATCCAGCCGCTGTTGCCGTCTTCCTGCGGATAGGCGGACAGCAGCGAGTCGTGGCGCGGGCCGCCCCGGTGGTCTTCAAGCATGGGGAACTCTACTCATTCAAGTTTTTCACCTGGCGGTCGATACCCAAGGTGTAAGCTTCGGGCTAGAAGGCCTAGTCTATCAAAAAGCCCTTTTGCGAAGAGAAGGAACTAGCCGGTGTATACCCGCCTTTTAGCCGTAACACGTCGTTTCGGGTGCGCGCTTGGCGTGGGGCTTTCGAGCCTTGCGCTGGGCGGCTGCTTCTATGCCAACACGTCCCAGGCACCGATCGCCACGACCTACCCCTACACCGAGCAGCAGCGCATGCAGGCCGCCCACCACTGGGAAGTGCTGGCGCGCCACGAAGCCGGCCAGATTCTGCAGCGCGAGCGGGTACGCTTTCGCGACCTGCACATCCAGGATCCCACCCCGGAAGGCTACGTCGCTTACAGCGGCGGCGAGTTCGATCGCGGCTTTCGCACCCTCTTGACCAGCGAGTTGGTGACGCGCGGCGCCAGCGTGACCACGGTGCCTACCAGCAACAGTGCCGAAGTCGTGATCGGCGTCGAGGTGGTCGAGCACCGCGATCGAAGCTTCGTGCGCCCTCCAGTAGGAGCGTTTACCGCCCTGGCGGCGGGCGTGGCGGTGGCCACCATTCCGATCAACCGCTGGAGCGAGCCGGCGCTGGGGCTGATTCCCGCCGCCATGGCGGCGGACGTCACCAGCGGCAGCTGGACCTACACCGGCAACGAAGAGATCATCGTCACCACCCAGGTGATCGACGGCGAACGCATTCTCTACTCGTCGTCCAACATCTACTACATCAACAAGGGCGACCGGCGCCAGTACGCGCCCCAGCGGGTGTACACCCCCGTCGAGCCTTCCGTTCCGCTCACCAATACCTGGTAAGGTCATGCACGCACTCGTTTCCGGACTCTTCGACCTCTTTCCCCGCCGCCGCGCCCTGCTGGCGCTTTCGCTGCTCGGCACGCTGATGCTGAGCGGCTGCGCGAACAACCAGAGCCGCCCGCCGGAGCCCCCGCCGCCGGATCTTTCCCAACTGGCCCACGAGGCCGCCGCGCAGATGATGGCCGGCAACCCTGCCTTGACTCGCTACAGCCCGATGATCGCCGCCACCTTCGTGAGCATCGACAACCTCACCACCTCCTCCACCTTCGGGCGCATCAGCTCGGAGATCATGGCCTCGGCGCTGGCCCAGCAGGGCATGCAGGTACGCGAAGTGAAGATGCGCGACAGCATGTTCATCGAGGAGAACGTGGGCGAGCTGATCCTGTCGCGCCAGGTGCAAAGGCTCAGTTCTCAGAACAACGCCCGCTCGATCTTGATGGGCACCTACGCCCAGGGCCAGGACTACATCTACGTGAGCACCCGGGTGGTGCGCGCGGGGGATGCGATGGTGCTCGCCACGGCGGACTTCAAGCTCGCCATCGACAACAACGTGCTGAGCCTGCTCGAGGGGCAAGGTGGCTGGTGACACCGTATTGCGGGTAAGATGGCGCCTTTTCGAGGGCAGGAAACGGGCTTCCCATGACCCAACCCAGTAATGCAAGTCGCCTGATCATCGTGGCGGCAAGCCGAGTGATCAAGCTTGTCGCCAACATCACCAAGCTTTCGAGCTACGCATTCCATGCGCTGGCACCGAACAAGCGCTTCACCCTGCCCGCCTACGCGCCGCCGCTTCTGAAACCACGCGGCGAGGCGGCCATACCGCGCACGCTCTGGCAGACCAACTTCACCGACCGCGTCACCCTGCCGGTCTATCTGAACTACCTCTTCAACCGGTTGATGGCGCCACGCTTCGAGTACCGCTTCATGATCACCGAGGCGCGCCAGGCGTTCATCGCCCGTCACTTCGACACGCGCATCAACCAGAACTACGCCCGGCTGCAGATCGGGGCCGCCCAGGCGGACTTCTGGCGGCTGCTGGTGCTCTACCATCACGGCGGGGTCTACCTGGATATCGACGCCCATGCGGTCTGGCCGCTTGGCCGCGTGATCGGAAAAGAGACCCCGGAGCTCTTCGTGACCACACGGCGCGGCGAGATCAGCAACTACTTCATTGCAAGCAAGGCCAAAAACCCCAACCTGCTGACTCTGATCGACCAGGTCCAGCGCAATATCGAGGCGAACACCCTCACCAACGTGTTCGAGCTGACCGGCCCCGGCGTCTTCAACCAGCACCTGGCCCCCGCCACGGTGCCTACGGTGGCCTACCGCTACGCCTGCAACCAGGGAAGCTTCACCAACGAGCACTTTCAGTACATCGACAAGAAGGCGGGCAAGTGGACCAAGGAGCAGACGCGGGTGGCAGTGGTGGCGCCGAAGGGAGACGCATTCGAGGAGCCGGAACGGATGGAAAAGCGCGATACAGTACTCAAGTAGCGCCCTATCGCGATAGCAGCGCTTGCAACCAAATCTTACTCAATTGAGTGCCTGGACACGTTTCTTGTAAGCGCTGAAGCTACCCCACCAGACCGCAAGCCAGAAAGCGTAGAACATCGCCCCACTGTTGTGGGCCATGAAAGTCTGGGAAAGTCCGAAATCGATATAGGCCACTGGCAGCAGCGTGCCGGCCACGGCAAGCGAGCGCACCGTCAGGTCGGGATGCGAAAGCCCCGGCGCGAACAGGCGCATAGGCACCAGATAAAGCGCGAGCAAGATGACAAGGCCAATGAGTCCGCGCTTGGCGGTGGCATCGATGAAGTCGTTATGAGCGTGGCCGAATTCGGCGGCCACGGGCGAAATCACGCCGCGCTCCCCCAAGGCCTGCATCTGTTCGGCGTATCCGCTCTCCCCCCACCCCAGTATCGGCCGCTCGCCAATGAGCGAGGCGGCCCCGCGCCACATCTCGAAACGAAGTCCCAGCGAGGTATCACGCTCGCCTCCGGTCAGGTACTGAGACACATCGTTGATACCCGCGTGAACACGCTGCTGCACACCGGTCTGCGGTAGTGCGTACATGGTGCCGGCCAGAACGATGACCGCCGCGACGGCTCCCGCCTTGATGCCCAGCGGCAGCTGACGCCCGTAACCCCGGTACAGCACGAAGCCGATGAAAGGCAGCCCGATCCACCCGCCGCGGCTACCGGACAGAAGCGACCCCAGCATGCCGAGTACCGCCGCCGCCAGCAACAGTGCCATCCAGAACGGCCGATGGCGCTGTGCGAACGCCCACCCAAGGCCCGCCAGGCAAAGCACGCCCATGAGCATGCTCAAGTTGCCGAACTGGATCACGTGAAGAAAGCCGCCGGCACGCTCGACGTCCAGCACCAGCTTCTGCCAGACCGCCCAGCCACCGGAGCCGATGGCGCCCAGCGCCAGCCCCGACCACAACCAGGATCGCCGTGGTGGATAGCGCAGCACCAAGAGCAATACCGGTATGGCGAGCAGAAAGCGTACCGGACGATCGAAGCCGCGCGTACCGAGATCCCACAAGGAGGTTGCCCCGACGGCCACGCCATACAGGCATAGCACCCCCATGATCCACCTGTCCGAGCGTGAAAGCCTGGGGCGACCGAAACGGTTGAAGAGAAGGCACCCGCTTGCCAGCAACAGCAGCGCCGCGCCGAGCGAATAGCCCGAGGGCACGATCAGCGCTGCCGCCCCCATCAAGAAGACACATGCACTGACCACCTGTCGAAGCCCTCGACGTTCGGGCGTATCGGGCAAAAGCATCCGGCTCTGTTCCATGCTCACTGGCTCGTCCTGAAGATCAGCTGGGCTGTGGATGATATCACAGCTTCGCTCGAAGCCGGCTCAATCGACGGGCCGGTCGATGGGCAAGGCGACATTGAGGGAATCACCTCGCCGCCGGGCCATCTCTTCGAGAGCCTCTTTCAAGGCCTGGCGGGCCGGTTCGTCACCATGCACGAGATGTACACGGCGCGGCAGACGACGCATACCGCGCACGAAGCTCACGAGCCCCGCTTCATCGGCATGGGCGGAGTACCCGCTGATGGTAGTGACCCCAGCGCGAATCTCGAACCGCTCACCCTCGAGCTCGACCCACCCCCCGCTCGGTCCGTAGCGCTGAATGGCGTGGCCCGGCGTGCCCCTGCCTTGGTAGCCGACGAACAGCACCTGATGGCGCGCGTCTTCCAGCATTGCCTTGAGATAGTCGACCACCCGCCCGCCGGTGCACATGCCACTGGCGGCGATCACCACGGCTGGCCGCCCACTGTCGGCCAGATACGCCACGGTCTGCTGATGGGCCTCGAAGGAGTCCACGGTATAAAGCGCGTCGAAATCGAGCGGATGGCGCCCGCGCTGCAAGCGCTTACGCGCCTCCAAATCCCAATAGGGCTTCAGGTCGCGATACACCCGGGTGAACCTGGCAGCCAGCGGAGAATCGACGATGATCTCGAGCGAACGCCAGATCGACGCGGGAGGTGCCTCGTGGAGGATACCCTCGAGCTCGAACAGCAGCTCCTGGGTACGGCCGATGCTGAAGGCAGGAATGATGACCGTACCATCATTGTCGAGTGCCCGCTCGATGGCCTGCTTCAGGGTGCGCGTGCGCTGGTGGCGTCGATCGTGGTAGCGCCCGCCATAGGTGGACTCGAGCACCAGCAGATCGGCCTTGGCAGGCGGCCGGGGCGCAGGCAGAAGCGGCGAGTTCGCCGCACCGAGATCACCGGAGAACACCACGCGCTCGCGACGCCGGGTGGCAGGTTCACGCAGTGCCACCTCCACATAGCTCGACCCCAGAATATGCCCTGCCCGGCGCAGCTTGATTCGCGCGTGGCGTGATGCGCTCTCGAGTACCGTGTGCCAGCGGCCGTACTCGAGCGGTACCAACTGACGCTCGATGTGTTCCAGAAAGCGCTCGATCAACGCCCGGTCACGGGTAAAGCCGATCTTCAAGGCGTCTTCCAGCACCAACGGCAGCAGCCGAGCGGAAGGAATCGAACAAAGAATCGGGCCGGTGAACCCGGCGGCCAACAGATACGGCAGGCGCCCCACGTGATCGATATGGACATGGGTGATCACCAACGCCTGCAGCGAGGCGATCTCGAAATCGATAGTGAGCTGATCGAAAGCGCGTAAATCGGCATCATCACCCTGAAACAGCCCGCAATCGACCAGCAACGAATGCGTGTCATCCATATAAAGCTGATGACAGCTTCCGGTCACACCGCTGGCCCCGCCGCGATGCACCAGCGTGGAAAGAGAGGTCGTCGTCTTCGCCATAAAGCCTCGCGTTGCCAGGGTCTTGCAAAAGCCTGTGAAACCCTAACGGCAGAGACAGTGAAAAGTAAAGTTAGGCGTAAACAAAAACGCCCGTTGCCATCAATGATGACAACGGGCGTTCGAGCCGGATGGCCTCATTAAATACTAACTCACGCGTAGACCTTGGCCTCGGTCAGCGTACTGCCTGCCTTGTCCTTCTCGGAAAGCGCGAACTCGACCGGCAGTGCGGGCCACTCGATGCCCAGCGTCGGGTCGTCGAAGCGAATGCTCTGCTCCGAGGCTGGATGGTAGTAGTCGGTGGTCTTGTAGAGGAAATCCGCCGTTTCGGAGAGCACCACGAAGGCGTGACCGAAGCCTTCCGGCACCCACAGCTGGCGATTGTTCTCGGCGGAAAGCTCCACGCCTACCCACTGGCCGAAGTGGCTCGAGCCACGGCGCAGATCCACCGCCACGTCCCAGACGCTTCCCTGGGTCACGCGCACCAGCTTTCCCTGGGGCTGTTCGAGCTGGTAGTGAATGCCGCGAAGCACCCCCTGACGCGAGCGAGAATGGTTATCCTGCACGAAGTCACGTGTACAACCGGTGGCCGCCTCGAACGCCTTCTGGTTGAAGCTCTCCATGAAAAAGCCGCGTTCGTCGCCGAATACCTTCGGCGTCAGGATCACGACTCCTGGCAAGGATGTCTGTTCGACCTGCATCAGTGACTCCCCTCGGCATCCAGACGATTGAGCAAATACTGACCATACCCGGTCTTCGATAGCGCATTGGCACTGTCGCGCAGCTGCTCGTCGCTCAGCCAACCTTGATGCCAGGCGATCTCCTCGAGGCACGCCACCTTCAGGCCCTGGCGATGTTCGATGGTCTGCACGTACTGGCTCGCTTCGAGCAGGCTATCGTGCGTGCCGGTATCCAGCCAGGCGAACCCGCGACCCAGACGCTCCACGCGCAGATCGCCACGCTCCAGGTACGCATTGTTGATGCTGGTGATCTCGAGCTCGCCGCGCTCGGAAGGCTCGACCTTCCTGGCGATCTCGACCACGTCGTTATCGTAGAAGTAGAGTCCGGTCACCGCATAGGGCGACTTCGGCTTGGCCGGTTTTTCCTCGATGGAAACGGCGGTACCGCTGTCGTCGAATGCCACCACGCCGAAACGCTCCGGATCCTTCACCAGGTAGCCGAAGACCGTCGCGCCGCTTGGCTGGTTCGATGCACGCTTCAACTGCTCGGAAAAGTGCTGGCCATGGAAGATGTTGTCACCCAGCACCAGACACACCGGAGCATCGCCAATGAACTCTTCGCCAATGATGAACGCCTGAGCCAGGCCGTCCGGGCTTGGTTGCACGGCGTACTCGAAGCTAACGCCGAAAGCGCTACCGTCGCCCAGGAGGTTCTGGTACTGCGGCAGATCCTCCGGGGTCGAGATGATCAGAATCTCGCGAATGCCGGCCAGCATCAGCACCGAGATCGGGTAATAGATCATCGGCTTGTCGTAGATCGGCAGAAGCTGCTTGGAAACGCCGCGCGTGATGGGGTGCAACCGCGTGCCGCTTCCCCCGGCGAGAATGATACCTTTACGTTGCATGGTGTTCTTCCTTGCTCATGGCTCGCATCAACGCGAGCTTGCGATTTCTTGCACGGTCAGTGCGACCTGGCTTTGCCAATCCGGCATCGTGATGCCCAGCGCCTGCTCGATTTTACCCACATTCAGGCGCGAATTCAGCGGCCGGGTCGCCGGTGTCGGGTACTCGCTGGTGGGAATGGCACCGATCCTGTCATCGCGCACCGCAAGTGCCATTCCATGTTTTCGGGCCTGCTCGAAAATCTCGCGCGCGAAGCCGTGCCAGCTGGTATGCCCGCGCGGCGCCAGGTGATAGACCCCGCTTTCCAGATCGCTGCCCTCCGAACCGAGCCACTTGGCCAGCGCCTGCTGGGTGACCAGCGCGATCAGCCGTGAAGGCGTCGGCGCGCCGATCTGATCATCGATGATGTTCAGGCTTTCACGCTCGCCACCCAGGCGTAGCATGGTGCCCAGAAAGCTCTTGCCGAAGGCGCTGTAGACCCAGCTGGTACGAAAGATCACATGGCGGCAACCGCTTTCCATCACCGATTCGTCACCGGCAAGCTTGGTATCGCCGTATACGTTGCACGGGCCGACCGGATCGCTCTCTCGCCAGGGCGTCTCGCCGTCGCCGGTATAGACGTAATCCGAGGAGTAGTGGATCAACAGCGCATTGTTGGCCGCACAGTAAGCCGCAAGCTGACCCGGCAGCGATGCGTTCAAGCGGGTGGCCGTCGCCTCGTCGGACTCGGCGTTGTCGACCGCCGTGTAGGCCGCCGCATTGACGATCACATCGAACTGTTGACGCTCGAGATAGGCCGAGACCGCCGCCGGGTCCGCCAGGTCGAGCTCCCGACGCGTAGGTGCAAACGTCTCGCCGGAAGTGGCCAACTGGCGCTGCAGCTCGAACCCTACCTGCCCGTTGCCGCCAGTGATCAAGATTTTCATGGTCAACTCCCTTTACCTCATCGCGATCGAGAATGGTGCTTTCGACATCACAAGCTGCCCAGCCGCTCGCCCTGATAGCTGCCGTCCTGCACGCGCTGCCACCACTGGCGGTTGTCCAGGTACCACTGCACGGTCTTGGCAAGGCCGGTCTCGAAGGTCTCTTGCGGGCGCCAGCCCAGTTCGCGCTCGATCTTGTCGGCATCGATGGCGTAGCGCAGGTCATGGCCCGGGCGGTCGGCCACGAACGTGATCAGCTCGCGATAGGACCGCTCGGCGGGCACGCGCGCCTGCAAAAGGTCACACAGGGTTTCGACCACCTCGAGATTGGTCTTCTCGTTATGGCCACCGATGTTGTAGGTCTCGCCCACCACTCCCTCGGTCACCACCTTGACCAGAGCGCGTGCGTGGTCCTCGACGTAGAGCCAGTCGCGCACCTGCTGGCCGTTGCCGTACACCGGCAAGGGCTTGCCCGCCAACGCGTTGAGAATCATCAGCGGGATGAGCTTCTCCGGGAAGTGGTACGGCCCGTAGTTGTTGGAGCAGTTGGTGATCAGCACCGGCAGGCCGAAGGTACGGTGCCAGGCGCGCACCAGATGATCCGAGCTTGCCTTGCTGGCGGAGTACGGCGAGCTGGGCGCGTAGGGCGTCTGTTCGGTAAACAGATCCTCCGGGCCTTCCAGGTCACCGTAGACCTCGTCGGTGGAGATATGGTGAAAGCGAAAGCCGGCGGCCTTTTCCGGGGCGCTGCCCTGAAGCTCTTTCCAGTAGTGGCGCGCGGCTTCGAGCAGCGTATAGGTACCGACGATGTTGGTCTGGATGAAGGCCGCCGGCCCGTCGATGGAGCGGTCGACGTGGGACTCCGCCGCCAGGTGCATCACCGCATCGGGCCGATGACGCTCGAAGAGCGCAGCCATCGCGGCACCATCGTTGATGTCGGCATGCTCGAAGACGTAGCGCTCGTTACGCTCGACCTCGGCCAGCGACTCCAGGTTGCCCGCATAGGTCAAGGCATCGACATTGACGACACTGTGCGATGTTTCATCGATCAAATAGCGCACGACAGCGGAGCCAATGAAACCCGCACCACCCGTTACCAATATGTTCATTTCTACTCCTGAAGCCCCAAGGTACCGGTATGCTACCAGTACCCTTCCTTGAAATTAGCGATTACCTTACTAGCGTCACGAAACCGCGCCGCTACCAGTAACGTCATGGCGGTAACAATACCAGAAAAGTGCTTGAGGGTAGATGGTCGATAATCCCCAGGATAAACTCATTTCCTAAGCGAAATGTGCCAGCTCTCCTGTCGACTCTAAACGACAACAACAATTAACAGTAACAATGGAAAATTCTATGAAAAGGGTAATTTTACCGGCGTTTTGTCTATCAAGTGCAACTTTTGCCCAAACACCCACCCTCATTTCACCCATGATCGATGGCATGCGTGGCTGCGAAAGCGCAGTGGCCGACACCTCTATAGTCGACGGTGGTGAGGCTTGGCAAGCATGCATGCAACGTAACGAGAGCGCGGCGTCACTGATCGAGGCAAGTCTTTCTCGAATCGGCCCGATGGTCAGTGAAGATGGTCGCTTCGAGCTTGGCTACACTCTGGGGATGCCGCTACTTTCCTACGTATCCATCGATGATGGCGAGATCAACGTCGACCGCGACATCATTCGACACGATCTCGGAGTGATCGAAGACTCGGAACGCTCGTTGGTGTTCTACCTGTTCGGCAATCACTTCGTGCTGGACGACCAGGCCGCGGCGGCCGCCGCCAGCGCCGCAGACCCGCGCAGCCTCATGGCGCTGGCTAACGGCAGCTCTCCCATCGACAACTACTTTTCTTCATCGATCTATCCGTGGTCGCTCGGCGACGACGAGGCGCTTTATCAGCGAGCGCGCACTGAAGCGATGAATGCCGTACTCGACGAAGTATGCCGACTTCCTCAGGAAGATCGCGACAAGATACGTGCGGTGACCACTCTTGGAGAAACACATCACTTCTTCACGGATTTCATGGGCGGCATGGGCTACGAGCGACCGTTCGAAGTCACCGACTACAGCGAACCCTCTCAAACCCGCTTTCGCCAGTGGCTGGAGACGAGATTCGACTCTATTTCCAGGCTCAACGCCGCACTGTCGTCGTCTTTCGAGAGTTTCGAGCAGATCAATGCGCCCTCCAAGGATATCGCAAGCCAACCACTCAATAACTACTTCGAGCATTTCGATGCCCACGCCTACGGCGAGCTACCCTTTTTTGGCTGGGCGTTTGATGCAAACGGGGAGCCCTTCGATATCTATGTCTACCTCGATGGCCAATTCATCGGCGAAGCCGATACAGACCTGACGCGCCTGGACGTCGCGCAGGCCATCGACGGCCTGGAGGATTCCAACGTGGGGTACCGGTATGATCTCGATTTCAAGACCATGTCGCCGGGGTTGCACAGCGTCGAGCTGCGCATCGTCACCCAGGATTCAACCAGCCTGCTCGAGCGCTACACCCTGGCGGTGATCGACCGACAGCAAAGCACTCCCGAGCCGGTTGCCAGCTACCAGTTGCCAGAGCCTGCTGCCGCCCTTCCGGGGTCACTGCGCTTCTGGGCAGACTACCCGCCCCGGGAAACCACGGTGTATTACAACCCGCTGGCGGCGCTCTGGAACGAATTTCGCGAGCATCAGGTACAACACGAGATCGAAACCTACGCGGACATCATAAGCCAAAGCTGTTTCGAGCCCGAGCAAGTGTTTTCTCATCAGATAGCCCCGGAATTCAAGGGTTCGTGGAACCCGCAGCTTTTTGCCGCAAGCGCCTCACTGAACGCCAATGAGCACTACTCTCAGGGCATCAACCTCTACGGCGGGATCATCTACGCTGACTACTTCTTCGACTGGCTCGACAAGAAGGGCCACGAGCGTTATGGCGTACCCGAAATGCACCCCATGACGAACATGGATCCCGATCTGTTGGCTCAGGCGCTGACACGTCACCATGACAACGGCGCGGTCTTTCTATCTCCCTACTTCGTATCGATTCTGGACGGGCGCTTCGGTACCGATGAAGAGCACGGCAAGTTCATGGTACGCGAGGACAACGCCGATTATGGCTCGGCGCAGTATTTCCAGGCGTTACGCCAGGTGATGAACGCCCCCGCCCCGTAGCCGTTACACGCCTGGCGCGCCCATCCAGCGCGCCAGGCGCGGCTTGCAGAAACGCAGAAACGGCGCCTCCACCAGCGCCCATGAACCCCAGGCAAGCAGGATGGAAAGCCCTACCGCCACGGGCAGCGCCTGGGCGCTCGGCAGGTAAGGCGCCAGCCAGATCGGCGGCAAGTTGTGAAACAGATAGACGCCAAAGCTGATGGTGCCCAGAAAGGCCAGCACCCGCGAAGGGCGAACGACCAGGCGGCTATGCAACACCGCCCAGAACAGCGCCCCGAAAACCAGCACCATGGCCCCCCGATAGTAGTAACCCGCCTTGAAAAAGAGACCTTCGATCACGGGCTGGTAGAGCAGGCCACAGCCCACCGCCAATGCCATCAAGGCGATCGCCAGCCAGCTGTAGCCCAGGGACGGCGTGATGGGACGTCGATGCGCTCGATGGCCAATCCAGCCCCCCAGCCAGAAGGCGCCCAGATGGAGCGGAAACACCAGCAGCTCGATATATCCGTCTCGCCAACCGGTCAGGGGTGATAACGCTACTGCAGATGCCACCAGCATCAACGCGCCCACCTGCCAGGCGCGCGGGGTGATGCGCGGCAAGAAAGCCACCAGCGCAAAGAAGGTGAAGAACACCGGAAGCGACCAGAACGGCGGATTCAGCGCGAACGCCGTCGCCTTGTCCGGCACCGTCAGCAAGAAGGCAAGATGGTGAAAGATCAACCCAGGCCAGTCATTCAGGGGAGGAGAGAGGGTGAGAAGGTAGGCGACCACCGCTACCAGATAGGCCGGGTAAAGCCGTACCAGGCGCTTGAGCAAATAGTGAATGCCTCGGGTACGCTCCCAGTTCAACGCGTAGTAACCCGCCACCACGAAAAAGCAGGCCGTGCCGTCACTGTAGAAGGAGAAGCCGTAGTAGAACGCCGCATAGTGACAGGTTACGACCAGCACCGCTCCGAAAACCTTCATCAGGTGCAGCGCGTTGAAAAGCGAAGAAGACATGAAAGAACCGCCCAGAAAGTAAGGCGCCGAGTGTACACCATCGCTTTCATGTGGATAACTGCGCTCGATCGAGCGAGCACTGACGCCCCCCTACAAAAAAGGCGCCGAAGCGCCTTTGATACTGCATGGCCCGCTAGATCAACTGTCGAAATCGAAGCTGAACTCGTCGTCGTCGTTGCCGAATACGCTATCCAGATTATCCGGGGTAGCCACCTGCCCCGGGTTCAGTCGCGCCAACCGGCCCAACAGGTGAGTCTGCGTGATGGAGAGATTGAGCGCATAGGCAATCGGCAGCGCCTGAAGCCTGCGAAGCTCGAGGAATGCCGCATCGTCGAGCTTCGCCAGTGCCGGCTCGTCCACCATGTAGAGGCCATCGAGCGCCACGCCCTGAGACTGCTTGAGCGCTTCCGGCCATGGCGTGACCACCCCGGCCTCGACCAGCGCCGCGACGGCCTTGCGGGTGGCCTGATGGCGGGGAAAGCTCGCTTTCAGGGCTTCCACGCGGCTGGCGACGGCCGGGCTCATCTGGCCCTGATCGTCGAAGAACGGCTCGCCCGCGCCGTGAACATCCTCCAGACCGCTCTCCCGCTCGAAGGTGACATAGCCCCGCTCGCCGCGCGTGGCGATCTCGAAGGGCCAGGTCGACAGCCACTCCGGCTGGTAGCTGCCCAGCCACTTGCCCTCGCGAACGAACAGGTTATGGCCAAGGGCCAGCCCGCATACGCCCACCAGTTGCCAGACACCGGCGACTTCGACCAGCGCCAGCGGCATGGACGCCGCGGCCTTGGCAAGCTCCCGGCCATGCAGGGGAATCAATACGCTCGATGCAGCGAACGCGAGATCATGGGGCGGATGCCAGGTCTTGCCTTCACACTCTCTTGGATTGAGCACCAGGGGGTCGGCCATCGTGTCTCCTTGCTCGGTCGATAGAAAAGCCACGATTGTAGCAATCGAGTGCCTCGTTACGACAGCAACCGGTCTTTATCGTGCGTGGCGGCCAACGAAAACCCCGCCTTTCGGCGGGGTCGTCGGGTGTCAACCCCACAGGCCATCGTCGGTCGCGACGATGATTCGCCCCCCCGCCATGCCGTACTGCAGGTAGTGCCCGAGCCCGCCCACGCCCGCCGCTACCACGTCCGGGTTGGCCGCCTGGTAGGCCGCCAGGTCGAACCAGGCCGAAGGCGCGCGGCCTTCGCCTTCACCGAACAGTCGATAATGCAGGTAGGCGCTGTCGAAGATCCCCTGCTCGATGGCCGCATCGACATCCGCGTTCGCCGCGCGGTAGGCCCGCTCGTCGAACAGCACGTTGGGATTGCGGCCCTCCTGTTCGCCAAAGCGCGAATAGTGCTCGAAGGCGCTGGCGAAGACACCGGAGGCGATGGCCGCCGCCACGTCCGGGTTGTGGGCCAGGTAGAACTCCTCGTCGAAGGCCAGGTTGGCGTTGCGCGTTGTATCACTCGCCTCGCGCCCCTCGCCGGCGCCAAAGCGCTCGAAGTGCGCCTGCCCGCTGGCGTATTCGCCGCGCGCCACGGCCTCGGCCACATCGGCGTTCTGGCGCAGGTAGAAGGCTTCGTCGAACAGCACGATGGTGTCATCGGCAAGCGAAGGTGCATCGACCAGCACGACGCGATCGTCGAAGCGCAAGAGCTCCACGCCGGTCAACGTGTTGCGCCCGTTGCCCTCCCCGCTCACGACCAGCCGCCCTGCATCGTCGCGCGTGATGCTCACCTCATCCATGGCAGCGTCAAAGCGCACCACATCCACGTCGCTTCCCCCCACCAACGTGTCGTTGCCAGCCTTGGTATAGAAGCGGTTACTGCCCTCGCCGCCTTCCAGGTAGCTATCCCCGGCGCCGCCGATCAGCACGTCGTCGCCCGCCCCGCCGACCACGATGGCGCGCCCCTCGCCCAGGGTCAGGTTCAAGGGCGCGTCGTCGCCGATGATCACGCTCTCGCCGGCGCCCCCCACCAGCGTGGCGCTGCCCTTGAGGCTGACGAAGTCGATATGCTCGAGCACGATGCGCGCCCCGCCCGGAAGGCCGGTGGTATCGATGATGAAAGCCTTGAAAGCACTGCTCGTGCTGGTACCCGGCTCCCCGCGCAGCACGATCGGCGAGTTCAGCGGTGCCTCGGCGCTGAAGGTCAGGCTGCGCACGTCGATCAGCGCCGCCTCGGCGCGGCTATCGAGCCAGCGCTCGGAAAGCGCCGCTTGCGAGCCCAGGTTGCCCGGCGCCTTGTCGCTCACCGAGCCGACGAGGTCCGCCAGGGCCGCCTCGCGGCTGCTTGCCGTGCGCGCGCCCTCGTGCACCAGCCCCACGCCGCCGGGCAGCGTGGCACTCACCAGGTTCTCGCTGCCGGAGTTCTCGACCAGACGCACGGTGGCCGCCTGCTGGGAGGCGTTGGTGAAGACTTCGCGAAGCCCGGGGCGCCCGGAAGGGGTATCCGGTACGTTTTCGCTCACCACCGGCGCCAACCACCCGCCGGGGGTCGGGGTTTCCGGCGCCGGCGGCGGGGTCGGCTTGACCGGCGCGGGGTCGACCGTCAAGGTGAACATCAGCCCGGTGAGGGGCAGTACGCCATCCTCGCCGCCATCCGCCAGGCTGAACGTCAGCGCCTGCTTGCCCGCCTGGCTACCGGCGAGATAGCTCACCCGCCCCGCGTCGATGTCCGCCTGGGTAAAGGTATCGCCACCGCCGAGGGCGACGCCATCGA
>NZ_JAMZBC010000054.1 GCF_024158715.1 Halomonas sp. 707D7 | reverse complement strand
GTGGTGATGGTGCTGCTGTGGGTCTACTACAGCTCGTTGATCTTGCTGTTCGGTGCGGCCTTCACCCGCTCGCTGCTGGTTCGCCGCGGCAGGGCGATCGTTCCGCGCAACAGTGCCGTACGCATCAAGCACGAGTTCATCAAGGAGTTCAAGGAGGCGGACATGGCCACCAAGAGCGTACGGGCGCTGGTGAGCGGCAAGGTGCAGGGCGTGAACTTTCGCAGTGCCACCCGTGAGAAAGCGCTTGCCTCCGGCGTCAGTGGCTATGCCAAGAACCTGGCCGATGGCCGGGTCGAAGTGCTGATGTGTGGCGAGGAAGCGGCCGTCAAGACCCTCTGCGACTGGCTGCACGAGGGTCCGCAGAGTGCGCGCGTCACGGACGTGAACCTCGAGGAGGTCCGCGAGGCCCACGTGCCGGAAAGCTTCACCACGGCGTGAGAGCGATACCCCGCCGTGGCGAATGGCTTCAGGCGGGGGTGTCGAAGGAGGCGATGTTCTCGGCGGTCAGTCGCACGATGTTCTGGCGCGCCTCCGGCGTGATCCAGGCGTTGTGCGGGGTAACGACGAGATTGAGCGCTTCGTTCGCGGCCAGCGCATCCAGAAGCGCATGACCCTCCCGGGGCGGCTCTTCGGGAAGCACGTCCACTGCCAGCCCGCCGATGCGGCCTTCGCGCAGCGCGGCAAGCGCGGCGTGCTCGTCGATGATACCACCCCGCGCGCAGTTGACCAGCAGCAGCGACGGCTTGGCCCGTGCGAGACGCCGTTCGTCGATCAAGTGGCGAGTCGCGTCGTTGAGCGGGCAATGCAGGCTGATCACATCGGCGTCTGGCAGCAGATCGTCGAGGCTTGCGCGATCATCACGCTGCTCGGCGCCGGAGCGGGCGGCGAAGACGACGTTCATGCCGAAGGCCTCGGCCAGGCGCGCCACTTCGGAGCCCAGCTCCCCCTGGCCGACCATGACCAGGGTCTTGCCGGCGAGTTGCAGGGTAGGGTACTGCTGCAGGCAGAAGAACGCGCTCTTCTGCCAGGCGCCGGCGGCCACCTCCTGCTGATAGCGGGGCAGGCGCGCGGCGAGTGTGAGCATCAGCATCATGGTGTGCTGCGATACGCTCGCGGTGCCGTAGGCGGTCACGTTCTTCACCGCGATCCCGTTGGCCCTGGCGGCGTCGAGATCGACGTTGTTCAGGCCCGTCGCCATCACGCAGATCAGGCGCAGCCTGGGCAAGGCGTCCAGCAGCTCGCGACTCAACACCACCTTGTTGACCAGGGCCACCTCGGCGTCCTCGAGCCGCTCGAAGGCCTGCTCCGGTGTGGTCTGGTCGTGGATCACGAGTGACGAGACACACGCGCGAATCGGGGTGAAATCGATATCCGGACCCATGCTCTGGGCGTCGAGCATCACGGCGTTTGGCATTGAGCGTTCTCCATCAGCGGCACTGGCCGCTTGGCCTTGCCCGTCGGGGGGCACAAAAGGGTATAATGCGTTGCTTTGTCGACCGCAGTCTTGGAATTTATTTCGGCAGGCCACATATTCTCACGGCCCAACGCCGTTGGGATGTTCACTGTCCTGTTGGAGTCGAGCTTTTCAGGAGCCATCAACATGCCCATCTATGAGTACGAGTGCAAGGCCTGCGGCCATCGCATGGAAAAATTGCAGAAGATCAGCGCCGACCCGCTGAGAGAGTGTCCCGCCTGTCAGAAGCAGGACCTCGAGCGTCTGGTCTCGGCGGCAGGCTTTCGCCTGGCGGGCGGCGGCTGGTACGAAACCGATTTCAAGACCGGGGGCAAGAAGAATCTGGCGGCGGACAGCGCCCCCTCGGCCCCGGCCGGCGGTACCTCGAAGGATGGCGGTGCCGCGCCGACAAGTAGCTCTTCACCGAATAAAGGGGCCGCGGCCTGACCACGACCCCTTTATCGTCACGTAACAAAACAGGATGAGACATGCGCAGTCATTATTGCGGCCAGCTTAACGAAACCTTGGTGGATCAAACGGTCACCGTCTGCGGGTGGGTACACCGTCGGCGCGACCACGGTGGCGTCATTTTCCTCGACATGCGCGACCGCGATGGTATCGCCCAGTTCGTGGTCGACCCGGACACCGCCGACGCCTTCGCCACCGCCGACCGCGCTCGTAACGAGTACGTTCTACGCATCACCGGCCGCGTTCGTCTGCGCCCGGAAGGCACTCAGAACCCGAACATGCCCACCGGCATGATCGAGATCCTGGCCAAGGACGTCGAGGTCCTCAACACCGCCGCCACGCCGCCGTTCCAGCTCGACGAGCACGGCAAGGTCGGCGAGGAAGTGCGCCTCAAGCACCGCTACATCGATTTGCGCCGTCCGGACATGATCGAGAAGCTGCGCCTGCGCTCGCGCATCTCCCACAGCGTGCGCGCGTTTCTGGAAAACGAAGGCTTCCTCGATATCGAGACGCCGGTACTCACCCGGGCAACGCCGGAAGGCGCCCGCGATTACCTGGTGCCGAGCCGCACCCACGCCGGCGAGTTCTTCGCGCTGCCGCAGTCGCCGCAGCTGTTCAAGCAGCTTCTGATGGTCGCCGGCTTCGATCGCTACTACCAGATCGCCAAGTGCTTCCGCGACGAGGACCTGCGCGCCGACCGTCAGCCGGAATTCACCCAGATCGATATCGAGGCTTCCTTCGTCGAAGAGAGCGATATCATGGGCATCACTGAGGCGATGATCCAGAAGCTCTTCAAGGAAGTGCTCGACGTCGAATTCCCCGAATTCCCGCGCATGACCTGGCAGGAAGCCATGGACCGCTTCGGCTCCGACAAGCCGGATCTGCGCATTCCGCTCGAGCTGACCGACATCGACGACTTGATGAAGCAGGTCGACTTCAAGGTCTTCTCCGGCCCGGCCAATGCCGAAGACGGCCGCGTCGCCGCCCTCAAGGTGAAAGGCGGTGCCAGTCTCTCGCGCAAGGAGATCGACGAGTACACCAAGTTCGTCGGTATCTATGGCGCCAAGGGCCTGGCCTGGATCAAGGTCAACGAGCGCGCCAAGGGCCTTGAAGGCCTGCAGTCGCCGATCGTCAAGTTCATGGAGAACGTGGTCGAGGAGCTTCTCGATCGCGTCGGTGCCGAGGATGGCGACATCATCTTCTTCGGTGCGGACAAGACCCAGATCGTCAACGAGGCGATCGGCGCGCTGCGCGTCAAGCTGGGTGCGGATCTCGAGCTCTACACCCAGGCCTGGGCGCCGCTGTGGGTGGTCGACTTCCCGATGTTCGAAACCGACGGCAGCGGCCGTTTGAGCCCGCTCCACCACCCGTTCACCGCACCCTCCTGTTCGCCGGAAGAGCTCAAGGCCGACCCGGCCAAGGCGCTCTCGCGGGCGTATGACATGGTGCTCAACGGCACCGAGCTGGGTGGCGGCTCGATCCGTATCCACGACCAGACCATGCAGCGTAGCGTGTTCGAGATTCTCGGCATCGGTGAAGAAGAGGCCCAGGAGAAGTTCGGCTTCCTGCTCGACGCGCTCCAGTACGGCGCGCCGCCCCACGGCGGCCTGGCCTTCGGCCTCGACCGCCTGGTGATGCTGATGGCGGGCGCCAAGACCATTCGCGAAGTGATCGCCTTCCCGAAGACCCAGAGTGCGGCGTGTCTGATGACCGACGCCCCGGGCGAGGTCAGCCCAGAGCAGCTCAAGGAGCTCAACATCCGCCTGCGCCAGAAGGCCAAGGCCGATACCACCGGCGAGTAATCGCCGGCGGTTCTTCGAAACGGCTCTTCGAAACACCGACGCTCGCGTCGGTGTTTTTGTTTGAGCCGGCAGGCTTGCTTTGAAAGGATCCCCCATGGACGAACGACTCGCCATGCCCCGGCGCATCCTGGGCATCGACCCGGGCTCGCGCATCACCGGCTACGGCGTCATCGAGCTCTGCGGCACCAAGCCCGCCTACGTGGCCAGCGGCTGCATTCGTACGAGCGACGATGCCCTCGAGCAGCGCCTGGCCCAGATCTACGCGGGGCTTGCCGAGGTCATCGGCCTTCACCGGCCGACGGAAGTCTCCGTCGAGCGGGTGTTCATGGCCAAGAACGCCGATTCCGCCTTGAAGCTCGGCCAGGCACGCGGCGCGGCGCTGGTGTGCGTGGCCAACCACGGGCTGGGCATCGCCGAGTACGCCGCCCGCCAGATCAAGCAGGCGGTGACGGGCCAGGGCGGGGCGGACAAGACCCAGGTCCAGCACATGGTGACCGCCATTCTCACGCTGTCGGCCACTCCCCAGGCGGACGCCGCCGACGCCCTGGCGATCGCCCTGACCCACGCCTACGCGGGGCAGGGGTTCGATACCTCGGCTACCCGCACTGCGCGGCGACGCACGAGCGGGCGCTGGCGGCTCTGAGCCGCCCCGACCACTGGTCATGTGTACAGAGTCATCTTATAGTAGCCATCTGCCTGGTTCTGTACGCGCCAGCTAACCCTCTGTTTTATCGGTAATGGGGCATTCTATGATTGGTCGTTTGAGCGGCGCGCTGCTGGAGAAACATCCCCCTTGGGTGGTCATCGACGTGCACGGGGTCGGCTACGAGCTGGAAGCCTCCATGAACACCCTGGTCGCGCTTCCCGCTCTGGGGGAAAAGGTATCGCTCTATACCCACCTGACGATTCGCGACGACGCGCATCTGCTCTACGGCTTCGCCCGCGAGCACGAGCGCGCGCTTTTTCGCGCCTTGATCAAGGTCAACGGGGTGGGGCCCAAGCTCGCCCTGGCGATCCTTTCCGGCATGGACGAGGACGCCTTCATGCGCTGCGTGCGCGACGACGACAGCAAGGCGTTGACGAAACTCCCTGGCGTCGGCAAGAAGACCGCGGAGCGGTTGATCATCGAGATGCGCGACCGTTTCCCCGAATGGGACGCCGCCCACGCGCCGCTCGCCCTGGAAGCCGCCAACGGTCAACCCGCCCCGCGTAATAGCCTGGCGGATGCCGAAGCGGCACTGGTGAGCCTGGGCTACAAGCTCACCGAGGCCGCCAAGATGCTGGCCGATATCGATCCGCGCCAGAGTACCGAGGCGCTGATCAAGGCCGCCCTCACCAGGCGCATGGGAGGCTGAATGCAGCGTCTTCCAGCTTTACCTCTTCGCGCCTGCAAGCCCCCATTCTGCGAGTTCCCATGCTAGAACACGACCGGCTCATCGCCGCCGCCCCGGAGCAGGGCGAGGTACGCATCGACCACGCCATCCGTCCCAAGAAGCTCGCCGACTACATCGGCCAGCCGCGGGTGCGCGAGCAGCTCGAGATCTTCATCGGCGCGGCGCGCCTGCGCCAGGAGAGCCTGGATCATACCCTGGTGTTCGGCCCGCCGGGGCTCGGCAAGACCACGCTTGCCAACATCATCGCCACCGAAATGGGCGTGGGGCTCAAATCCACTTCCGGCCCGGTGCTCGAGCGCGCCGGCGACCTGGCCGCCATGCTCACCAATCTCGAGCCCGGCGACGTGCTGTTCATCGACGAGATCCACCGTCTTTCGCCGGTGGTCGAGGAGGTGCTCTATCCGGCGATGGAAGATTTCCAGCTCGACATCATGATCGGCGAGGGCCCGGCGGCGCGCTCGATCAAGCTGGACCTTCCGCGCTTCACGCTGGTCGGCGCCACCACCCGGGCGGGGCTTCTGACCTCGCCGCTGCGCGATCGCTTCGGTATCGTCCAGCGCCTGGAGTTCTACAACCTCGAGGAGCTCACCGAGATCGTCGCCCGCTCGGCGCGGCTGCTCGAGGTCGAGACCGACCATGACGGCGCCATCGAGGTGGCCAGGCGCTCGCGGGGCACGCCACGCATCGCCAACCGGCTGCTTCGCCGGGTACGCGACTACGCCGAGATCAAGGGCAACGGTGTCGTTAACGCCACGTTGGCGGACGCTGCGCTCAATATGCTAAACGTGGATCATCACGGGCTCGATCACATGGACCGCCGCTTGCTGCTGGCCATGATCGACAAGTTCGATGGCGGCCCGGTCGGGGTGGATTCCCTCTCGGCGGCGATCGGCGAGGAGCGCGACACCATCGAGGACGTGATCGAGCCCTACCTGATCCAGCAGGGGCTGATGATGCGCACCCCGCGCGGGCGCATGGTGACGCGCCAGGCGTGGCTGCATTTCGACCGCGTGCCCCACGAGCAGAGCGTCGACATGGAAGGGGAGCGGCGTCCATGAGCGCGACGTTCCAGATGCCCGTCCGGGTCTACATCGAGGACACCGATGCCGGGGGGATCGTCTACTATGTCAACTACCTGAAATTCATGGAGCGCGCCCGCAGCGAGTGGCTCAGGGAATGTGGCTTCGACCAGCAAACGCTGCTGGACGAGGGGACGCAGCTAGTGGTATACCGCTTGGCTTGTCACTACAGCAGGCCAGCTCGCCTGGACGACCAGCTCACGGTAGACGCCACGGTGGACAGCATCGGCCGCTGTCGCATGGTGTTCGAGCAGCGCGTTTGGCGCGAAGCGGAACTCCTGTGTCGTGCCACAGTCGAGATAGCCTGCTTGAACGGCCGGACGCTGCGCCCCAAGCCGTGGCCTTTCGACCTTGAGCGCTTGAGCGACGAGCGAGCCGTGCCATGAACCAACGCGGTCGCCACGCGGCCGACACGATGAACCCACTTGACCAATGCGCCTGGCGCCAACCGACCGATGAGGGCAACTGTGAACGATAACACCATGTCCATCCCCCACCTGATAATGAGTGCCAGCACCGTCGTGCAGCTGGTCATGCTACTGCTCGTGGTGGGGTCGATCCTCTCATGGGTGGTGATATTCCAGCGCAGCATCGCCGTGCGTCGCGCCAAGCGCGAATACAGCCAGTTCGAGGAGTCCTTCTGGTCCGGGGTGGACCTCAACGAGCTCTACCGCGAGATTCCCGCCGACGACCCGCGCCACGGCGCCGAGCACATCTTCCAGTCGGGTTTTCGCGAGTTCAACCGCCTGATGCCGAAGACCCGCAACGCCGACACCATTCTCGAAGGCGTACAGCGCAGCATGCGGGTGGCCTGGTCGCGGGAAGAGGATCGCCTGACTCAGCACCTCACGTTCCTCGCCACCGTCGCCTCGGCGAGCCCCTACATCGGCCTGTTCGGCACGGTCTGGGGCATCATGGGCTCGTTCCAGTCGCTCTCCATGTCCCAGCAGGCCACGCTCGCCACGGTTGCGCCCTGGATCGCGGAAGCGCTGATCGCCACCGCCATGGGCCTGTTCGCCGCGATCCCCGCGGTCATCTTCTACAACCGCCTCTCCAACGACGTCGGTCGCCTCCTGGGTAAATACGAGGACTTCGCCGAGGAGTTCCACGCCATCCTGCATCGCAATCTCCAGGGTCGCGACAGCAGCAAGAGCGCCGGCTAAGGGAGTTCGCCATGCACGGTCCATTTCACCGCGGCGGCGGCAAGAAACCGATGGGGGAGATCAACGTCGTTCCCTTCATCGACGTCATGCTAGTCTTGCTGGTGATCTTCATGATCACCGCCCCCATGCTGACCCAGGGTGTGCAGGTCGACCTTCCGCAGGTCAGCTCGGAACCCCTGGACAACGATAACGACAACGACCCGATCATCATCTCCGTCGACAGCGAAGGCAGCTACTACGTCACCCTTGGCGAAGACACCACGGCGGTCACTCTCGACGAGATGTCCGAGCGGGTGGTGGCGATTCTCGGTCGCCAGCCCAATACGCCGGTCATGGTGCGCGGCGATCGCAACGTCCAGTACGGGCAGATCGTGGTGCTGATGAGCACGCTGCAACGCTCCGGTGTCGCCAATGTCGGGCTTCTTTCCGAGCCGCCGCAGGATGGGTAAAGGGAATCTTTCTATGCCCCAGGACTCTTCCCGCGACCCGCAGGACGTCGGCTACGGCTGGCCGACGATTCTGGCCATCGGCGTGCACGTGCTGATCGTGGCCTTCAGCCTGATCAGCCTGCCGACCCGTACCGAGGAGCCGGATACCACCTCGATCGTGCAGGCGACCTTCGTCAGTACCGAGACCTTCACCGACCAGGCCCAGCAGGCAAGCGAACAGCAGGCGGCCCTGCAGGCCGGCGCCCAGGCAGAAGAGCCGCCACCGGAGCCTGCGCCGGAACCTCCTGCCCCGCAGGAGGATACCCAGGCGCAAGCCGAGGCGGCAGCGCGTGCCGAAGCCGAAGCCCAGGCCGCTCAGGAGCGCGAGCGCGCCCTCGAAGAGGCCCAGGCCGAGGCGCAGCGCCGCGAGCAGGAGGCCGAGCGCCAAGCCGAAGAGGAGGCCGCCCAGGCCCGCGCTCGTGAAGAAGAAGCACAGCGGCTCGCCGAAGAGCGCGCCGCCGAGGAGCAGGCGCGCGTCGAGGCCGAAGCCGAGCAGCAACGCCTACGCGAAGAGCAGGCGCGCCAGGAGCAGGAGGCAGAAGCCGAACGCCAGCGCGAAGAAGAAGCACGCCGCGAACGCGAAGCCCAGGAGCAGCGCCAGCGGGAAGCGGAAGCCGCCCGTCAGCGCGAGGCCGAAGCGCGCGCCGCCGCGGAAGCCGAGGCCGCCATGCAGCGCCAGCTCGAAGGCGAGGCGGCCGCTGCCGCAGCGAACGCCCAGCAGGCGCAGCAGGCCGCCAACAACTTCAGCAATATCGTCCAGCGCGCCGTGGAACAGGCCTGGATCATTCCCGGTGGATCCGGCGACAGCATGCGCGCGGTAATAAGTGTGCGACTGGGTCCCTCGGGAGAGGTTTTGTTAGCTAATATAGTAACTTCGAGCGGTAACAGTGCGTTCGACCAGTCCGCCGTGCAGGCGGTCGAACAGGCCGCGCCGTTTCGCGAGCTGCTGCAACTGACACCGGAACAGCAGCGCTACATCAGACAGAATCCGATGACCTTCAACTTCTCGCCAGGAGGGGTACGTTGATGCAAACCTTGAGCAAAGTATGGTTGTTTTGCGCGTTGCTGCTGATCAGCAGCGTCGCCAGCGCCAACCTGACCATCGAAATCACCCGGGGCAGCGATCAGGCCCTGCCGATCGGCGTGGTGCCCTTCGAAGGCGGTGAGGGCCTGCCGGAGGACATCGCCCAGATCGTCCAGGACGACCTGGAACGCAGCGGCATGTTTGCGCCTCTGGCGCGCAACGCCATGTTCGAGCGTCCGAGCCAAGCAAGCGACGTGCAGTTCGGCACCTGGCGCTCGCTCGACGTGCGCTACCTGGTGGTCGGCCGCGCCCGGCAGACCGGTAGTGGCTTTGAACTCCAGTTCGAGCTGATGGACATCAGCGGCCAATCGCGCATGATCGGCGAGACCGTGACCGTCAGCGGCAACGACCTGCGCGGGGCAGCTCACTACATCAGCGACCAGGTCTTCGAGGCGATCACCGACATTCGCGGCGCCTTCTCGACCAAGATCGCCTACGTGACCGCCCAGGGCGTGGGTGACAACATGCAGTTCGGACTGTACGTGGCCGACGCCGATGGCCAGCGCAGCCAGCAGGTGCTGACCTCGGACCAGCCGATCATGTCGCCGGCCTGGTCGCCGGACGGTCGCAAGCTGGCCTATGTTTCCTTTGAAACCGAGCGCCCGGCAATCTATATTCAGGATGTCTCCACCGGCCAGCGCGTCCAGGCGACGTCGTTCGAAGGCATCAACGGGGCGCCGGCCTGGTCACCGGATGGCCGCAAGCTTGCCATGTCGCTCTCGAAGGATGGTCAGCCCGACATCTACGTACTCGATATCGGCAGCCGTTCGCTGGATCGCGTTACCCAGAGCAACAGCATCGACACCGAACCCGCCTGGTCACCGGACGGTCGCAGCCTGATCTTCACTTCGGATCGCAGCGGCGGCCCGCAGATTTATCGCACCCCGGTCAATGGTGGCGGTGCCGATCGCCTGACCTACACGGGCAACTACAATGCTCGCGCGCGCTTCTCGCCGGACGGTGACGAGCTGTTCTTGATCCACCAGTCCGGGCGTGGTTACCAGGTTGCGCGTCAGGAACTCGACGGCGGTCGTCTCGTGGTCATCAGCGAAACCACAAGAGATGAATCTCCTAGTGTTGCGCCGAACGGGACCATGGTAATCTTCGCTACCCAACAGGGTGGTAGTGGCTTTTTGAGTGCCGTTTCCGCGGATGGCCGCTCGTCATTCAGACTGCCGGCAGCACAGGGCGAAGTACGCGATCCCGCGTGGTCTCCCTTCTTAAACTAAGATCGAGCGGTTGCGATTCACGCCCGACGATCACATAAAAGTTGAACGACAGAAATTCTGTTTTCAGGCAAGGAGTCTGATTATGCAACTTAAGCCATTGGTTCGCTCACTCGCGGTCGCGCTCTCCGTTCTGGCCGTCGCTGGTTGCTCCAGCACCGGTGGTACTCAAGACGGCGATGCCTACGGTAGCCAGAGCGGCAGCACCGCCGGCGCGGGCACCGGTTCCGGCGTTGGTACCAGCGGCACGGGCCAGTACGGTTCCACCTCGGGCGGCGCCGGCCAGCAGGCCGATTCACGTATCCCCGAAGTGCGCACCATCTACTTCGATTACGACCGTGACAGCATCAAGAGCGAGTACGAGTCCGTGGTGATGGCCCACGCCCGCTACCTGCAGTCCAACCCGAACGCCCGTGTGACTCTGCAAGGCCACACCGACGAGCGCGGTACCCGTGAATACAACATGGCACTCGGCGAGCGTCGTGCCCGCGCCGTTCAGCGTTTCCTGAACATCCAGGGCGTTTCGCCGTCCCAGATGAGCGTGGTGAGCTACGGTGAAGAGCGTCCGGCGGTCAACGGCCAGGGCGAAAGCGCCTACTCGCAGAACCGTCGCGTGGTCTTCAGCTACTAATCTTCAGCTACTAAGTAGCCGACCCGGCGATACTAGAAACGGCGTACTGGCGCGAAGCGCGCCAGTACTCTAGGAGTGAACATGAATCGCAGTCTCAAACGTTTTATTGGGAGGCTGTGCGGTGCGGGAGCCTTTGCGCTCCCGCTGTCCGTATTGCCCCTGGCGGCGCTCGCTCAGCAACCTCTGGTCCAGGATCTTTCCTCGGGCTCCAGCGGCTTCTACCAGCAGACCCAGCGCCAGGAAGCCTCCGGTGGAAATCTCGTGCTGTTCAATCAGGTGGAAGAGCACACCCAGGAGATCCAGCAGCTGCGCGGCCAGATCGAGGAGCTTCGCCATCAGCTCGAGCAGCTCAAGCGCCAGTCGCAGCAGCAGTACATCGACATCGAGGATCGGCTGATGAACCTCGACAGTGGTCCCGCCCAGATCCAGCAGTCCACCCCGCAGGTCGAACCCGAAGCCGCAGAGGAGGTGGTCAACGCCCCCTCCGCGCGCAACGTGAGCGAGGACGCCCAGGCCGACTATCAGGCGGCCTTCGCCCACGTCCAGGCGCGTCGTTTCGGTGACGCGATCGATGCCTTCAAGAGCTTCGTCACCGCCCACCCCGACAGCAGCCTGGCCGCCAACGGCTACTACTGGCTCGGCGAGCTCTATGCCGCCGAGAACGAGCTGGATGCCTCCGACGAGGCCTTCAGCCGGGTGATCAACGATTTCAACGCCAGCAGCAAGGTGCCGGACGCCCTCTACAAGCTGGGCCTGGTCAAGGCGCGTCAGGGCGAGCCCGAGCGCAGCCGCGAACTGCTCGAGCAGGTGCGCGACGACTATCCGCAAAGCAGCGCCGCCGGGCTCGCCAACGACTTCCTGCGTCAGTCCGCGGGATAATCCTTTCCGAGGTTATGCATGACCTGCAAGATCGACTATCGGCCCGCGCCTGATCTGTTGAAGGATCGGGTGATCCTGGTTACCGGCGCCGGCGATGGCATCGGCCGCTGCGCGGCGCTGAGCTACGCCCGGGCTGGGGCCACCGTCATTCTGCTCGGACGCACCCTCGAGAAGCTCGAGCGCGTCTACGACGAGATCGAGGCCGCCGGCGGCCCCCAGCCTGCCATCTTCCCGATGAACATCGAAGGGGCCACGCTCGACGACTTCGACGACATGGCAAGGCGCCTCGACAAGGAGTTCGGCCGTCTCGATGGCGTACTGCACAACGCCGGGCTGCTCGGCGAGATCATGCGCTTCGAGGAGTACGAGCAGGAGCTCTGGGACCAGGTGATGCAGGTCAACGTCAACGGGCCGATCTGGATGACCCAGTCGCTGCTGCCGCTGCTCGAGCACTCCGAGGACGCTTCGCTGATCTTCACCTCCTCGAGCGTCGGACGCAGGGGACGGGCGCAGTGGGGGGCCTACAGCGTCTCGAAATTCGCCACCGAAGGCTTCATGGAAGTGCTCGCCGACGAGTTCAAGGAGCAGGCGAACCTGCGCATCAACACGCTGAACCCGGGGGCTACTCGTACCGACATGCGCGCCGGCGCCTATCCGGAAGAAGATCCACTGACGCTGCGTACCCCGGAGCAGATCATGCCGACCTATCTCTGGCTGATGGGGCCGGACAGCCGCGGCGTGACCGGCCAGAAGATCGACGCCCAGCCGCCCAAGGCCTGATTGAGCCTGCGAGCGCCTGAGAGCCTTAGAACGAGGCCAGGCGCTCGACGAGCTCCTCGCAGGTATCGAACCAGATGTCCGCCGGCCAGTCGCGGTGGTCGTCCTGCTCGCTGATATAGCCGTAACCCACCGCGATCGCCGTCATGCCCGCCGCCTTGGCGGCCTCGATGTCGCGGCGGTGATCCCCCACGTACCAGCACGCCCCGGCCTCGATTCCCAGCCGTCGCGCCGCCTCCCAGAGAGGCTCGGGAGCGGGCTTCTTGACGCTCAGGTCATCGGCACACAAAAGCGCGCCGGGTGACAGCGCCAGCGCCTCGAGCAGTGGCAGGGTATAGCGCCGCGGCTTGTTGGTGACGATGCCCCAGTGGCGATTGTCGGCATGCCAGCGGTGCAGCCAGGCGTCCAGCGGCGTGAAGACCTTGCTGTGCACCGCCACCGCGCGCTCGTAGGCGTCCAGCAGGAACTGGCGCGCCTCGCCATGGGCCGGCGTATCCGCCTGAAGGCCCGTGGCCAGCGTCACCAGGGCGCTGCCGCCATTGGACACCTCGCGGCGAATCTGCTCGAAGGGCAGGGGCGCCAGACCATGATGCTCGCGCAGTACGTTGGTGGCGTTGGCCAGATCCGGCGCGGTGTCCACCAGCGTACCGTCCAGGTCGAACAGGATCGCCTGGGGGGGCGGCATGTCCGTCAGAGGATTGGCGGTAGCGTGACCGCTCGTCTTGAGCATCGCCATTTATTCCCCCACCCGACGGCAGTACATCATGTAGTTGACCGACACGTCGTGAGCGACGAGCTTGTAGCGGCGGGTGAGCGGGTTGTAGGTCAGGCCGGTCTGCTCGCGCACCTCGAGCCCGGTGCCGCGCGCCCAGGCCGCCATTTCCGACGGGCGGATGAACTTCGAGTAGTCGTGGGTGCCGCGCGGCAGAAGTCCCAGCACGTATTCGGCGCCGACGATGGCGAAGGCGTAGGATTTCGGCGTGCGGTTGAGCGTCGAGAAGAACACGTAGCCTCCGGGGCGCACCAGCTTGCAGCAGGCGCGGATCACCGACGCCGGGTCCGGCACGTGCTCGAGCATCTCCATGCAGGTCACCACGTCGAAGGTACCTGGCATCTCGTCGGCGAGCTTCTCGACGCTTATGTTGCGGTACTCGAGCGTCACGTCGTGCGTCTCGGCGTGAAGGCGGGCAACGCCGAGCGGCGCCTCGCCGAGGTCGATGCCGGTCACCTGGGCGCCGCGACGCGCCATGGATTCGCTCAGGATGCCGCCGCCACAGCCCACGTCCAGCACGCGCTTGCCGGCGAGCCCGGCGCGGGCATCGATGAAGTCCAGGCGCAGCGGGTTGATGTCGTGCAGCGGCTTGAACTCACCCTGGTCGTCCCACCACTGATCGGCAAGTGCTTCAAACTTGGCCACTTCCGCCTGGTCGACATTGTCTTTATAGCGATCTGCAGTGCTATCCTGAGATGTCGCTTGCATGGTGTCACTCCCTTTCATGAACGGCACGAGATGTCCGGGGGGCAGGCGAGCTGTGTGGATCGAATTGGTTACATTAAGCTACAAGGTGGCATCCACGCCCCGGTTTTGTATTATTGCATTCTAACCACTCCTTGAGCCAAGCGCATGAAAAGGAACGCAGGATGATTCGAAAAGCCCTGGAAATCCGGCCGTTGCACCGGGAGCGTCCTTGATGCGCGTACTTCTCTACGGCAGTGAATTGAGCACGGCCACCGCCGCCGCCGCCCTTGCCTTCGTCGGCCATCAGGTCGACTGGCTTCTGCACGAGGAAACGCCCTGGACGGTGCTCTCGACGCTGGACTGGCTGCGCCGCGAGCCGGAGCTGCTACACCACCTCGAACAGGGTATCAGCCAGAACACCCTGCGCCTGATCGAGCGGCTCGACGAGGCGGCGCCGATGGACGTGGTGTGGCTTGCCCTGTCGCCGAGCCAGCGCCCGGCGGCGAAGGCGCTGCTTGGCCATGCGCTGTTCAAGACTCACCGGGTGGTGCTGGTCAACAACTCGACCTTTCCCGTGGGCGATACCGAGCGGCTGCACGCCTTGATGGGCGAGCAGCACAGCAGCGTCGCGCTGCCGGACACCCTGGAGGAGGGCCGTGCCTGGGAGGCCTTCACCCGGCCCACGCGCTGGCTGATGGGCTGCGACGACGCCCAAGGCGAGCAGGTGTTGCGCGAGTTGCTGCGCGCCTTCAACCGCCGCCAGGACGTCTTCCAGTCGATGCCGCGCCGCGCCGCGGAGCTCACCAAGCTCGCCATCAACGGCATGCTCGCCACGCGCATCAGCTACATGAACGAGATCGCGGGCCTGGCGGATACCCTGGGGGTCGATGTTGAGCACGTGCGCCAGGGCATGGGGGCAGACACGCGCATCGGCTTCGAGTACCTCTACCCGGGCTGCGGGTTCGGCGGCCCGAACTTCTCGCGCGATCTGATGCGTCTGGCCGACGTGCAGTCGCAAAGCGGTCGCGCCTCGGCGCTGCTCGAACAGGTGATGGACATCAACGAGCAGAAGAAGGAGACGCTGTTTCGCAAGCTCTGGACCTTCTTCGAGGGTGAGCTTGCCGGGCGCACGGTGGCGGTCTGGGGTGCGGCGTTCAAGCCCGGTACCACCCGCATCGACCACGCCCCGGTGCTCACGCTGCTCGAGGCGTTGTGGGCCCAGGGCGTGACGGTGCGCCTCCACGATCCCGCCGCGACCCAGGCCCTGAAGGCGGTGGTGGGCGAGCGCGACGATCTCGTGCTCTTCACCGACGATCCCTACGAGGCCTGCGAAGGGGCCGATGCGCTGATGCTGGTCACCGAGTGGAAGACCTACTGGAACCCGGACTGGCACCGCCTGGCGGCGCTGCTCGGCTCCCGGCTGATTCTCGATGGACGCAACATCTTCGACCCTGCCTTTGTGGCAAGCTGTGGCCTACGCTATAGAGGGATTGGTCGTCGCGCCGACCCCACGACTCATTGAGGAACCTTCATGTCTGATGCCACCTCGTCCCAGCGTATCGTGCCCGACGTGGACCAAAGCCTGGGTGCCCAGCACCTGCGCCATCGACGCGCCCCGAGCCTCTGGCCGCTCTGGCTGATGGTGCTGTTGCTCATCGCGCTGCTGGGGGCGCTGGTCGCCGGGCTGTGGTACGAGCGCGAACGGCTGCTGGACGAGTTCCACCGGGTGAGCGGCGAGGTCTCGAACCTGCATGCACGGCTCGACTCCGGTGATACCGACGTCGCCGACTCGGTCACCTATCTCCAGGCCCAGATGACCACGCTCTTCCAAGAGCAGGAGCAGCTCGCCGTCCAGCTCACCAATACCCGCGAGGAGTTCTACGCCGTGTTGACCGGCGACGACGAGTTCGCCTCCAACGAGGCGCTGGGCGAGATTCGCCAGGAGCTCGATGCGCTCAACGCCGCCGCCACGCTCAACGACCGCCAGCTCGAGGCGCTGCGCACCTCGCTTGGCGCGCTCGAGCGCGCGGGCACGTCCGGACGCCAGAACCTGATGCAGGAAGTCGACTACCTCGAGCAGAGCGCCAGCGAGCGCATCGCCGCACTCGAGGAGCGGCTCACGCGCGAACGAGAAGACGTCGAGGCGCGTCTGGCCGAATGGGGCGACACCCTCGATGGCCAGCTCGCCGCCCTGTCCGAGAACACCGATGACCGCGAGGCCATCGACCAGCAGGCGCTCGATACCCTGTCCGAGCGCCTGCTCGCGCGCATCACTGCCCTCGAAAGCGATCTTCGCCAGGTTCGCCAGGCGCAGCTGGCCTTCAGTGCCCAAATGGAAATGCTGCGATAATTCGTACATGGAGAACGCGTGTCGCCACGCGCCCCATCGCCGCTCAGACTAGGGAAGGACATACATGCAACGACACGGTCAACGGTCATCGGCGACCCGCCTGGCGCTTCTATTGACGACACCGCTTCTCGTGTTCAGCCAGCCGCTGCTGGCACTGGAAGCGGTCATCAGCGGCGTCGACGGTCCGGTGGAAGAGAACATCGATGCCTACCTTCAGAACATCGACGAGGAACGCTACACCGGTACCCGCCTCGAAGGCGAGATTCGTCAGCGCACTCAAGAGGCGATGCGCGTCTTCGGCTACTACGAGCCCGACATCCAGGTCGACGTCGCTCGAACGCCGGTGATGGTGCGCATCCAGCCCGGCGAACAGGTACGTATCGAGGTGCTCTCGATCGACATTCGTGGCGACGCCGAGCGCGATCCGCCCTTCGAGGAGGCGGTGGACGATTTTCCGCTGAAGGAGGGCGACCCGCTGCGCCACGCCCCCTGGGATCGGCTGAGCTCCCGGCTCTCGGGGCTGGCCATCGAGCGCGGCTATTTCGACTGGGGGTTCAACGACCGGCGCATGGAAGTGCGCCCGTACCAGCAGAGCGCGCGCCTCTACATGGATTTCGATAGCGGGCCGCGCTACCAGTTCGGCAACACCGTCGTCGTCGGCAGTCACATCGACCCGGAGCGGCTCAAGAACATGCAGGGGTTCGAGGCGGGTGATCCGTACCTGGCGGAATCCATCGCTCGCTACAGCCAGCGCCTGGGCGAGACGCGCTGGTTCAGTTCGGTGACCGTGCGCCCACGCCTTCAGACCGCCCAGGAACTGGTGATCGCGCCGCCCGGCGGCGGGGCGGCCTGGTACGATTCCGCCACGGCCTCGCAGCCCCAGCGCCCAAGGCTCTCCAGCGCCGCCTTCGCCAGTGCCTTGAGCATCGGCCAGCCGCCCACCAACCGGCTGCCCATCGACGTCACCGTCGAGCCCTCCGCCCGCCATCAGTTCGAGACCGGTATCGGCTACGCCACCGACGTGGGCCCGCGCCTGCGCTTTGGCTGGCAGCAGCCCTGGATCAACAGCCTCGGCCATAGCCTCAACCACGACCTCTACGTCTCGGCGCCGGAACAGCGCTTCACCGGGGTCTATAACATCCCGCTGGACGACCCGCTGCGCGACAGCTATCGACTCCAGTACGGTATCCGTAACCTCGACGACAGCGACACCCGCTCCCTCGAGGGCACCGTCGAGATCGCCCGGCGCTGGCAGTTCGACAACGATTGGGTGCAGACGCTCTACTTCAGAACCACCTACGAGGACTTCACCCAGGGCGGGCTCTCGGACCAGGTATGGCTCTTCTACCCGGGCATCCAGTGGTCGCGCACCCGCGCCGAACCCCAACGCTTTCCGCTGTGGGGCGACCGTCAGCAGCTGTCGCTCGAGTACTCGGACACGGTGTGGGGGTCGGACGCCCGCTTTGCCCGCATGACCGGTGATACCGAGTGGATTCGCACGCTGGGCGCGAACAACCGCTTCGTCGGGCGTATCAGCATCGGCGCCATCGAAACCGACGACTTCGACAAGATTCCGCCGTCGCTGCGCTTTTTCGCCGGTGGCGATCGCAGCGTGCGCGGCTACTCCTACGAGAGCCTGTCGCCGCGCAACGACGACGGGCGCCTGCGCGGTGGCCAGCAGATGCTGACCTCGACGCTCGAGTACCAGCGCCGGGTACGCGGCGACTGGTGGGGCGCCGCCTTTGTCGATACCGGCGATGCCTTCGATGACTGGGGCCCGGAAGACCTGAAGACCGGCGCCGGCCTCGGCGTGCGCTGGATCTCGCCGGTAGGACCCATTCGCTTCGACGTGGCGCACCCCTTCGACGACGATGACAACGACTACCGTCTGCATTTTTCCATCGGCCCCGAGTTCTAGGAGAGCCTCTTGAACGACGTTGCAACCCAGTCACCGCGCGCGCGCAAGCGGCTCTCCTCCAAACGGCGTACCTGGCTCGGCGTATGGAGCGTGATACGGCTGTTGATCCTGATTCCACTGTGGCTGTTCGGGCTCATCGCGCTCGTGCTGGGCGTCGCGCTTTCGCCCTGGGGCACGGCGCAGCTCTTCTCCCAGGCGGAAAAGCGCGGCTATCTGAACTACGAGGCCCAGTCCGGGGGGCTGCTTGAAGCGTTCACCCTGCAGGGCTTTCGCCTGGAACTGGGCGGCACGCGAATCGTCATCGATGATCTGGAGCTTCGCTGGGCGCAGGACTGCCTGCTGTCGGGAAGACTTTGCCTCGACACGCTGCGCGTCGACGGGGCGGACATTCGCCTGGCCCCCGGCGCCGATGAAGAGCCTCCCCAGGAAGAGACGTCACCGCTGCGCATCACCTTCCCGTTTGCGCTCGAAGTGCGCGAACTCGTTCTGAACGGGGTCGCCCTGCGCCTGGGCAACGGCACGCTGATCGAATGGACAGAGCTTGCCACGGCGGCGACCGCCGAAGGTCAGCAC
>NZ_JAMZBC010000053.1 GCF_024158715.1 Halomonas sp. 707D7 | reverse complement strand
GCATCGAGCGCGGCGAGCGCCCTGGGCAAACGCTCGTTGAGCGCCACCGCGCCGAGCGAGCCGCCCACCACCAGCAGCCGCAGCCGCCGGGGTCGAGGCGACGGTGTCGCCCTTCATCGACGACATGGCCCGCGCCTACGACTGGGCGGACCTGGTGGTGTGCCGTTCGGGCGCCTTGACCGTGGCGGAGCTCGCCGCGGCAGCGAAACCATCGCTTCTGGTGCCGTTCCCGTTCGCCGTGGACGACCACCAGCGCATCAACGCCGAGGTGCTGGTCAAGGCCGGGGCGGCGCGCTGCGCAGTGCAGGCGGAGCTGACCGACGCGCGCCTGATCCACCACCTCGACGAGCTCTTGAACCGTGACACCCTGGTCGAGATGGCCTCCAGGGCGCGCCGGGCGGCGCGTCTCGAGGCCACCGAGCGTTTAGCGGCAGGATGCCTTTCGTTAGTCAAGCAAGGAGATACGGCGTGACCGATCCAATCACCGACAAGCCGGCGCCGAGCGCCCCCACCGGGCCGGGCATGCGCCGCATCAAGCGCCTTCATTTCGTGGGCATCGGCGGGGCGGGGATGTGCGGCATCGCCGAGGTGCTCGCCAACCAGGGCTACTCGGTCAGCGGCAGTGACATGAAGGTCTCTTCGGTAGTGGCGCGGCTGCGTGGCTGCGGGGTCGAGGTATTCATCGGTCACGCCGCCGAGAACGTCGCGGGCGCCGATGTCGTGGTGGTCTCCAGCGCCATCGACGAGACCAACCCGGAGATTCGCTGGGCCCACGAGCACCGCGTGCCCGTGGTGCGCCGCGCCGAGATGCTCGCCGAGCTGATGCGCTTTCGCCACGGCATCGCGGTGGCCGGCACCCACGGCAAGACCACGACCACGAGTCTCACCGCGACGCTCCTGGCCGAAGGCGGGCTCGACCCGACTTTCGTGATCGGCGGCAAGCTGACCAGCGCCGGCGCCAACGCGCGGCTCGGCGAGGGCGACTACCTGGTGGCGGAAGCCGACGAGTCCGACGCGTCGTTTCTGCACCTGCAGCCGATGGTGTCGATCGTCACCAATATCGATGCCGACCACATGGCGACCTACGGCGGCGACTTCGAGCGCCTGAAGACCACCTTCATCGAGTTTTTGCACAACCTGCCGTTCTACGGCCTGGCGGTGCTGTGTACCGACGACCCGCACGTCAAGGGGCTGTGCGACCAGGTCAAGCGTCAGTTCGTCACCTACGGCTTCAACGAGCAGGCCGACTACCGCATCGAGGATTTTCGCCAGCACGAGGGTGAGGTCTCCTTCACCGCGCGCCGCCCGGACGGCGCGGCGCCCCTCGAGGTACGCCTGGCGATGCCCGGGCGCCACAACGCGCAGAACGCCATGGCGGCGATCGTCGTGGCCACGGATGCCGGTGTCAGCGATGCGGCGATCCTCAAGGGGCTTGCGAATTTCGCCGGCGTCGGGCGGCGTTTCCAGGTCCATGGCCACTTCCCGGCGCCGAACCGGGAAGGCGAGATCATGCTGGTGGACGACTACGGCCATCACCCGCGCGAGGTCGACATGATCATCCAGGCAGTGCGTGCCGGCTGGCCCGAGCGGCGCCTGGTGATGCTCTACCAGCCCCATCGCTACAGCCGTACGCGAGATCTGTATGAAGACTTCGTGCGCGTGCTCTCCCAGGTCGATACGCTGGTGCTGCTCGACGTCTACAGCGCCGGTGAGCCGGTGATTCCCGGCGCCGAGGGTCGCACGCTGGCCGGTTCCATCCGCCAGCGCGGCGAGGTGGACCCGCTGTTCGTCGAGCACAAGCAGGAGCTTGCGCCACTGCTGAAAAAGGTGCTGCGCCCGGGAGATATCCTGATCACGCAGGGGGCGGGGGACGTCGGCGGCATCGCGCTCGCCCTGGCCCAGGCACGACTCCAGTTGGACGAGGTGACGCTATGATGAAGGTTGATGCGCGCTCGGCCTCGCTTGGCCGGGTAGTGGTGGTATACGGCGGCACCTCCGGCGAGCGCGAGGTGTCGCTCAAGAGCGGGGCGGCGGTGCTCGAGGCGCTCAAGCGCCAGGGGGTCGATGCGCTGGGCTTTGATCCCCGCGAGGGCGGCCTGACCGGGCTCGAGGCGCTGGCGCCGAACGCGGTGTTCATCGCGCTTCACGGCCGCGGCGGCGAGGACGGTACCCTGCAGGGGGCGCTGGAGCTTCTCGGCATTCCCTATACCGGCAGCGGCGTGCTCGCTTCGGCGCTCGGCATGGACAAGGAGCGCACCAAGCAGGTATGGCGCGCCCAGGGGTTGCCGACCCCGGAAAGCATCACCTTGACGGCCGACGCCGACTGGGAGGGCGTCATCGCGGCGCTGGGGCTGCCGATGATCGTCAAGCCCGTCCATGAAGGCTCGACGCTCGGCATCAGCATCGTCAGAAGTCGCGAGGAGCTCGAGGCGGCCTATCGCGAGGCGGCCCGGTTCGATGCCCGGGTGATGGCCGAGCGCTTCGTTCAGGGCGAGGAGTACACCGTGGCGCTGCTCGGTGACGAGGTGCTGCCGGCCATTCGCGTGGAGGTGCCGGGCGGCTTCTACGACTACGAGGCGAAGTATCTCTCCGACACCACCCAGTACCATCTACCCTGCGGGCTCGATGCCGAGGCCGAAGGCGCGCTTGCCGCGCTGTGCCGCCAGGCGTTTGCCGCCATGGGCGGGCAGGGCTGGGGGCGCATCGACGTGATGCGCGACGGCGCCGGGACGTTCTGGCTGATCGAGGTCAATACCGTTCCGGGCATGACCGATCACAGCCTGGTGCCCCAGGCGGCGGCCCACGCCGGTATCGATTTCGATGCGCTGGTGCTGCGCATCCTGAACACCGCCGTGTCCGCATGAGCCCCTTAGCTGCAATGAGCGACCATGAAAAAGCGTAACGCATGGCTTGGAGTGATCCTGCTGGCCCTGCTGCTGGGCGCCGGCGGGCGGGCGCTGTGGCTATGGCTCGACCGCCCCATCGAGCGCGTCTCGATTCGCGGCGAGTGGGAGTACGTCAGCGCCGACTACCTGCGCACCCAGCTGGCGCCCTTGGTGCACAACGCCACCTGGCTCTCGGCGGATCTGGGCGAGATTCGCGACCGGGCGCTCTCCATCGGCTGGCTGCACGAGGTGCGTATTTCCAGGGAGTGGCCCAATGCCCTGGTGTTCGAACTGGTCGAGCAGCTGCCGGTGGCGCGCTGGAACGATGACTTCTTGCTCAACACCGAAGGCGAGCCCTTCGCCTTCGCGCCGCTCGAAGTGCCGTCGGGGCTTCCCGACCTGGGGGGGCCGGTGGGGAGCAGCGAGGAAGTGCTGATCTACTACCGGCGTCTGACGACGCACTTCGCCACGCTCGCTCTTGGCCTTTCCCAGCTGCGCCTGGAGCCTCGCGGAGCCTGGCGGCTGCAGCTCGACAACGGGACCTGGGTGATGCTGGGTCGACGCCAGCACGACATTCGCCTGGCGCGGCTGTCCGCCTCCTGGCAGCGCGAGCTGGGCCGCCAGGGCGACCAGATCCGTTACATCGACCTGCGCTACCCCAACGGCGTGGCCGTGGCGTGGCATGGCCAGAGCGATTTCGACGCTGACGAGGAGCAGGGGCCCTAGCGTTTACGTTCACGCAGCGTTGAACACCTGAAAGTGAGCGGTTGCCAACACCTGAAATCCCGTCACCGGGGTTTAAATTCTTGGTCAAGCCCATTATCGTGGTGCGGGACTAGTCGTATAATGGTCATCGTTTCTATATGATGACCCTGTTTACCGTCGTTCTGGACGTTTTGGTTCGCGAGTATCCAACCAAACTAAACGATAACGATGAAAGCATGGTTAATGGCCTGTTTATTGACTAGTTTTATTTAATTCGGTGACTTGGCCGGCTGTTTATATAAAAGCATGTATAAATAGTTAGTAGTTGGCAGATGTATCGATAGGGCATTGCCGACCACCAATAACCTATCGCTTGAGATCACTATAAGGAGATAACCCGACTCATGGCAGGCTCACCCAATGCATCCAATATGGTTGTCGGGCTGGACATCGGAACGTCCAAGGTCGTCGCGATAGTCGGTCAACCCACCGATGACGGTGGCATCGAGATTGCGGGTATCGGCTCACACCCTTCGCGGGGAATGAAGCGTGGCGTCGTGATCAACATCGAATCGACCGTGCAGTCGATTCAGCGTGCGGTGGAAGAGGCGGAACTCATGGCAGGGTGCGACATCCACTCCGTCTATGTCGGCGTCGCCGGAAGCCACATCAGTTCGATGAACTCCGACGGGGTCGTCGCCATCAAGGAGCGTGAAGTCACTCCCTCGGACATCGACCGGGTCATCGACTCGGCTCGGGCACGCGCCATCTCGGAAGGTCAGCGGGTGCTTCACGTGTTGCCTCAGGAGTTCTCCATCGACGCCCAGGGCGGCATTCGCGAGCCGCTCGGCATGTCCGGGGTGCGTCTCGAGGCCCAGGTGCATCTGGTCACCGCGGCGCTGAACGCGGTGCAGAACATCGAGAAGTGCGTGCGCCGCTGCGGGCTGGACGTGGATGCCATCATCCTCGAACAGCTCGCCTCGAGCATGGCGGTCCTCACCGAGGACGAGCGCGAACTCGGCGTGTGCATGGTGGACATCGGTGGAGGCACCACCGACATGGCGATCTTCAGCGAGGGGGCGATTCGCCATACGGCGGTCATTCCCATCGCCGGTGATCAGGTCACCAACGATATCGCCATGGCGCTGCGCACGCCGACCCAGCATGCCGAGGAGATCAAGGTGAAGTACGCCTGCGCGCTCACCCAGCTCGCGGCAAGCGATGAAATGATCAAGGTACCCAGCGTGGGCGATCGCCCGTCGCGGGACCTCTCTCGCCAGGCATTGGCGGAAGTGGTCGAGCCGCGTTACGAGGAGCTCTTCACGCTGGTGCGCGATGAATTACGCCGCAGTGGCTATGAGGACATGGTGGCCGCCGGGGTGGTCCTCACCGGCGGCACCTCACGTATGGAGGGGGTCAGCGAACTGGCGGAGGAGATCTTCCACATGCCGGTGCGTATCGCCTGCCCGCAGAACGTGCGCGGTCTGGCGGACGTGGTCCGCAACCCCATCTATGCGACCGGCGTCGGTCTTCTGCACTACGCGTTGCAGGAGTCGCGCCACGGACAGGGTCAAGAAAGCCATGGTCGGGTCAGCTCGCCCCACAAGGGACGCAGCGAGCTCGCCCAGCGTGATAGCAGGGACGATCATTCGGCACTAGCAAGAATCAAGGGCTGGTTCAAAGGAAATTTCTGACAGGGCCGCAAGCGCGGTTCAGGAGACGGGGCTTATGTTCGAATTGGTAGATAACGCACCCTCGAGCAGTGCGGTCATCAAGGTCGTCGGTGTCGGCGGCGGCGGCGGTAATGCCGTCAACCACATGGTGGAAAGCAACATCGAAGGCGTCGAGTTCATCTGCGCCAACACCGATGCGCAGGCGCTGAAGCGTGTCTCCGCCAAGACGGTCTTGCAGCTGGGCGGTGAGATCACCAAGGGCCTGGGGGCGGGCGCCAACCCCGAAGTCGGGCGTCAGGCCGCCATGGAAGATCGCGATCGCATCGCCGAGCTTCTCGACGGCGCTGACATGGTGTTCATCACCGCCGGCATGGGCGGTGGTACCGGTACCGGCGGTGCGCCGGTGGTCGCCCAGGTGGCCAAGGAGCTGGGTATCCTGACGGTGGCCGTGGTGACGCGCCCGTTCCCGTTCGAAGGTCCCAAGCGCATGCGCGCCGCCGAAGAGGGCATGAAGGAGCTCTCCGAGCACGTCGACTCGCTGATCACCATTCCCAACGAGAAGCTCCTTTCGGTGCTGGGCAAGAACGCCACACTCTTGACCGCCTTCAGCGCGGCCAACGACGTGCTGCTGGGTGCGGTACAGGGCATTGCCGAGCTGATCACCAGCCCCGGCATCATCAACGTCGACTTCGCCGACGTGCGCACCGTGATGTCCGAGATGGGCATGGCGATGATGGGCACCGGCGGGGCCACCGGCGAGAACCGCGCCCGCGAGGCGGCGGAGAAAGCCATCCGCAGCCCGCTGCTCGAGGACATCGACCTGCACGGCGCGCGCGGTATCCTGGTCAACATCACCGCCGGCCCGGATCTCTCCATCGGGGAGTTCAACGATGTGGGCGCGACGGTCCAGGAGTTCGCCTCTCAGGAAGCGACCATCGTGGTGGGAACCTCTATCGACATGGAGATGTCCGACGAGCTGCGCGTGACGGTGGTGGCCGCAGGTCTCGACGGAACCAAGCCCAAGGCGGCGGTACGCGAGCCGGCGCGTCGCTCGGCGGCCGAGCCTGCGGACTATCGCAAGATGCAGCAGCCGACCATCACGCGTCAGCAGTCCGCTGCTCGCGCCGAAGCGCAGGAGGCCGCGCCCAAGCCGCGTCCCGAGAAGCGTCGCGCCGCCGAGGCGGACGACTACCTCGACATTCCTGCCTTCCTGCGTCGCCAGGCGGATTGAACCCCGTCCCTGCGACGATATCGGGTTCACTTAACGGCAAACGAGGGTTTCGACAGATTCTTTTTGTTGAAACGCTCGTTTGCTGTTAAAGTAAACACTGTTCGATAACTTTTTCTATTCACGCCGGCGGCCGGTAGTTTCGGCACCGTCGTTACCAGAGTTTCACCACGCCCATGATCAGACAACGTACACTACAAAATGTCATTCGCGCTACCGGAGTGGGTCTGCATTCCGGTAAAAAAGTCCATCTGGCTTTGCGTCCGGCACCCGCAGACACAGGGATAGTGTTTGTCAGAACCGATCTGGATCCCGTGGTACACGTACCCGCCCGGGCCGAGCTGGTCGAAGACACCAAGCTTTGCACCGCGCTCTCCTTCGAAGGCGTCAAGGTCGCGACCGTCGAGCACCTGATGTCCGCCTTCGCAGGGCTCGGTATCGACAACGCCTACGTCGACGTGAGCGCGCCGGAAGTGCCGATCATGGATGGCAGCGCCAGCCCCTTCGTCTTTTTGATCCAGTCGGCGGGCATCCTCGAACAGGACGCGCCGAAGAAGTTCATTCGCATCAAGCAGCGCATCGCCGTGACCGACGGTGACAAGGAGGCGGTCTTCCTGCCGCACCAGGGCTTCAAGGTGTCGTTTTCCATCGATTTCGATCATCCGGTGTTCGAGCAGCAGCACCAGAATGCGCTGATCGACTTCTCGACCACCTCCTTCGTCAAGGAAGTGTCGCGGGCGCGTACCTTCGGTTTCATGCGCGATCTCGAATTTCTGCGCTCGAACAACCTCGCCCTCGGCGGCAGCCTCGACAACGCCATCGTCGTCGACGACTACCGCATCGTGAACGAGGGCGGGCTTCGCTACGAGGACGAGTTCGTCAAGCACAAGGTGCTGGACGCGATCGGGGATCTCTACCAGCTGGGGTTCAGCCTGATCGGCGAATTCCGCGGCGTGAAGTCCGGCCACGCCTTGAACAACCAGCTGTGCCGCGAGCTTCTGGCGCAGCCGCAGGCATACGAGATCGTGACCTTCGAAGGCGAAAAGGCGGTCGCGCCCATTTCCTACGCCGCACCGGCCATGGCCTGAACGTCAATGACGTGATTTCGCAAGGCAGCGGTTGAAATCAGCCGTTCATGCCCCATCTATGAAGCACCGCCTGGCGGTGCTTCATGCGTTTGAGGGCGGCCCTTTCTTGCCGGCGTGGGAGGCAAGACGTTCGAGCGCGCGTTTGAGGCGCGGGTCGTCGGTGTCGTCGGCGCACTGTGCGATGGTCTGGCCGGCATCGGCAGACAGCGAGCGGTGGTAGCGTTCGGGGACCTTGACCGGGCGCACCGGGCGTACCTTGAAGTGGAAGCCGGTCACCGCCTCAAAGCCGGGCAGTTGATGCAAGAGTTCGAGCAGGCGGCGCTGCTCGAAGCGCAGCCAGGCAAGCCAGGTCGCCTGCCCGCTGATCACCGTGAGGCGCGCGTTGCTGAAGCCGCCCACGAAAATGTGTGGACGCATCTCTTCGGGCAGGTGAGCACGCAGATGACGCTGGGCCTGGTCGATCAAGCGCGACTGGCGCAAGAGGTTGCTCACCTCGGTAGAGCTTGCGAGCACCGACTTGATGGGCTGTGCGCGAGAACGCTTAACCTTTATACTCATACGCTTAATTCCAGAGTGCCGATTCAGTACGCAAGCGCCGGCTTGACGTAATGTCGAAAGCCTAACACGCCAGGGAGCCGCCACACAGCATGTCGTTGACGCCCACGCTCGTTACCCCGCCTTGCCCCCGGCGCGCCCGCCGCAGTGGCCTGGCGCGCTGGTGGCTGGCGGGATTGCTGGTCGGCTGCCTGCTGCCGGCGAGCCTGGCCGCCGGTGACGCCAGTCGCGTGAGCGAGCGCAGTGTCGCCATCTGCCTGTGGGTGCCGGCGATGCTGCGCGCCCAGTCCCGGCGTCTTGCCGTCGAGCAGCGCACGCGTCAAGCGGCCGGACGCAGGAAGGCGCCCGGCGCTCGCCTGTCGCGTCTTCTCCTTGCCCTGTTCAACGGCCAGCCGATGGTCGCCGCGCGGGATGTCCTCACCCGACGCGGTCCGCCCCGCCCACTGCCCTTGCAAGATCCTCGCCGCTTTATTCAATAGGGCGCCCACCGGGTGCGACCGAAAAGATTTGGAACGTTCATGATCACTACACTACTGCGCAAGGCCATTGGTTCGAAAAACGATCGCGATGTGAAGCGCATGCAGAAAAACGTCCTCGACGTCAACAAGCTCGAAGCCGAGATCGAGGCGCTCGACGATGCCGCGCTCCAGGCGCAGACCCAGGAGCTTCGCGCCCGGCTCGAGTCCGGCGAGACGCTCGACAAGCTGCTGCCCCACGCCTTTGCGGTGGTGCGCGAGGCGAGCAAGCGGGTGATGGGCATGCGTCACTTCGACGTGCAGATGGTCGGCGGCATGACCCTGCATCGCGGGCGCATCGCCGAGATGAAGACCGGCGAGGGCAAGACGCTGGTGGCGACGCTTGCGGTCTATCTCAACGCGCTGCCCGCCAAGGGCGTGCACGTGGTCACGGTCAACGACTACCTGGCGCGCCGCGACGCCGAGTGGATGCGCCCGCTCTACGAATTCCTCGGGCTCTCGGTCGGCGTGATCTTCGCCGGGCAGACCAACGAGGAAAAACGCCACGCCTACCGCTGTGACATCACCTACGGCACCAACAACGAGTTCGGCTTCGACTACCTGCGCGACAACATGGCGTTCTCCCTCGAGGACAAGGTCCAGCGCGATCTGCACTTCGCCATCGTCGACGAGGTCGACTCGATCCTGATCGACGAGGCGCGCACGCCCTTGATCATTTCGGGTGCCGTGGACGAGAACACCGAGCTCTACAACGTGGTCAACGGCCTGGCCCAGAACCTCGAGCGTGGCGAGGTGAGCGAGGACGACGAAACGCCGGTCAGCGGTGACTTCGTGCTCGACGAAAAGCAGAAGCAGGTCGAACTCACCGAGCAGGGCCACAACAAGGTCGAGGAGATGATGCGGGCCCAAGGGCTTCTGGGCGAGCACGACTCGCTCTACGCCGCACAGAACCTGAACCTTCTCCAGCACATGCACTCGGCGCTGCGCGCGCGTCATCTCTATCAGCGCGACGTCGACTACATCGTCGTCGAAGGCCAGGTGGTGATCGTCGACGAGCACACCGGGCGCAGCATGCCGGGACGGCGCTGGTCCGAAGGCCTGCACCAGGCGGTGGAAGCGAAGGAGGGCGTGACCGTCCAGCGCGAAAGCCAGACGCTCGCCTCGACCACCTTCCAGAACTACTTCCGCCTCTACGAGAAGCTCGCCGGCATGACCGGTACCGCCGACACCGAAGCCTTCGAGTTCCGCCAGATCTACGGCCTCGACGTGGTGGTCATCCCCACCAACCGGCCGCTGGCGCGCAAGGACCTGAACGACCTGGTCTACCTGAGCGCCGAGGAGAAGTACGAGGCGATCATCAAGGACGTCCAGGCGGTCACCGAAACCGGCCGTCCGGTGCTGGTGGGCACCGCTTCGATCGAGACCTCCGAGTATCTCGCCAAGCTGATGCGCGACGCCGGCATGAAGTTCAACGTGTTGAACGCCAAGCAGCACCAGAGCGAGGCGGAGATCATCGCCCAGGCCGGACGGCCCGGCGCGGTGACCATCGCCACCAACATGGCCGGCCGGGGTACCGACATCATGCTCGGGGGCAACTGGGAGGCGGAAGCCGCCAAGCTCGACAACCCCAGTGACGAGCAGATCGCCGCGCTCAAGGCGGAGTGGAAGAAGCGCCACGACGCAGTGCTCGAGGCGGGCGGCCTTCACGTGATCGGCTCCGAGCGCCACGAATCGCGGCGGATCGACAACCAGCTGCGCGGTCGCGCCGGCCGCCAGGGCGACCCGGGCTCCACGCGCTTCTTCCTGTCGCTGGAAGATGGCTTGATGCGCCTGTTCGGCTCCGACCGGGTCAAGCGCCTGATGCAGGCGCTGGGGCTCGAGCGCGGCGAGGCGATCGAGCACAAGATGGTGTCGAACGCCGTCGAGCGCGCCCAGAAGAAGGTCGAGGGACGCAACTTCGACATCCGCAAGCAGCTTCTCGAGTACGACGACGTGGCCAACGACCAGCGTCGGGTGATCTACGAGCAGCGCAACGACATCCTCGCCGCCAGCGACGTTTCCGAAGCCGTGATCGGCATTCGCGAGGAGGTGATGGACAGTACCGTCAGCGACTTCGTGCCGCCCCAGAGCCTGGCGGAGCAGTGGGACCTGCCGGGACTCGAGATGCACTTGAAGACCGAGTTCAACCTCGATGCGCCGGTGGTCCAGTGGGCCGAAGAGGACGACCGCTTCAGCGAAGAGAAGCTCAGAGAACGCCTTCAGGCCATGCATCGCGAGGCGTATGACGCTAAAATCGCCGCCGCCGGCCAGGCGCTCATCCAGCGCTTCGAGAAGCAGGTGATGCTCCAGGTGCTCGACACCCGCTGGAAGGAGCACCTGCAGTCGATGGATCACCTGCGTCGCGGCATTCACCTGCGCGGCTACGCCCAGAAGAATCCCAAGCAGGAGTACAAGCGCGAGGCCTTCGAGCTGTTCCAGCACCTGCTGGTCAACATCAAGGCCGACGTCACGCGGATTCTGAGCCACGTTCAGGTGCGCCAGCCCGAAGAGGTGGATGCGCTTGAACAGAAGCGTCGCGAAGCGGCCGCCCGCGAGAAGGCTGCCGCCGTGAACACCCAGCGTGCCCCGGAAGAGGCCGGCGAGAGCGCAGCCGATGCCGAGGAACGCGCGCCGCGTCGTGACGCGGCGAAGGTCGGGCGCAACGATCCGTGCATCTGTGGCTCGGGCAAGAAATACAAGCAGTGCTGCGGCAAGCTGCAGTAACTGCATTTGCATTGCATCCATCAAGCGGCTCTAGTTGGACGAACTAGGCGAGAGGAGAAGAACATGGCGGTGGGTCACTGTCCGTTTCCACAAATGCCGCCCCTCGACGGGGTGCGACTTGGCTGTGCCATGGCCGGGATCAAGAAGCCCCAGCGCCGTGATCTCGTCGTCATCGAGCTGCCCGAAGGCGCCACGACCGTGGGCGTCTTTACCCGGAACGCCTTCTGCGCGGCGCCGGTGATCGCCGCCAAGGCGCATCTGGAAAGCAGTGCGTCGCGCTACTGGGTGATCAATACCGGCAACGCCAACGCGGGTACCGGTGAGTCGGGGCTGGCGGATGCCTACCGCACCTGCCAGGCGCTGGCCGAGCATGCCGGTGTCGCCACTGAGGCGGTACTGCCGTTCTCGACCGGCGTGATCGGCGAGCCGCTGCCGATGGAGCGCCTGCTCGCAGGGCTGCCGGACGCCTTCGCGGCGCTCGACGGGTCGAGTCAGGCCTGGGAAGCGGCGGGCCAGGGCATCCTGACCACCGACACCCGCGCCAAGGGCGCGACCGCGACGGGTACCATCGACGGCCAGGCGTTCCACATCAACGGCATCACCAAGGGCTCGGGCATGATCAAGCCCAACATGGCCACCATGCTGGGGTTCGTGGTGAGCGACGTCACCATCGAGAAGTCGCTGCTGGCAAGGCTTCTGCGCGAGACCGTGGATCTCTCGTTCAACGCCATCACCGTCGACAGCGACACCTCGACCAACGACGCCTGCATACTGGCGGCGACCAACACCGGCGTGCGCATCGAGACCGATGAGCAGATCGCCACCTTCAAGGCCGCCCTGCAGGAGGTGATGACCTCGCTTGCCCAGATGATCATTCGCGACGGCGAGGGGGCGACCAAGTTCGTGACCCTGGAGGTCGTCGGTGCCGAAAGCCGGGCCGAGGCGCTCGACGTCGCCTTCACCGTGGCCCACTCGCCGCTGGTGAAGACCGCGCTCTACGCCAGCGATGCCAACTGGGGACGTATCCTCGCCGCGGTCGGCCGCGCGCCGGTCGAGCGTTTCGACGTCAGCCGCGTGGTGATCGACCTGGGCGATGTTCGCCTGGTGGAAAACGGCGGGCGCGCCGCCGGCTACTCCGAGGCCGCGGGTAGCCGGGTGATGGGTGAGGAAGAGATCACCATTCGTATAGACCTGGGGCGGGGAGAGGCGCGGGCCACCGTGTGGACCTCGGATCTCTCTCACGACTACGTGTCGATCAACGCCGACTACCGTAGCTGAGCCGGTCGGGCTCGACTCGGTGGTGGCGTTGTCGAACCTTCGGCCCCCGTGCAGTCAAGCGCTGACGACGCCAGCGCTCCAATGTGGAAAAGACGTAATGAATGTAAAGGTAAAACGGCGGGTTCACGTGGCCGCTGCGGCCATCGTGAGCGCCGACAAGCAGCAGGTGCTGATCGCGCGCCGCCCCTCCAACGTGGATCACGGCGGACTGTGGGAGTTTCCCGGCGGCAAGCTAGCGCCTTACGAGACCGGTCTCGAGGGGCTCAAGCGCGAGCTTCACGAGGAGCTGGGCATCGAGATTCGCCGCGCCCAGCCCTTGATCCGCGTTCACCACGAGTACAGCGACAAGCATATCCTGCTCGACGTCTGGCAGGTGCACGAGTTCGCCGGCGAGCCCTTCGGCCGTGAAGGCCAGGCGGTGCGCTGGGTGCCGATGGAGGAGCTGGTCAGCTATCCCTTCCCGGCGGCCAACCTACCGATCTTGCGCGCGGTGATGCTGCCGACCGAATACCTGATCACCGGTGAGGAGGCGGACGACGAGCGCTTCGCGGCGCTGCTCGAACGGGCCTTGAAAGAGGATGGCGTGCGCCTGGTCCAGCTGCGCGCCAAGGGGCTTTCGAAGGACGCTTACGTGGCGCGCGCCGAGCGCTCGCTCGCGCTGTGCCGCGATTACGGCGCGAAGCTTTTGCTCAACGGCGAGCCTGAACTGCTCGAGCGCGTCGATGCCGATGGCATCCACCTGACCAGCGAGCGGCTGATGAACCTGGAGCGCCGGCCGATCGCCGAAGGCAAGTGGCTCTCCGCCTCGACCCATAACCAGGCCCAGCTCGAGAAGGCGGCGAGTCTGGGGTGCGATTTCGTCACCCTGTCGCCGCTGCGCACCACGCCCTCGCACCCGGAAGTCGCGCCCATGGGCTGGCACGATTTCCAGCAGCTGGTCGAGCGTGCCGGCATGCCGGTGTTCGCCCTCGGCGGCATGACCCGCTTCGACGCCAACCACGCCCGCGCGGTGGGCGCCCAGGGCATCGCCTCGATTCGCGATTTCTGGAAGTAGCCGCGCCGTGAAACGAAAACGCCGGAGCCCTGGGGCTCCGGCGTTTTTTGTGCGCGGTCAGTCGCGGTAACGGCGGGTCAGGTCGCCGTAGGCGTCCACGCGGCGGTCGCGAAGGTAGGGCCAGATGCGCCGGGTGTGCTCGCTCTTGGCCATGTCGAGGGTGACCACCAGCTGCTCGGCCTCGGTGCCGGCGTGGGCCAGGAACTCGCCCTGAGGGCCGCAGACGAAGCTTCCTCCCCAGAAGTCGATGCCGGCGCCGACGCCGGAGTGATCCGCCTCGAAGCCGACCCGGTTGGCGACCAGTACCGGCACGCCGTTGGCTACGCCGTGGGCGCGCTGGATCAACGTCCAGGCCTCTTTCTGGCGACCCTTTTCGGCGTCGTCGTCCTGCGGGTCCCAGCCGATGGCGGTGGGGTAGAGCAGAAGCTCCGCGCCGGCCAGCGCCATGAGACGTGCCGCTTCCGGATACCACTGATCCCAGCACACCAGCACCCCGAGCCGGCCGACGGAGGTGTCGATGGGCGTGAAGCCTTCGTTGCGCTGCTCGTCGGCGTCGCCCGGGGTGAAGTAGAACTTCTCATAGAAGCCCGGATCGTCGGGAATGTGCATCTTGCGGTACTGGCCCACGCGCCCGCGTGCGCCGTCGAAGACCACGGCGGTGTTGTGGTAGAGCCCGGCAGCGCGCTTTTCGAAGATCGAGCCGACCAGCACGATGTCGAGCTCCCGGGCGAGTGACGCCAGGCGCTGGCCGGTAGGGCCGTCGAGCGGTTCGGCGAGTTCGAACAGCGCCGGGTCCTCGTACTGGCAGAAGTAGTGCGTGGCGTGCAGCTCCTGAAGCAGCACGAGCTTGGCGCCGCGGGCGGCGGCGGCACGCACGCCTTTCTCGCTCTCGGCGAGGCTCTGGGCCTTGTCCGGCCAGGCGTTTTGCTGAACGACGGCGACGGTCAGTGCGTGGGTCATGCATCCTCCTCGAAAAGCGCGGTGTCGAGCGTGCCGCGCGGCAGCTGCATGGTCAGGCAGTGGAGGCTACCGTGCTGGCGAATCACGCTGTGGCACTCGACGGGAATCACCCGGCGCCCGGGAAAGGCGCCGGCCAGGGCATTCAGGGCGGCAAGATCCGCCGGGTCGGCGTAGGTGGGTACCAGCACCGCCTCGTTGATGATCAGGAAGTTGGCGTAGGTGGCGGGCAGCCGGTGGCCGTCGTCGGGATCGAGCGCCGCCTTGGGCCAGGGCAGGGCGACCAGGCGGTAGGGCGAGCCGTCGAGGCGGCGAAAGGCCATGAGTTCCGCTTCCATCGCCTTCAGAGCCGCGTAGTGCGGATCCGTTTCGTCGTCGCAGCGCACGTAGGCGATGGTGTCGGGGCTGCAGAAGCGCGCCAGGGTGTCGATGTGGCTGTCGGTATCGTCGCCTTCCAGGTAGCCGTTCTCGAGCCACAGGATGCGCGAGACGCCGAGCTCCGCCTTCAACAGCGCCTCGATCTCCTCCTGCGAGTGGTCCGGGTTACGGTTGGGGTTGAGCAGGCACTCCTTGGTGGCCAGCAGCGTGCCTTCGCCGTCGGTCTCGATACCGCCGCCCTCGAGCACCAGCGACTTCGTCACCACCGGGCAGGCCCAGACGCCTTGACGGTCGAGAGCGCGGGTCAGGGCATCGTCACGCAGCGCGGGAAACTTGCCGCCCCAGCCGGTGAAGGTATAGTCGAGAAGCGCCATCTCGCCGTTCTCGCCCATCACCCCGAGCGGGCCGTGGTCGCGGGCCCAGGTATCGTCGGTGTCGGCCTCGATCAAGCGCAGGCGAGCGGGCGCAACGCCAAAGGTCGCAAAGCGCGTCGCGAGGCGCTCTCGGGTGGCGGCGTCCGGCACGCTGATCAGCACGCGCTGCGTGTCGGCGGTGGCCAGGACGATGCGCTCGAGGGTCGCCTCGATCTGCTCGAGAATCGGCTGCCAGTCGCCGTCCGGGCGGGGCCAGGTGAGTTGAAGGCCATCCTGGGGATGCCATTCCGGCAGCAAGCGGTAAGAGGGGTGTGCCAAAATCGGATGCTCTCGTTGCCCATGAAAGGCGGCCTGACGTGAAGGCCGATGTCGCGCGCAATGTAGGGGCTTGCCCGCCAAGTTGCAAGTCATTGTCCCGTGGGTGAACCATCGCCTGGGCGATCGCATCCTCGATGCGTGTTTGCGCATGCAGCAGGCTCAAAAAAACCGTACCATGGGCGCCCATCATCAAGGAATCCTGCCATGCTTGACCGTTTGCCATTTCTGGTGGGGCTGCGCTACGTGCGCGCCAAGCGCCGCAACCACTTCATTTCGTTCATCTCGCTGATTTCGATGCTGGGTCTGACGCTGGGCGTCACCGTGCTGATCCTGGTGCTGTCGGTGATGAACGGCTTCGACCACGAGCTGCGCACGCGCATCCTCGGGATGGTGCCCCACACCAAGATCGAGTACCAACCCGGCCTCGTCGAGTGGGAAGCACTCGCCGACCGGCTGATGGAGCGCGACCGGGTGATCGGCGTGGCCCCTTACGTCGAGCAGCAGGGCATGTTCTCCGCCGGCGGCCAGAACCAGGGCGCGATGGTGACCGGGATCGATCCGGCCTGGGAAGAGCAGGTCTCGATCGTCGGCCAGCACATGCGCGAAGGTGCGCTCGAGGATCTCGCCCCGGGCGAGTGGAACGTGGTGCTGGGGTCGATTCTCGCCAACCGCCTGCGGGTCGGCGTGGGTGACCGGGTGACGCTGCTGGTGCCGGAGGCCTCGATCACCCCGGCCGGGGTGTTCCCGCGCCTCAAGCGCTTCACGGTGAGCGGCATCTTCAGCGTCGGCGCCGACCTCGATGGCAGTCTCGCCTATGCCAACATCGAGGACATGCAGACGCTGGCGCGCCTGGGCGATGCGATCGGCGGGCTGCGCGTCGAGCTCGACGACCTGTTCGTCGCCGGCAGCGAAACCCAGGCCATCGTCAACGACCTGGGGCCGGGCTACATCGGCCGCGACTGGACCTTCACCCAGGGCAGCCTGTTCCAGGCGATCCAGATGGAGAAGCGCATGATCGGGCTGCTGCTGACGGTGATCGTCGCCGTGGCGGCGTTCAACATCGTCTCGACCCTGGTGATGGTGGTGACCGACAAGCGGGCGGACATCGCCATCCTGCGCACCATCGGCGCGACGCCCCGCTCGATCATGGGCATCTTCATCGTCCAGGGCCTGACCATCGGCTTGATCGGTATCGCGCTCGGCGTGCTCGCCGGGGTGGTGCTGGCGTTGACCATATCGGATCTGGTCGCCTGGTTCGAGGCCACCTTCGGTATCCAGTTCCTCGATGCCGGGGTCTATTTCGTCAGCCACCTGCCGTCGCGCCTGCTGTTCGACGACATTCGCGACATCGTGCTGGCGGCCTTCGGCCTGACCTTCCTCTCGACGCTCTATCCCGCCTGGCGCGCCGCGCGGGTTCAGCCAGCGGACGTACTGCGCTATGAATAAGGACGCGCTCATGAATTCGACGATTTCCGATGCCCCGGTGATGCTCTCCTGCCAGGGACTCACCCGCGTCTACAGCGAAGGCCCGCAGGATCTCACCGTGCTCGACCGGCTGGCCCTCGAGGTGCGCGCCGGCGAGCGCGTGGCCATCGTCGGAAGCTCCGGCTCCGGCAAGACGACGCTCCTGAACCTGCTCGGCGGGCTCGACCGCCCCAGCGACGGCAGCGTCGTCATCGCCGGCGAGTCGCTGGCCGGGCTCAACGAGACTCAGCTGGGCCATTTTCGCAACCGCTACATCGGCTTCGTCTACCAGTTCCACCATCTTCTGGCCGAGTTCAGCGCGCTGGAGAACGCGGCGTTGCCGTTGATCATTCGCGGCCAGCGCAAGAAGGAGGCGGAGAAGCGCGCCATGGCGATTCTGGAGCGGGTGGGCATGAAGGCCCGCGCGGACCACAAGCCCGGCGAGCTTTCCGGCGGCGAGCGCCAGCGCGTGGCGATCGCACGCGCCTTGGTCACCGACCCGAGCCTCGTGCTGATGGACGAGCCCACGGGAAACCTGGACCAGACCACCGCCGGCACCATCCTCACCCTGATGGACGAGCTGGCCCGTGAAAGCGCCTGCGCCTTCGTCATCGTGACCCACGACCCGGGCCTTGCCGCCCACCAGGACCGCGTGCTGCGACTCGACGCGGGCAAGCTCCTCGAGCAGGAAAGGGCGCCCGCCTAGGGCGCTAGTCGTCGAACTCGGATTCGATACGTGCCCGACGCTGCCGGCGCTTTTGCCGGCGGCGTTTCCAGTTGTGAGAGACGTGCCAGCGCCAGATCAGGCGGATGGCGATATTGGCCAGCACCGCGACGATGATCGCCGTCACCACCGACCCCAGAAACAGCGGCGGCACGATGTCGTGCATCTGCTCGGCCAGCCAGCGGGTCGAGATCCGCGACGGCGCCTCGCGCACCGGCGCGCCCATCAGATAGGTTCCCACCCGATAGTTGAAGTAGAAGATCACCGGCATGGTCAGCGGGTTGGTGATCCACACAAGGCTCACCGATAGCGCCAGGTTGCAGCGAAACACCCGCGCGCCGAGGGCCGCCACCATCATCTGCAGCGGGATCGGCAGCATCGCGCAGAACAGCCCGACGCTGAAGGCGTTGGCCACGCTCTTGCGCGTCAGAAGCCAGAGCCCGGGGTCGGCGATCAGCGGCGCCATGAAGCGCAGCGAGCGCTGGCGCCTCAAGGTATCGGGCCTGGGCATGTAGCGCTGCAGGAAACGGCGCGGCATGTGGGGTACTCTTGGAAATAGTGCGCCCTATTATCCACATCGCGCAGCGCTTCGGCTACGCCGAGCGTTTAACGCCGAAGGCGGAGGAACGATGCAGCGAGGGATGGTCATTCCAGCGGCACTGGCCGCCCTCGGCGCGGCGCTGCTGACCTGGCAAAGCGGAGGCGAAGGGCGTCTGGGCCCGTGGGTCGGCGCGCTGGCGCTGATCATGCTGGTAATCGTCAACCGCTCGCCGCGGGCGATCGTCTGGCTGGCCGTCGCTGGCTGGGTGTTCGTCGCCGTTCACCACCAGTGGCAGCGCCAGCTGCCGGCGGGCCTGGCAGGCCAGGAT
>NZ_JAMZBC010000052.1 GCF_024158715.1 Halomonas sp. 707D7 | reverse complement strand
CGCCAGAGCCTGTGCCACTCGGCGGCCACCATGCTCGAGCTCGGCCACGCCTGGATCGCCTCGCCGGCCAGGGTCGAGGCGCACATCCTGGCGGTCCACGGGCGCGACAAGCTCGACGATGCCCGCGCCCAGGGGCGCGGCGTGATCGTGCTGGCACCGCACTTCGGCAATTGGGAGGTGCTCAACTTCTGGCTGTCGAGCCACTTTCCCTTCACCGCCATGTACGAGCCGCCCAAGATCGCCGATCTCGAACCCATCATCCGCCACGGCCGCGAGCGCATGGGGGCGAGCCTCGTGCCGACCAACTCGCGCGGCGTGGCGGCGCTTCTCAAAGCCCTCAAGCGCTCTGAGGCGATCGGCATCCTGCCGGACCAGGAGCCGGACTGGGGCAGCGGCGTGTTCGCGCCGTTCTTCGAGCGCCCGGCCTACACCGCCACGCTTCTGCCCAAGCTGGTCGCCCGCACCCAGGCGCGGGTGGTGACCGGCATGGCGCTGCGCGTGCCGGGCAAGGGGTTCGTGATTCATTTCCTCGACGCCGACGAGCGGGTCTACAGCGAGGACGACGCGACCTCCGCCACCGGCGTCAACGCGAGCGTCGAGGCGTCGATCGCCCTCGATCCGGCGCAGTACCAGTGGGAGTACAAGCGCTATCGCAAGGTGGTCGAGGAAGCCGAGGGCGTGGCCAACGCCAGCGATTACCGGCTCTACTGACGCTGTCTCGCTGCCTCTGTTTCGTCTACCCTGCCTCGCCTTTCGACATCGCACGCCGCGCCCGCTAGTTCTCGTCGCTGGAACGGGCGTAGACGTCGTCCAGGCGCTCGATGTCGTCCTCGCCCAGATAGCTTCCCGACTGCACCTCGATCAGCTCCAGCGGTATCTTGCCGGGATTCTCGAGCCGATGCTGCGCGCCGATGGGAATGTAGGTGGACTGGTTCTCGCTGACCAGAAAGGTGCGCTCCTCGATGGTGACGCGGGCGGTGCCGCTGACCACCACCCAGTGCTCCGCCCGGTGGTGGTGGCGCTGCAGCGACAGCCGCCCGCCGGGCGTCACGGTGATGTGCTTGACCTGGTAGCGCTCGCCGCTGTCCATCGACTGGAAGCTGCCCCAGGGCCGGTGCACCTGGGCGGCGCTGTGCGCCTCCTCCCGCCCGGCCAGGGCAAGCTGCGCGACCAGCCCCTTGACCTGCTGGGCGTGTTCGCGTCGGGTCACCAGCACGCTGTCCGGCGTTTCCACCACCACCAGGTCCTCCACTCCGTGGGTCGCGACCAGCCGGTGGCGGGCGATGACCAGCGAGTCGCGGGTGTCGCTGAGCACGGCGTCGCCGTCGACCACGTTGCCAGCCGCGTCCGGTGCCCTGGCCGCCCAGAGCGCATCGAAACTGCCGATATCGCTCCAGCCCGCGTCCAGGGGCACGACCGCGGCGTGGCGACACTGCTCCATCACCGCGTAGTCGATCGACTCGCTCGGGCACTCGGCGAACGCCGCCTCGCCCAGGCGCAGGAAGTCCAGATCGCGATGGGCGCCCTCTATCGCCGCCCGGCAGGCCGCCAGGATGTCCGGGCGTAGCCGCTCGAGCTCCTCGAGGTAGTGCGAGGCGCGCAGCAGGAACATGCCGCTGTTCCAGAGCGTGTCGCCCTGGGCCACGAGCGCCGCCGCCCGCTCGGCGTCCGGCTTCTCGATGAAGCTCGCCAGCCGGTAGCCACCCTCGAGGGCTTCGCCGCAGCGGATGTAGCCGTAGCCGGTCTCCGCTCGCGTCGGCACCACGCCGAAGGTGACCAGGTAGCCCTGCTCGGCCAGCGCCTGCGCGCGCGCGACGCTTTCGGCGAAGGCCGCCTCGTCCTCGATCTCGTGGTCGGCGGGCAGTACCAGCAGCAAGGGGTCGGCCTCGTCGCGGCCTGCCAGCAGCGCCGCGCAGGCGATCGCCGGTGCCGTGTTGCGGCCCTCGGGCTCGAGCACCAGGGTGCCGGGGCGATCGATCTCGCGTAGCTGCTCGGCCATCAGGAAGCGGTGGGCGTGATGGCCCATCAACAGTGGCGTCTCGCTCTCGAGTCCGTCCAGCCGCACGAGGGTTCGCTGCAGCAGACTGAGCGACGAGGTCAGTCGCAAGAACTGCTTGGGGCTCTGTTCGCGCGAGAGCGGCCAGAGCCGCGTTCCACTTCCCCCGCTGAGTATCACTGGTAACATCGGCCTCTCCCTTGGTCAGTCGTTCCCCTGATCAGTCGTTCCCCTGGTCAGTCGTTCATCGCACCGAAATCCTCGCGCAGCCAGTGGCGCAGCTCGCTCATCCTGGGCACGTCGTCGAGCCTGTCGAGCCTGGGCAGAGTGCCGTCCACGAACCCTCGGGCACGAAAGGCATCGAGCAGCGCCGGGTCGCGGCTCATGACGTGCACCGGCACCGCGGCGCTGGCGCCTTCGCCGGTGATCAGCGGCGCCGCCTGGTGATCGCCCAGCACGATCAGCAAGGTGTCGTCGCCCACCGCCCGCTCGGCGAAGCGCCCGGTCACCTTGACCGAGTAGTCCACCGACCAGCCGTAGTGATCACGAATGCGCTCCAGGTCCTGCCAGAGCACCTCCGGCGGGTCGCTGGCGTTCTCCCAGGGCGCGTAGATCGCACCGTTGCCGATCATCGACCAGTTCTCCAGCACCGGCAGGATCGGCGTCCAGGGGGCGTGGCTCGAGATCAGCGTGATCTGGGCGAACAGTGGCGGGCCATCGAGGTGTTGCCTGAGCACGTAGTCGAGGGTGAACTGGTCGGGCATGGTCACCCAGTTGAGCCGCGGGCCGGCGTAGGGAATGTCGCGCGCCGCGCGTATCTCGTCAAAACCATAGGCGATGCCTTCGGGCCAGGCCAGGGTGATCGCCGGCATTACCGCAAGCGAGCGCTGGCCGGTGACGCGAAAGTCGTCCACCAGGGTGGCGCGGTTGCTGTCGAGCATCAGACGATACCAGAGCTGGTTGTCGATCCAGCGCCCGCTCAGGACGGTGGCATGGGCGAGCCAGGACTGTCCGCCGCGCATCGGCGCCTCGAGCAGCCCGGAGACGACGCCGATGCCGCGCGCCGCCAGGCGCTCGTCCATCTCGGCCAGCGTATCGCGCAAAAGATCGCGGTAGCGCGGGTCGTCGATCGCCGAGACGCCATAGGACTCGATGAAGGTGATCAGGACGTTGCGCCCCTCGAGACCCGAGAGCGCCCTCGCCTCGAGCGGCGACTGCGCCAGTTGCTTCTCGAAGCTCTGTCGCGCCCGGTGCGTGGCCATCACCTGCTCGACCTGAAAACGCAGGGTATCGACCATGGGCAGCGCCGATTTCGCCAGCACCCGGTGGCCGCTGTACTCGAGCACGGCAAGCGTGAGGGCGCCGATCGCCAGCACCACGGCGAACTGTCCCGGCAAGCGGCGCGGCGAGCAGGCGCGCCGTGGGCACAGCAAAGTGGCGACGAATACCAGCGCGGCGAACATCGAAAGCCCCGCCAGGGCCATTATGAAAACTCCCGCCAACTGGCCTACATTACATACTAGCAGATCATGGACCGAGCGCAGCAGCGGTAGATCGAGATACAGGTTGAGCGAGCGACCGAACGCGGTATGCGTGGCGGCATCGCCCAGGTTGGCAGCGCTGACGAGTCCCGCCAGAAGCATCACCAGCCCGACCAGCAAACGGCGCAGCCGCCCGCCGGGGACGAGCAGCAACAGCGGCGCGAGCACCCAGGCTTCCAGGGCGATCATCGGTACACCGAGGTCGCCGTTGCGCCACCAGAGTGGAGCGACGAGCAACACGTTGAGAGACAAGGCGGCGATCAGAAGGCGGAACATGAATACCCTGGGAGCATGAAGAAACCTTCTGAGAACAAAGTGGCAGTGTCGGGTGATCGATGCAGTGCAAAGCAGCACAACATTAGACGCGGCAGAGCCACTATAGTAGTTTTGCAGCGTGGCAAGGAGTGCTCGAACCCGCGCTAGGCGGGTTAACTATAGTCAGAATCGTCGGCCTTGAAATAGCCATACCCTGAATTATAACGCCGTCAGGTCGACTGACGCTGACCGTGAATCGAAAGGAACTCACCCATGAGGGGTCGCACTACCATTCAATGGATCGTATCGCTGGGCATCTTTGGCGCGCCGTTCGCGCAGGCCAGTGACATCACGTTCGAGGACGTCATCGCTCGTGCCGAAGCGCTCGCCGAGGCGCCTTTCGAGGCACCCGAGGCAACGCTTCCCGAGCCGCTCCAGAACCTGAGTTACGACACCTACCGCCAGATTCGCTTCGATCCCGAACGCGCCTACTGGCGAGACGAAAGCCCGTTTTCGCTGCAGCTCTTCCACAGCGGTTTTTTGTTTCCCCACCCCATCAAGCTCAACGTCATCGACGGCGGCGAAGTCGAGCCGATCCGTTTCGACACCGACGACTACACCTACGAAGGCGCTGCCCGGGAGCTGCTCGATCATGACCTGAGCGGCAGCGGCCACGCCGGCTTTCGCCTGCACTACCCGCTCAACAGCGACGAGTACCACGACGAGGTCGCGGTGTTTCTGGGGTCGAACTACTTTCGACTGGTCGGCCAGGGCCAGGTCTACGGCCTCTCCACGCGCGGCGTTGCCATCCATACCGCCCTCGCAGAAGAAGAGGAGTTTCCCGAGTTTCGCGAGTTCTGGTTCTTCAAGCCAGACGAAGACGCCACGGCCATCACCTTCCTGGCGCTGCTCGACGGCCCGTCGCTCAGCGGGGCCTACCGGTTCACGCTGACCCCGGGCGAGCAGACTCGGATGGACGTCGAGGTCGCGCTGTTCGCCCGCGAGGACATCGACAAGCTTGGCATTGCTCCCTTGACCAGCATGTTCACCTTTGGCGAGGCCACGCCCAGTCCGCCGGAGGATTTCCGGCCCCAGGTGCACGACTCCGACGGCCTCTTGATGCACACCGGCGCCGGCGAATGGATCTGGCGCCCCCTCGACAACCCCGAGCAGTTGCATCTTTCGCTGTTCAGCGACGAGGATCCGGCCGGCTTCGGCCTGATGCAGCGCGAGCGCGACTTCAGTCACTACCTGGACATGGAAGCGCAGTACCACCGTCGCCCGAGCCAGTGGGTCGAACCGCAGGAGGAGTGGGGGGCGGGCCACGTCGAACTGGTCGAGATCGCCACGCCCGACGAGACCCACGACAACATCGTCGCCTACTGGGTCAGCGACACGCGCTTGAACGCCGGTGAGTCGCAACGCTTTCACTACAGCACCTATACCCTGAACGGCACCCCGCAGGAGCACGACCTGGCCCGGGTGATTCGCACCCGCCAGGGGCAGGCCGGCATCGCTGGCAATGCCGAGGCTCCCGGGCAGCACGAGCGCCAGTTCATCGTCGACTTCTCCGGTGGGGAGCTCGATGCGCTGTCAAGTGAAGCGGACGTGCAGCTCTACCTCGAGACCAGCAGCGGCGACGTGCGCGAACCCCACGTACTGGCCCTGCCGGATCGACAGTGGCGCGCCAGTTTTCGCGTTCCCGCCGACAAGATGACCGACATCCGCCTGCGGCTGGAGCTCGACGACCAGCCGATCAGCGAAACCTGGAACTATGTGTGGTACCCCGATGCCTGAGAAGATCAATACCGAGGTGCGTATTCCCGGTCTCGCTGCACGACGCACGCTATTTGCCCTGGTGGTTTTGGCCTCGAGCGTAGCCGGCTTCTTCGCCATGCTGCGCGTGGTGGCCGATCTAGCCCTGGGCTGGCAGATGGCCACGCTCGCGCTGTTCGTGCTCACCTTCGGCTGGATCGCCATGGCCTTCTGGGGCGCAGTGTGCGGCTTCGTGCTGTGCGCGCTGCGCCTGGACCCGCTGACCCTGCGCCGCCAGCGTCCTGCCTCGCCCAACGCCTACCAGCTAGTCAGCAAGACGGCGCTCGTCATGCCCATCTACGCCGAGCCGCCGGTTCCTACCATCGCGGGGCTCGAGGCGACCTGCCGTTCGCTGCTCAAGCAGGCCGACGCCCACAGCATGGCCGGCGCCATCAACATTCACCATCACTTCGATGTCTTCATTCTCAGCGACACCCAGGAAGCCGCCCAGGCCGACGAAGAGGCTGCCCACGTGGCGGCGCTGCAGCAGCGCCTGGCGGGCCAGATCAATGTCTACTATCGCCGCCGCGAGGAGAACCAGGGGCGCAAGGCGGGCAACATCGCCGAATTCTGCCGACGCTGGGGCCGGCGCTACGACTACATGGTCGTGCTCGACGCCGACAGCCTGATGAGCGGCGCGACCCTTCTGCACATGGTTCACCGCATGCAGCGCGAGCCCGATGTCGGGTTGATCCAGACAGTGCCGATTCCCGTGGGCCAGCGCACCCTGTTCGGGCGCTTCACCCAGCTCGCCTCCGCCCTCTACAGTCCCATGCTGGCCGCGGGGCAGAGCTTCTGGCAAGGCGATGCGGCCAACTACTGGGGGCACAACGCCATCATTCGCGTGCGCGCCTTCATGGCCCACGCAGGGCTGCCCGCCCTACCCGGCAAGGCTCCGCTGGGCGGCGAGGTACTGAGTCACGATTTCGTCGAAGCGGCGCTCTTGAAGCGCGGCGGCTGGAAGGTACTGCTGGACACCTCGGCCACCACGGCGGTCTCCCATGAATCCCCGCTCACCGGCGCCTCGCACAACAGCTTCGAGGCCATGCCGAGCAATCTCCTGGATTTCGCCAAGCGCGACCGGCGCTGGCTGCAGGGCAACCTGCAGCATCTGCGCCTGCTGAGCGGCGCGGGCTTTCATCCCATCAGCCGGCTGCACTTCTTGTTCGGCGCCTTCGCGTATTTGTCATCGGTGGTATGGCTCGGGCTTCTGGTATGCACGAGCCTCTTGATCGGCGTACAGGCCATGGGCAGCGCCACCGGCGCGCCGCTACCCCAGCCGCTTTCCACCGGGCTTTTGTCGGTCACGCTGTTCATGCTGGTCGCCCCCAAGCTCCTTGGCCTGCTGCTGACCCTCGGGCAGTGCCCTCGCGCCTTCGGCGGTCGCTTCAAGCTGACCGTGAGCGTGGTGCTGGAACTGGTGTTCGCGGCCCTGATCGCCCCCTTGATGATGGCTTGGCATACGCTGTTCATCGTCAACGTGCTGCTGGGGCGCTCCATCGAGTGGCAGACCCAGCATCGCGGCGAGCGCTCGCTGACCTGGAACGAGACCTGGTGGCATACCGGCTGGATGACCATTTGCGGTGTCGCCTGGGCCGGGGCGCTGTACCTGCTCTCTCCTTCCGCCTTCGCCTGGCTTTCGCCGGCGTGGTTTGGCCTGGTCGCCGCCGCCCCCATCGTCAAGTACTCCAGCAGCGGTACCTGGGGAGGCGTGCTCGCCTACCGCCTGGGCCTCCTGAAGACGCCGAGCATCGCTTTCAAGCCTGCGCTGCTGCGGGACTTCGCCGCGCTCGGCGCGCGCAGTGACGAGCCGGGTGCGGTTCGAGCACCGCTCGAAGGTAGCGCCACGCCACTGCCCCTGGAGCTGCTCGGCGACATGCCCTGCCAGTCGTTTCGCCAGTTCGATCGTCGCCCGAGCATCGACTCGGCCAAGGAACCCCACTGATGAGGCAACCTGAAGGCGCGATCACCGGTTGGCTCGACCAGGGCGGAGCCGATCATTCCCTTCTCGCCTTCGCTGCCGGAACCGGTTTCACTCCAGGAGAGGCATGATTCATCACTGGCAGGCGCTGACCGCGCCACGACTTCAGGCACTGGCTGCCCGCGACCCGGTCGCGATCCTGACCCTGGGCGCTATCGAACAGCACGGTAGCCACCTGCCCCTGGGGACCGACCTGATCATCGGTGAAGGGCTGCAGCAAGCGATGCTCGAGATGATCGATCCCGACCTGGAGGTGCTCTGCCTGCCGTCGCTGGCGGTCGGCGCCAGCGACGAGCACTCTCACTTTGCCGGCACCTTGAGCCTGCCACCGGCACTCGCCATCGCCACCCTCGAGGCTTACGGCGAAAGCGTGGCACGCGCCGGCATCAGGAAACTGGTGCTGCTCAACGCCCACGGCGGCAACAAGGCGGTGATGGATCTGGCGGCCTTGACGCTGCGCAAGCGCTTCGAGCTGCGCGTGGTCAAGGCGACCTACACGCGCCTGCCCCCCCTGGCTGGGGCGATCGAGGCCGACGAGCTTCGCTTCGGGCTGCACGGGGGGCTTCTGGAGACGGCCATGATGCTGCACTTGGCGCCGTCACAGGTACACATGGAAGGTTACGTTCGCGCAGCACCAGCCCGCCCCGAGACGCCGGAGCACCTGCTGGGCCCCGAAGGCGCGGCGGCCTACGCCTGGATGGGTGAGGATTTAAGCCTTCACGGCGTAGCGGGAGACGCCACCGGCGCCGATGCCGACCTCGGCCGGCGGCTGGTGGAGCACTACGGGGCCGGGCTCGCCCGGGTCATCGCCGAGACCGCCGCACTGCCGCCGCTGCACGGCCGCTGAGACGCCCCCGCAAGCGTCACTTGCGGGGACCGGTTCGCCTAGCGAGTGCGACCGGCGAGCACTTCGTCGAGCAGATGTCCGGCACGACTCGCCTTGGCGCTCAGGTAGCGGTGATTCTGGTCGGTCACGCTGCCATAGAGCGCCTGACGTGACACCACTTCGACCCCTCCCTCTTCGAGCGCCTTCATTTTCAGCGGGTTGTTGGTCAGAAGCTGCACCTTGTCGATGGCAAGCGCGCGCAGCATGTCCACGGCCACGGCGTACTGGCGCTCGTCGTCACCGAAGCCCAGCACCTGATCGGCATCCACCGTATCCAGACCGGCATCCTGCAGCGTATAGGCGCGCAGCTTGTTGGCAAGGCCGATGCCGCGCCCCTCCTGGGCCAGGTACAGAAGTACCCCGCCTCCCATGGCCTGGATGTCACTCACGGCGTTGCGAAGCTGCTCCCCGCAGTCGCAGCGCAGGCTGCCGAACAGATCGCCGGTCAGGCAGGCCGAGTGCAGGCGCAGCGGCACCGGCCCCTCGATACGTGAAAGATCACCGATCACCACCGCCACGTGCTCACGCAGCCCGTCCGGCTCGCGAAACAGCACGAAACGGCTCTCGGCGGCGTCTTCCAGCGGAATGCGCGCCTCGCTCACCCGGTTGAGCATACCCGGCGCTCCCGCCAGGCACTTCTCGGCCTCGCGTGCATCCACTTCGAGCAGCTCGCCGCTGGCCAGGCGCTCGTCGATGGCGCTCGCCTGCTCGTCACTGACCACCGCGCAGAGCGCGGCGGGCACCAGCAGCGCCCGGCGCATCAGGGTGACCGCGCCGCGCTCGCCCACGCCCGCCGGTTTCAGGCCGCTGAGCAGCGCGCCCGGCGTCTTGCCTTCGCCTTGCGACAGCGCCAGGCGGTGCAGGTCGCTTGCGCTCATCTGTTCGGACAGCGGCAGGCTCGCCGCCTCGGCCTTGAGCGACATGCCCAGCGCCGCCAGACGGTGGCGGGTCAGGACCATCGTCGGGCGCGAACCGGAAAGCCGTGACAGGGCCTCGACGGAGTCGCTGCCCTCCAGCGCCTGAACCAGCAGGCGCTCTTCGCCGGTGTCGAGCACGACGGGTAGGCCGCGGCGAATATCGAAAATGGCACGTTCAATGTGGTACATGTAGGCCTCCTGATTGCCTGGCGTATCGGGCGGTGTGCGCTTGCGTTGGCCACTCGGCCCTAGCATGATGGAGCGATGGTCTTATCGAGAGGACGTCATGCCCGACTCCGTTGGTGTTACGAGTTTCGCGCCCGAGGGCGAGAGGATCGAGGTGGATGCCGCCTGGCGCTTTCTGCTGGCCGTTCGCGACGGCGCAGCAAGCGAGGTGCCCATCGACACCCGCGGCGAAGGTAGCTGGACGAGCGAGGCGCCGATGAGCGACGCCGCCGCCGCGCTGCTGGATTGCTTGCTGCCGCTGGCCAGGCGCGATACCTGGACGCTGGCCCAGCTCGGCCAGAGCCTCGATGGCCGCATCGCCACCGAAAGCGGTCACTCCCACTACATCAACGGTTTCGAGGCGCTGGCCCATCTGCATCGTCTGCGGGCGCTGGCGGACGCCGTCGTGGTGGGCGCCGGCACCGCCTGCGCCGATGACCCGCAGCTCACGGTGCGCCACGTGAGTGGCGCTCACCCGGCGCGGGTCGTGCTCGACCCGCGTGGGCGGGTGGGTGGCCATCTTGGTCTGTTCAAGAGCGCGACGCCGCCCACGCTGCACCTCACCGGCCCCGGCCTCTCGCTGCCAAAAAGCCACGCCATCCGTCACGAACTGGCGCTGAACGACGCCGGCCAGTTCGACCCGGCGGTGGTGATCGCGCTGCTGCACCGCTGCGGTTACCGGCGCATACTGGTCGAAGGGGGTGGCATCACCGTCTCCCAGTTCGTGGAGGCGGGAGCGCTCGACTATCTGCACCTTCTGGTGGCGCCGCTTCTGATCGGCTCGGGCCGCCCGGGCCTTCAGATGACTCCGATCACGACGCTGGAGAGCGCGCTGCGTCCCCGGATGCGTACCTTCGCCTGCGGAAACGACACGCTTTTCGACGTCGACCTGGGTTTCACCGCCACCGATGGGCGTGGCCCGGTGCCGACGACCGAAGGCGACCCAGATCCCCGGCAGGCTCGATAGCATCACCAGCACTCCATAGGCAAGCGAAATGGCGACTCCCTGGGCGGACGGCAGGCCGACGAACAGCCATATACTCGCCGCCGCGCCTTCGCGCAGCCCCCAGCCGGCGATGGAAAGAGGCACCAGCATGGCCAGCAGCAGCGGCGGAGTGAGTGCCAGGATGTCCACGGTCGCAAGCTCGACCCCAATGGCGCGCGCCGCACACACCATGACCAGCCCATAACTCATAACAATGGCAAGAGATGAACATAACTGCCAGTACCAGACACGGTGTCTGAGCAGGCCACGGCGCAGGTCGCGCCCGAAGGCGAGGCACCAGCGCGGCAGCCGTGACCGTCCCGCTCGTCCAAGCCAGGCCACGAGCAGCGCCACGGTCGCGGCCACCCCAATCAGCACCGCGGTGGCGACCAGCAGTCCGGTCGCGCCCAGCGCTTGGTGCCAGAGCGGTGACAGCGCCAACACGACGACGACCAGAAGCGCCACGGCAGCCTGACCCGAGGCACGCTCCAGCACCACCGCGCGCCAGGCGCTGCCGCGTGAGCCTGCCTGGCGGGCGTGGCGGTGCGCACGCCCGGCATCGCCCATCACGCCACCGGGTAATAGCTGATTGATCAGCAGGGCCAGGTAGTACTCACGCAGCGCGTAGCGAAAGCGCAAGGGCACGCCCAGAAGCCCCGCGGTGAATCGCCAGCGCCAGGCACTCAGCATGACTTGCAGCACACTGATGCCCAGCGCCAGCACTACCCACCCAGGCGATAGCCGGCGCACTTCCTGCATCACCTCGCCAGGGTCGACCCACAGGGCGACGGCACCCAGCAGCGCCACGCTGATCACTCCGCGCTGTACCCAAGGGGTTTTCAACCACGCCAGCACGTTCACGATCAGCCCTTCTGCGCCGGTAACGCGAGAAGATCCTGATGCCCTACCCATACCCCCAGCTCGCCGGCCGCCAACGACGCCCAGCGGGCATCGCGCCACGCCGCGATGCGCTTGGCCTCTTCCGGCGCCTGTTCGGTGAGCGCCTCGGCCCACCCTTCCACCAGGGCGTGCATCATCGGGCGAAGGCTTGGCTCGTCGGCGCTCAGGTGCCAGGGAGTGGCCGCCTCTTCGACCCGATAACCCTGCCCGGCAAGGGCCTCCATCAGTGCCGGGTGCGCCGCGCCGCCCAAGGCGCCCCCCAAGCCCTTGTCGCGCTGCTGATGGGCGTTGAACAGCGCCAGCGCCCAGCGATCGTCCTCGTCGTCCAGCGGCTGGCCCGCGCGATCCAGAAAGCACCACTGCCCCGTCACGCTGAGCGCGACCAGGAGCGCCTGGCGGTTCGCCGCGCAGCGCTCGGCCAGCGCCTCCAACCACTCGCGAGAGGCCAGGTCGAGAAGCGCCGAGGCGCTCACCAGCCGAGCCTCGGCGAGCGCCGGATGGCCAAGGTCGGCAAGCGATGTGCAGTGCGTGTCGACCGTGAGGGAGAGCGTGGCTTTCTGGGCGAGGCGATGGGCGCGTTCGCGCGCCTCGTCCAGCAGGGATTCGTCGTGATCGAGAAGCTGCCAGCGCTGCGCGCCTCGAATACGCGGGGCAAGAAACTGCAGGTTGCTGCCGCGCCCGCACCCCAGGTCGACGATGCTGGCAGCTTCAGGCTCGTCGGCGAGCCAGCGCGCGGCCCGATCGGCAAGCTCGCCGCTGCGTGATGCACCATCCACGCTTTCACGCAGCGTCAGCCAGTCGGCAGCGAACTGGCTACCCGCCGCCAGCGCGGAACGGGGTTCGAGTGCTTTCACGAAGGCGTCACCCGCCGCCTGCCAGTCGACGAGCGCCTCTCGCGCCATGATGGCTCCTTCGCGCAGGCGGTGGCGCAGCTCGCTATCGCTCAGAAAGCACTCGAGCTTCGTTGTCAGCGCCTCGACGTCACCCGGGGCGACACTCAAGCCTGCATCGTGCGGCAGCGTCTGCGCCAGCGCCCCGCCGGTGGTGGTGATGACCGGCAGACCATGGGCCAGCGCCTCGGTGATCACCATGCCATACCCTTCGTACCAGGAGGGCAGCACCAGCACGTGGGCGCCCTGATAGGCAGCTTCGAGGGTCGCGGCGTCGCACTCGCCATGCAGAGTGACACGACTCAGCTCGTGGCGCGCGATCAGTCCTTCGACGCGCTCGGTGAAGGCCGCATCGCGATTGCCGCCGAACAGATCGCAGCGCCAGGCCTCGGCGCGCACCCTCGACAGCGCCTCGACGAGCACGTCCTGCCCCTTGCGCGGGGTAAGCGTGGCCACGCACAAAAGACGAAGCTCCTCGCCCTCGGCCGCCGCCGGGCTCATCGGCGCGCGCTCGACCCCGGGTTCGACGACGCTGACCGGTGCCGTGATCTCGACACCGTACGCCTTTGCAAGCGCCTCGAGGCGCGCGGCGGTGAAACCGCTGGTGACGATGATGCGCGAAACGCTCGAAAGCCCCTCAAGCTCGCTCAGATGAAGGCGCTTGCTCGTCGCCTCGTCGAGCCCCTGCTCGTCACCCAGCGGGTGATGCACCAGGGCCGTGATGTCGAGCCTTGGCGCATGGCGTGCAACACTCGCAGGCAGGGCGCCCATCACCAGGCCGTCGACGATGATGCGCTCTTCATCCCCCAGGGCGTCCAGCGTTTGATCGAAGGCGCGGGTGGCCACATCACAGGCGTCGGGAAAGTGGCCGTCGAGCTGCGCCACGTCTACCGCGAAGCCGTGCCGTCGCAGGGCCTCCACCATGCGGGCGTCGTACACGTAGCCGCCGGTACGCTGGTCGAGCGAGCCGGCCACCATCAAGGTGACGCGATTGCTCATAGGGCGCCTTCGTAGCTTGCCCAGGCGACGTGGGATTCGTGGAGTTTCACCTCCATGTGGGTGATGCCTTGGGCGGTCGTTCCCATACGCCCCTCCTTGATGCTCTTGGCGAGCGCCTGGAAGATCACGCCCGCCATGAATTCCGTGGTGGTGTTCTTGCCCTTGAACTCGGCCACCTCGTCCAGGTTCTGGAAGTTGTAGCCGGCCAGCACCTCCTTGAGGGTTTCACTGGCCAGGCCGATATCGATGACCAGGCCATCCGGGTCGAGCTCCGGGCGCATGAACGCTACGTCGACCACGTAGGTCGCGCCGTGGGTGCGCTGGGCCGGGCCGAAGATCTCGCCATTGAAACTGTGGGCAATCATGAAGTGATCGCGAACGCATAGACGGTACATGGTGACTCCTGTCGGGGTTAATCGTTGTCGGGGTAGGCAATACGGTGGCAAAGCGCCCGACTGCCGGGCCCCAGAAGCTCAGGGGCCAGCGCGGGGAATTCCTCCAGCGTGCATTCACCGCTGATCAACTGATCCAGCACCGGATCGTCGAGAAGACGCAGTGCAAGCGCCAGGCGGCGGCGGTAGTCCCAGCGCGGCTGCATGTCCGCCGGTAGCTGACCGACCTGGCTCGCCTTGATGGAGAGGCGCTGGGAGTGAAAGGCGCCGCCGAGTGAAAGCGACGTCTCGCCTTCGCCGAACCAGCTCATCTCGATCAGGCGCCCTTCGCGCCCCAGCAGGCTCAGACCGAGCTTGAGCCCCTCGCCGTGGCCACTTGCATGAATCACGCAGTCCTGCTCCCGTGGCGCGCTGTCGGGCGTGGCGAAGTTCACGCCCAGGGCGTGGGCGAGCGACCGGCGCTGCGGGTCGATATCGATGAGATGCACGTTGACGCCGGGGATGCGGGCACACAGATAAGCCACCAGTGCACCGACCACGCCGGCGCCCACCACGCAGAGCGTCTCGCCCAGGCGGGGGTTGGCGTCCCATACGCCGTTGACGGCGGTTTCCATGTTGGCGGCGAGCACCGCGCGCGCCGCGGGCACGTCATCGGGCAGCGGCAGCACGGCCTCGACCGGCACGACGTAGCGGCTTTGATGCGGGTAGAGGCAGAATACGCGCGCGTTCAAGAGTGACTCTGGGCCCTCGTCGACCACGCCAACGCTGCAGTAACCGTACTTGACCGGGGTTGGAAACTCGCCGTCTTGAAAGGGGGCACGCATGCGCGCGTATTCGCTCTCGGGAACGCGGGCGTTGAACACCAGCGACTCGGTGCCTCGGCTCACGCCGCTGTAAAGTGTGCGCACGTGAACGTGGTCTACGGTGAGGGGGGCGAGCGACTCGGTTCGAATCTCGCCTTCGCCAGGGCGCGTGACCCAGAACGCCTGGGCGGTTTCCGGCAGTGGCATAAAAACGGTTCCCTGTTGGTGGTATCTCTTTTAACGCTCAAGAGACAATTATTATTAGATCGGGCTTTTCCTGTTCCCTTCGTAAAAGCTTAGTCGAGAAAACCGTCGACGCCTCAAACTTGCGTTCATTTGGTAAAAAAGAGCTAACCTGTTTAAAGCAATGGACAATAAGCGCCAGCATGTACGAAAAGTCGTGACCCTGTTTTCAATGCACAACGATACGCGGCGAGTACCGCTTTGCGAGCCACCATGTCGCTTTTCATCAACGCGCCCAGCGTGACGCCGGTCAAACGTTTTTACAGCGCCCTGGAACTGTTTCTGGGCGGTTTACTGTTGATCGCCCTGGGAGCGCTGATACCGGGCCTGATGATCTCGAAAAGCAACTGGGCGACGGCAGCCGGGGTGTACGGCGTCATCGTCTTTTTGACGCTGACCCTCTGGCGCGCCGGGCCGCTTGGCTGGGCCAACCGGGTGACGCTCGTGCGCGCGGTGCTGGTGGCGCTCGTCGCCGGGGCGCTGGCCGGCAACGCCTTCGTGGACGCCATTTGGATATGGCTTTGCATGGCGGTCGTCTCGCTGATGCTGGATGGCATCGACGGCTTCGTCGCCCGTCGGACGCACAGCCACTCGCGCTTCGGCGCCCGCTTCGACATGGAGCTCGATGCGCTGATGATCCTGCTGTTATGCATCGGCCTCGTGCGTCTTGAATCCCTGGGCGTCTGGGTAGTGCTGATCGGCGCCCTGCGCTACGCCTTCGTGGTGGCGGGGTGGCGCCTCGAGTGGCTGGCGGCTCCCCTCTTCCCCAGTTTTCGGCGCAAGACGGTGTGTGTCTGGCAGGTGCTGGCGCTGCTGCTGTCTCTCACGCCGCTCACCAGCCATACGACGGCGATGCTGCTGGCGCTGAGCGCGCTCGTCGCTTCCGTCTACTCCTTCGGGGTCGATATCCTTTGGCTCTACCGGCAGACCCGTTGCCCCTCTTCCAGATGACGCCTGTTCAGGCGGCTTGCTCCCTGTCACGCCCTCCATGCCCCAAATCGCTAAAACCGATATGGTTAGCTGGAAATATAATTATTGAATAACAAACCGATTGAATATTCTTTTTTAGAATAAATGAGCTTTCAGGGAACAACGCGTCATGAATTTTCAGCAGCTGCGGATCGTGCGTGAAACCGTGCGCCAGCACTACAACCTCACCGAGGCGTCCAACGCGCTGTATACCTCCCAGTCCGGGGCCAGCAAGCAGATTCGCGACCTGGAAGAGGAGCTTGGGGTCGAGCTCTTCGAGCGCCGCGGCAAGCGTATTCTGGGCCTGACGCTGGCGGGCAGCGCGCTTCTGGAAATCGTCGAGCGCATCCTGCTGGACGTGGAGAACCTCAAGCGTTCGGCGCATCAGCTCACCCACGAGGACGAGGGCAGCCTCGCCATCGCCACCACCCATACCCAGGCACGTTACGCACTGCCACCGATCATCGCGCGGTTCAAGCAGGCCTTTCCCAAGGTACACCTGGAGCTACACCAGTGCGGCCCGGACGAGATCGTCTCTTTGTTGAAAGCCGGCAAGGTGGACATCGGCATCGCCACCGAAGCGCTGCATGAAGAAAATCAGCTGTTCGTCTGCTTTCCGTTCTACCACTGGTATCACGGCGTCATCGTTTTCGACGATCACCCCTTGAACGACGGCACGCCGTTGACCCTCGAGCGCATCGCCGACTACCCCCTGATCACCTATCACGATGGCTTTACCGGGCGAACGCGTATCGACCAGGCCTTCGCCGCCGCCAGGCTCACCCCGGATATCGTGCTGACCGCGCTGGATGCCGACGTGATCAAGACCTACGTCGAGCTCGAAATGGGCGTGGGGGTCATCGCTTCGATGGCCTACCACGAGCAGCGCGACCGCGGTCTTACCCTGCTCGACGCCAGCGCGCTGTTTCCGCGTAACACCACCTACCTGGCCCTGCGCCGCGGCCACTTCCTGCGCGGCTATGCCTATCAGTTCTTGAAGCTTTGCCGCGAGAATCTCGACGAAGAGACCGTTCAGCGGGTATTGGCGGGGCGTCAGGGCGATTTCGTGACGCTGTGAGCGGCGGCGCGCTTAAGCTAAAAAAGTAATAAACAATCCATTTTATATTCGTTATTGATTTCAAAAGCAGTGCGTAGGCTGTCTCCCATAACGTCACTGACTTACTCACGACACCAGGGAGCCGCCATGAATCTCACCACACCGCCCACGCTTTGGTCACTGTCCAGACTCACCGCTTCGATTCTGATCGGCGGCGCCGTGCTAGGCGCCACCCTCGGGGTCAGCTCGCAGGCCCAGGCCCAGGCCGAGCGCGTGGAGCTGCTCAACGTCTCCTACGACCCGACCCGCGAGTTCTACCGCGCTTACAACCAGCTCTTCGCCGAACACTGGCGCGAAGGACACGATCAAGAAGTGACCGTACGCCAGTCCCACGGCGGCTCGGGCTCCCAGGGCCGCTCGGTGATCGATGGCATCGACGCCGACGTGGTGACCCTGGCGCTGGCCTACGACATCGACGCGCTTCACGACCGTGGCGACTTGATTCCCGAAGATTGGCAATCGCGGCTACCGCACAACAGCTCCCCCTACACCTCCACCATCGTGCTGCTGGTGCGCGAGGGCAATCCCAAGAACATCCAGGGCTGGGACGATTTGATTCGCGACGACGTCGAGGTGATCACCCCCAACCCCAAGACCTCCGGCGGCGCGCGCTGGAACTTCCTCGCCCTGTGGGGCTACGGGCTCGAGCAGTTCGACGGCGACGAAGAGCAGACCTTCGACTTCGTGCGCCAGGTCTTCGAGAACGTGCCGGTGCTCGATTCCGGCGCTCGCGGTGCCACCAACACCTTCGTCCAGCGCCGCCTGGGTGACGTGCTGCTGGCCTGGGAGAACGAGGCGATCCTCTCCGTCGAAGAGCTCGGTCGCGGCGACTTCGAGATCGTGGTACCGGCCACGAGCATCCTCGCCGAGCCGCCGGTGGCGGTGGTCGACGCCAACGTGGAGCGCAAGGGCACTCGCGAGGTGGCCGAGGGCTATCTCGAGTATCTCTACTCGAGCGAGGCCCAGGCACTCGCTGCCCAGCACTACTACCGCCCGGTGGACGAGGCGGTGCTGGCGGAGTACATCGACGCGTTCCCGTCGCTGGATCTGTTCACCATCGACGAGGTGTTCGGCGGCTGGCGCGAGGCCCAGACGCGCTTCTTCAACGACGGCGGCGTCTTCGACGAGATCCTCGAAGCCATCAACACGCCTTGACCCCACCGCCCGCCGGAAGGCCATGCCTTCCGGCCCCGAGGAACCTTGCCATGTCGATCACGCTTGCCCGGCGTCGAGTGATACCCGGCTTCGGCCTGACCATGGGATTCACCCTGCTCTACATGGGGTTGATCTTCCTGGTCCCGGTCGGTGCCTTTCTGCTTTATACCACCACCATGAGCTGGGAGACCTTCTGGCACGCCATCACCCAGCGTCAGGTGGTGGCCTCCTACAAGCTCTCCTTCGGCGCCTCCCTGGTCGGCGCCACGATCAACCTGGTCTTCGGCGCCCTGCTCGCCTGGGTGCTGGTGCGCTACCGCTTTCCCGGCAAGCGCCTGGTGGACGCGCTGGTGGATCTGCCCTTCGCCCTGCCCACGGCGGTGGCGGGCATCGCCCTGGTCACCCTCTACGCGAGCACCGGCTGGGTCGGTCGATATTTCGAGCTTTTCGGCCTGCGCGTCGCCTACACCCAGCTGGGGGTGGTCGTTGCGCTCACCTACATCGGGCTGCCCTTCGTGGTGCGCACGGTGCAGCCGGTGCTGGAAGACCTGGAAGCGGAGTGGGAGGAGGCCTCGGCCAGCCTCGGCGCCGACCGCTTCACCACGATCCGCCGGGTGATCTTTCCGGCGCTGTTCCCCGCACTTCTGACCGGTTTCGCGCTGGCCTTCGCCCGCGCGCTCGGGGAGTACGGCTCCGTGGTGTTCATCTCGGGCAACCTGCCCTTTCGCACCGAAATCACCCCGCTTTTGATCGTCGCCAAGGCGGAGCAGTACGACTACCACGGCGCCGCCGCCATCGGCACGGTGATGCTGGTGGTGGCCTTCGCGATGCTTCTGGTCATCAACGGCCTGCAGTGGTGGACCAGTCGCCGCCATGGTTAATCAGCAAGGGAATCCAGAGTGAACACATTCAATCAAGCCACACGCGGTGGACAAGACGCCGGGGCACCGGCGGTCGTGGACGACGGTGACCTGGCCAGGCG
>NZ_JAMZBC010000051.1 GCF_024158715.1 Halomonas sp. 707D7 | reverse complement strand
GATCGGTCCGGAGATCGCCCGCTCGCTCTCCAGCGCTCGCCACGTGCCGGTACTGGCCGCGACCCTGGCGGGCGCGTTGGTGATGCTGCTGGCGGACCTGGCCGGGCGCACGCTGCTCAGCCCCGTCGAGATTCCGGTGGGCATCGTCACCGCCGTGGTGGGCGGCCCCTGGCTTTTATGGATACTCATGCGCCCGCAACGGAGCCGCCCATGACCGACACGACCGCCGCGCCCACGCTTTCGACCCGCACGCTCGCCATGAGCTACGGCCCGCGCCGGGTGATCGACGCGCTGGATCTCGACCTGCCCCGAGGCCAGGTGACCGCCATCGTCGGCCCCAACGGCTGCGGCAAGTCCACGCTGCTCTCGGGCCTGGCCCGGCTGCACAAGCCCGACAGCGGCGCGGTGCTGCTCGACGGTGCCGATGTGCAAAGCCTGCCCGCCAAGGAGCTGGCCAGGCAGCTCGCGCTGCTGCCCCAGGAGGCCACGGCGCCGGAAGGGCTGACTGTGACCGAGCTGATTCGCTTCGGCCGCCAGCCCCACCAGGGGTGGCTGCGCCAGTGGTCGGCGGAGGATCAAGCGGTGGTGCAGTACGCCCTGGAGGCTGCAGGGCTTAAGGAGCTAGCCGAGCGGCCGCTGGATGCGCTCTCCGGCGGCCAGCGCCAGCGCGCCTGGATCGCCATGACCATTGCCCAGCAGACGCCGCTGTTGCTGCTCGACGAACCGACCTCGGCGCTGGACCTGGGCCACCAGATCGAAGTGTTCGAGTTGGTGCGCAAGCTCGCCGGGGAAGGGCGCACCGTGGTGATGGTGCTGCACGATCTGGCCAGCGCCTGCCGCTACGCCGATCACCTCATCGCGATGAACGCGGGGCATATCGTCGCCGAGGGCAAGCCCTCCACGGTGGTGACGCCGGCGCTGGTCAAGACGCTCTACCAGGTGGAGTGCACGCTGCTCACCGACCCGGCCACGGGCAGCCCCCTGATCGCCAACGTACGCCGCGCCGCCACCGCCTGAGGCGCGGCTACTGGTTCACCAGCCGCGCATCGAGCGTGACCGGTACCTCGTCGCCGATCTGCTGGTAGCCCAGCAGCGACATCACCGTGCGCACGGTCGGGTTGGCCATCAACGCCTGGCCATCCATCACCATGGGCTCGGCATGGGTGACCCGCACCTCGTTGAGCCCCTCACGAGTGAAGCGCAGCGGCACCGTCTCCTCCCGATTCAACCCCTCTGCCTGCACGCGAAAGGTGAGCGGCTCGACGAAGGAGTCGCCGATATCCAGCCCATCGAGCTTCGACGGCGACATCTGCGCCACCAGCGTGACCAGGGTGGTGTTGGTCAAGAGCGTCGCCCAGGGCGGCAACTCCCCGAGGCGGTTCAACAGATCCGTCTGGGAGAGCTTCAAGGGCAGGCGCAGCGTACCCTCCGGCGAGATGCTGCCCTGCAGGTTGTTCACCTGGTGATGATGAACCTGAGGGCTCGCGCCGCCCAGCTGGGTAAGGGTGGCCTGGACGTTCGAACGGCCGGGGTCGAGCTGCCAATCCGCATGAACCGGCAGGGCGAACAGCAGCGCCAGGGGGGCAAGCAATCGTTTCACAAAGCGTCTCCGCCAAAGGGTTCACCTGCAGACCGTAGCAACGGGAAAAAGTGCCGCCGGCGCGCAACAGGGCGCCGCCAGGGGTAGCCTCGCCGACGCACTTTCGCTATCATACGCACGCTTTTCGGGCCTATAGCTCAGTTGGTTAGAGCAGGGGACTCATAATCCCTTGGTCGTAGGTTCAAGTCCTACTGGGCCCACCATTTCTCAATGGTTCTCCTTCAAGGGATAGCAAGACCCCTTCAGTGTTTATCTGCTCTCTTCTTACCCTGTTCTGCCTGCTTTAATCCCTGCGTCCTTGAAACGCTTCGAATTGCCGGTGTGCCCGCAGTTAAGGTAAATTTCGATAGATAACGAGAATGAGCCAATGCAGCTGGCTGGTTTGACGACGGGAGACGGTGATGGAAATAATCGATAATGTTAGCCGTCTACTTGGCGACGACCTGAAGGACACCTTGAAGCCTGGCACCCGGCTCAAGATTGCGGCTTCCTGCTTCTCGATCTACGCCTACGAGGCGCTCAAGAATGAGCTGGAGGCGCTGGACTCGGTCGAGTTCATCTTCACCTCGCCCACCTTTGTTCCTGACCAGGCGAGCGACAAGCTCCGCAAAGAGCACCGTGAGTTCCACATCCCACAGGCGGAGCGCGAGCGCAGCGTCCATGGCAGCGAGTTCGAGATCCAGCTCAAGAACAAGCTGACCCAGCGGGCCGTCGCCCGCGAATGCGCCGACTGGATGCGCCGCAAGGCCAGCTTCCGCTCCAACCGTGGCCAAGCGACCATGCAGCCCTTTGCCGGCGTCGAAGCCCAGGGCGGTGACACCGTCTACATGCCGCTGCAGGGCTTCACGGCAGTAGACCTGGGTTATCAGCAGGGCAACGCGGTCTCCAACTTCGTCACCCGCTTTAGTGAGCCTGATCACACGTCCCGGTTCATGGCTCTTTTCGACCAGCTATGGCAGGACGAGGAGAAGCTCGAAGATGTCACTGAACGGCTGCGTGAGCATATCGCCTCGGTCTACCGGGAGAACCCGCCAGAGCGGATCTACTTCCTGATGCTCTACCACATCTTCCGCGAATTCCTGGAAGACATTAGCGAGGACGTACTGCCCAACGACCGTACCGGCTACCAGGACAGCCTCATCTGGCAAAAGCTGTTCAACTTTCAGCGCGACGCGGCCACCGGCATCATCAACAAGCTGGAAAGCTATAACGGCTGCATCCTGGCCGACAGCGTGGGCCTCGGAAAGACCTTCACTGCCCTGGCAGTCATCAAGTACTACGAGCTGCGCAACCGCTCCGTGTTGGTGCTGTGTCCCAAGAAACTCGCCGACAATTGGTTGACCTACAACCGCAATCTGACCACCAACGTGCTGGCCCAGGACCGGCTGAACTACGACGTGCTCTGCCATACCGACCTGCAGCGCACCCGTGGGGAGTCCTTCGGGATGCCGCTGGATCGCGTCAACTGGGGTAACTACGACCTGGTGGTCATCGACGAGTCGCATAATTTCCGCAACAACGACGTCTACAAGGATCGCGAGACCCGCTACCAGAAGTTGATGAACCAGGTGATTCGGGCGGGCGTGAAGACCAAGGTGCTGATGCTCTCGGCAACTCCAGTTAACAACCGATTCAACGATCTCAAGAATCAGCTGGCCTTGGCCTATGAGGGCGAAGCTGAGAACCTGACGCGCCATCTCAGTGGTGCTCAAGACATCGAGGGCATTTTCCGACGCGCTCAGACCACCTTTAATGAATGGTCGGCGCTTGTGCCCGAGAAGCGCACTACGAAAGCTATCCTGCAGGCGCTGGATTTCGACTTCTTCGAGTTGCTGGATAGCGTCACTATCGCTCGCTCACGCCGGCATATCGAAACCTTCTATGACACTAGCGATATCGGCAGCTTTCCGGAGCGCTGCAAGCCGCTATCGTTTCACTGTCCGCTCACCCATCGACCCGACGTGATCGGCTTCAACGAGATCTTCCAGCAACTTTCTCAGCTTAAGCTCTCGGTCTACGCCCCGATCAGCTACATCTTGTCTAGCCGCCTCAAGAAGTACGAGGAGATGTACGACACTGAAGTGTCCGGCGGGGGAGGGAGTTTCAAGCAGGTAGACCGGGAAAAAAGTCTGCAGGCCCTGATGACGACCAACCTGCTCAAGCGTTTGGAGAGCTCGGTGGAGGCATTTCGCCTGACCCTGGAGGGGCTACAGGATATCTACACGACCATCCTGGATAAGATCGACGCCTTCAAGCAGACCGGCCGTTCGGAGAGCTTCGCGGATATTACCGCGTCCTTCGAAGACGCCGACCCGGACGACGACAGCATTCCCATGCCGGGTGATACCACGGTGGGTAAGAAGGTCCAGATCAGCCTGGAGGACATGGATCTGCCGTCCTGGGAGCATGACTTGAGCACCGACTTGGTGTGGATCGAGTTGCTGCTGGAGGAAATGGCCAAAGTCACCCCGTCCGACGATGCCAAGCTGCAGCACCTTAAAACGCAGATCGCCAGCAAGCTGGCCTCGCCGATCAACCCCGGCAATCGCAAGGTAATGATCTTCACCGCCTTCGCGGACACCGCCAAGTACCTCTACGACAGCCTGGCGCCGACTCTGCTGGAGACCCAGGGCGTACATACTGGCCTGGTGACCGGCAGCGACGCCCCGAAATCGACCATTGGGGCCATGCCCAACAGTCGCCAGCACTACGACTTTCAAGGCCTGCTGACGCTGTTTGCCCCAAAGGCTAAGAGCAAGAGCGTGGTATACCCCAATGAACCCCGCGAGCTGGATATCCTGATCGCGACCGATTGCATTTCGGAAGGCCAGAACCTACAGGACTGCGATTATCTGATCAATTATGACATCCACTGGAACCCGGTACGCATCATCCAGCGTTTTGGGCGTATCGACCGCATTGGTTCTCCTAACGCCAGCATCCAACTGGTCAACTATTGGCCGGACATCAGCCTGGACGAGTACATCAACCTCAGGGAGCGCGTCGAGAACCGCATGGTGATTGCCGACGTCACTGCTACCGGCGACGACAATGTGCTTAACGCCCAGTCCAACGATGTCGCTTACCGGCGCGAGCAGCTGCGCCGGTTGCAGGATGAAGTGGTGGAAATGGAGGATCTCAAGTCCGGCGTGTCGATCACCGACCTGGGCCTGAACGAATTCCGCATGGACCTGCTGGGCTATATGAAGGAGAACGGCGACCTGAGCCGTATTCCGAACGGTCTGCATACCGTCGTGCCTGCCCGCCCCGAGAATGGCCTGCAACCGGGTGTCATCTTCACCCTGCGCAATCTTGATCAGCGCCTGGGCCAACAGGGAATTGGTCTGCAGCAGCAGAACCGCTTGCACCCTTTCTACCTGGTCTACATCAGTCATACCGGAGAGGTGATCAGCGACTACACCGAGGTCAAGCGTCTGCTCGACTTGGCACGCACTGCCTGTAGAGGGCTGAGCGACCCTGTAGAAGCCGTCTATCGCGCCTTCAACGAGGAAACTCAAGACGGCCGGGATATGCACGACTATTCGGCGCTACTGGATCAGGTCATCCGCTCGATGATCGAGGTGAAGGAGGACAAGGATATCGACAGCCTGTTCAGCGGTGGCGAGACCACGGCACTGGTCGATACTATCGAACGGCTCGACGACTTCGAGCTGATTACCTTTATCGTCATTCGTGAGGCGGGCTCAGTTACAGAGATGGGCACGGAGCGTCATGCGGTCAGCAAGGAACGCAAGAAAGAATCATGACGGCACCGCTCTATCAGTACCCTGCCAAGACCGTGCTCAGTCGCGTGGTGGCCAAGCAGCGCATCCTGGCGCATGTGCGGGCCTCCAACAGGCTCAGGGAGCGCCTGCGGGACGAGGTCGGTCAGATCAACTGGCATGCCAAGTTGGCCCACAATACGCTCAATCTGCCGGGCACCTTTGATGTGCCAGAGCTGCAGGTATTCGTGATCACCCTCAAGGGCGAAGACCTGCACCGAGACGTGCTGCGGGCCATCGACCGCGCCATTCCTTTTCCGATTCTGTTCGAGCTACACGGCGTTCGCGGTATCCGTGTCACTGCTGCCTACAAGCGACCCAGCCAGGCTGACGTTAGCAAATGGGTGCTGCATGACCACTACGCCAGTAGCGACTGGCTGTCAGCCGACACGCCCCGGCAGCCGCTACCCACGTCCATCGATCTTAAGCAGCTCTACCAGCAGTTGCTCCGCAACCTGCTTCCAGCACCGGCGCGTCAGGGTGAAGCCCAGCCAGATCAGCTGGAACGTTTGAGAGCTATGGAATTTCTCAAGAAGGATGCCGACAAGCTTGAGAAGCGCATGCGCAACGAGAAACAGTTCAACCGCAAGGTCGAGATCAACGCCGAGCTGCGCTCGATCCGCGAGAAAATTGCCGCCTATGACACCTGATCACGACCCCAGAGGTTCGGAGACACGCGACACCATGGATAAGTTGAAGATGCATTCCCCCAACCTCACCGAGACCAATATCGCCAAGCTGGCCGAGTTGTTCCCTAGCTGTGTCACCGAAGCACGGGATGAGCAGGGGCGGGTGAAGCAAGCCATCGACTTCGACCAGCTGCGCCAGGAGCTCTCCGATCATATCGTCGAGGGACCCCAGGAGCGCTATCACCTCAACTGGCCCGGCAAGCGGGGAGCCCTGCTGGCGGCTAATGCACCGACTGCTAAAACGCTGCGTCCCTGCAATAAAAAAAGTATTGATTTTTCTAGAACAAAAAATATTTTTGTAGAAGGGGATAACCTTGAAGCTCTTAGGCTATTTCAAGAGACCTATCTGAGCAAGGTCAAGGTTATCTATATCGACCCTCCGTACAACACCGGAAAAGAGTTTGTTTATAACGACAATTTTTCTTCTTCTTCAGAAGATTACCTTAAGAAAAGCAATCAACACCTTGATTCCGGTGGGCGTCTTGTTACTAATACAGAGTCAAATGGACGATACCATTCAGACTGGCTTTCCATGATGTACCCAAGGCTGAAGCTGGCTAGAAACCTGCTTTCAGATGATGGTGCGATCTTTATCTCTATTGATGACCATGAGATAGACAATTTAAGGAAGATTTGTGACGAAGTTTTTGGCTCGGCCAACTTCATTGCCCAGATTATCTGGCACAAAATGGACAGCCCGAAAAACTCCGCAAAATACTTTAGTGAAGACCATGACTACATCGTGGTATATGCTAAGGACTCTGAAGTTTGGAGGCCAAATCTTTTGCCACGCTCCAAAGAAATGGAGTCTAGGTATAAAAACCCAGACAATGACCCTAGAGGTCCTTGGTTGCTAGGAGACCTGGCTGCTAGAAATGCTTATAGCCTAGGGGTATATCCGATTACTACTCCAAGTGGAAAAGTTATCGATGGGCCTCCCGCAGGTAGCTATTGGAGGATAAGCAAGGAGAAATTCGAGGAGCTCGATCGTGATGGTCGTATCTGGTGGGGTGAAAGTGGCTCTAATAGACCTGGGATAAAGAGATTTTTGAGCGAAGTAAAAAGTGGCGTAATACCACAAACCTACTGGTCATGGAAAGAGGTTGGAAGCACCCGACATGCCAAAAGGGATCTTAGTAAACTAATGGAGGCTAATACTGGAGATGTGCTCTTTGATACTCCAAAGCCCCCGCGACTAATAAAAAGGATTTTGCAGATTGCCACTTCGGCAAATTCTGACGATATTGTTTTAGATTTTTTTGCAGGGTCTGGTAGCACTGCTGAAGCAGTGATGGGACTAAATCAAGGTGACGGGGGAAATAGGCGCTTTTTCCTGGTCCAACTACCAGAAGAAATTGATGGTGAAGAGTTTGACACTATATCTAACGTTTGCTGCGAGAGACTGAGGCGTTGTGGTGAAATCTATTCAAATTCATCAGAAGGTGAGTTGACAAATGATGTCGGCTATAGGTTTTTAAAAATAGATTCCTCTAACATGCGAGAAACACATTACTCACCTGATGCATTGAGTCAAGACCTCCTGGAAAAATCTGTAGACAATATTCGTGAAGGCCGTAAAGCTGAAGACCTGCTCTTCCAGGTCCTGCTGGACTGGGGCGTTGACCTGTCACTTCCCATCTCTCGCCGGGAGCTTGATGGAAAAACTGTCTTCTTCGTCGACGGAGCCGAGAAACATATGGCCTTGGCTGCCTGCTTCGACCTCGATATCGACGAGGCTTTCGTCAAGCAACTGGCCGAGTACGAGCCACTGCGCGTGGTGTTCCGCGATGCCGGCTTTGCCAGCGACAGCGTCAAGATCAACGTCGAGCAGATCTTCGCCCAGAAGTCGCCCAATACCGACGTCAAGGTGATCTAAGCCCATGAGCATGGACGAGCAGGCACTGAAGCAGTTGCTGCACTCCCTGATCGAGCGCTGGGAGAGCGAGGTGGTCGAGTTCAAGCGCGGTGGCAAGGGCTTCTCCACATCGGATCTTGGCAAGTACCTCTCGGCGCTGGCCAACGAGGCCAATCTGCGTGCCTGCGAAAGCGCCTGGCTGGTCTTTGGCATCGACGACAAGACAAGGCGCATCCTGGGGTCCGAGTACCGCCAAGCCCCTGGCGAACTCCACAGGCTCAAGATGCAGATCGCCGACGGCACCGAGCCCAGCATCACCTTCCGCGATATCCACGAGCTGGAAACGCCGGCGGGCCGGGTACTGCTGTTCGAGATTCCCGCCGCACCGATGGGTATGCCCATCGCCTGGCAAGGGCACTACTTCGCTCGCGCCGGGGAGAGTCTGACCGGTTTGGGCTTGGACAAGCAGGATGCGATTCGGCGACAGACCGATGCCACCGACTGGTCCGTGCAATTGGTGCCGAATGCCACGCTCGACCATCTCGACCCCGAGGCAGTCAGCAAGGCCCGAGAGTCCTTTGCCAAGAAGTACGCCAACCGCTTCGAGCCCGTCGAAGTGATGGGGTGGCCGCTGGCCACCTTCCTGGATCGTGCCAAGCTGACGCTGGACGGCCAGGTGACCCGGGCGGCCCTATTGTTGCTTGGCAAGGAGGTAGCATCGCCGCTGCTATCCTCCCATCCCGCTCAGCTGACCTGGAAGCTGGAAGGTGGGGAAGAGCGAGCCTATGAGCACTTCGGGCCGCCGTTCCTGTTGAGTACGACGAGGCTTTATCAGCGCATTCGCAACATCCAGTTACGGTTACTGCCCCAAGATGAGCTTCTGCCTGTAGAAGTTTCCAAGTACGACCAAAAAATTGTGCTCGAGGCGCTGCATAACTGTATTGCGCATCAGGACTACACCCGCAATGCGCGAGTAGTAGTGGTTGAGCGTCCTGACCGGTTGTTATTCGAAAATGAGGGCAGCTTTTTCGAAGGGGAGCCTGGCGACTATCTAGAAGGGCACCGGGTCCCGAAGCGCTATCGGAATCCGTTCCTGACCCAGGCCATGGCCGAGCTCAATATGATCGATACCATGGGCTACGGCATTCACGACATGTATTCCCGTCAAGCTAAACGTTATCTACCGCTACCGGACTATGATCTGAGCGAGCCAGGCGCCGTCAGACTTGGTATCTACGGTGGCGTGGTCGACTCCGCGTACAGTCGCCTGTTGATTCAGAAGACAGATCTGACGCTTTTCGAAATTTTGGCATTGGACCGAGTACAGAAGCGGTTACCGATTAGCGATGAGGCGGTTAGGCGTTTACGACATGCCGGCCTCATTGAGGGACGCAAGCCCAACTTTCATGTTTCCGCCCGCGTGGCAGGGGCGACGGCCAGAAAGGCCGACTATATTCGAACCCGTGCTCAAGATGATGAGTTCTATGCCAAGCTGTTGACGGATTACTTGGAGAAATTTGGCCAGGCCAACAGGGCAGATATCAACCAACTGCTGCTGGGTAAGCTCAGCGAGGCTTTAAGCTACAAGCAAAAATATAATAAAATCAGTAGCTTGTTGACAAAAATGCGGCGTCGTGGCGTCATAGTCAATAACGGTTCAGATACGTCGCCTTGCTGGCAGCTTGCAGAGAGCTTTCAAAGAAAAACATAGAGCCCTGCAAAGAGAACGCTCGTTAACTCCTTAAGAATCATGCATCTATACCTCTTTGCAGTGCTGGTTTGTAGAAAGCTTGCAGAGAGAGGCATTAGCAGGAACACCATGAAGCTCAAGTTCAAGACCCAGGAATACCAGACGCGGGCCATCGAGGCACTGGCGGACTGCTTTGCCGGCCAGCCCTTCAGCAGCGGTATCCGCTACCGCATCGACCCGGGCGAATCCGCACCCTTGGCACGGCCGATGCAGCGTGACATGTACGCCTCGCCAGATTCCGACGACGCTGGTTTCAAGAACGCCGCGCTTGAGCTAACGGAGCTAGAGCTGCTGAATAACATCCGGACTGTGCAGCGTCGCCAGAACCTGCCGCTCTCCGACGGCCTGAAGAAGGATGACAAGACCGGCTGCCCCTACAACCTAGACGTAGAGATGGAGACCGGCACCGGCAAGACCTACGTCTACCTCAAGAGCATGTTCGAGCTGAAGCAGCGCTACGGCTGGAGCAAGTTCATCGTGGTGGTGCCTAGCATCGCCATCCGCGAGGGGGTCTACAAGTCGCTGCAGATCACCGCCGATCACTTCTTGGAGAGCTACGGGGAAAAGGCGCGCTTCTTCATCTACAACTCTAAGCAGCTGCATAACTTGGAGAGCTTCTCCTCGGATGCCGGCATTAGCGTGATGGTCATCAACGTTCAGGCCTTCAACTCCCGTGGCGCCGATAATCGCCGTATCTACGATGAGCTGGACGACTTCCAGTCGCGCCGTCCCATCGACGTAATCAAGGCCAACCGTCCGATCCTGTTCCTCGATGAGCCGCAGAAGATGGAAGGGGGCAAGACGCTCAGCTCTCTGAGCGAGTTCAACCCCTTGTTCATCGTGCGCTACTCGGCGACCCACAAGACGACCTATAACAAGATCCACCGCCTGGATGCCCTGGACGCCTACAACCAGAAGCTGGTGAAGAAGATCTCGGTGCACGGTGTCACCACCAAGGGTCTCACCGGCACCGATGCCTACCTCTACCTCGAGAATATCGAAACGGCCAAGAACAAGCCCCCTGTCGCTTTGGTCGAGTATGAGGAAAGGTCAGCCACTGGCGTGAAGCGCAGGCGCCGCAAGCTGGGCAAGGGGGACAATCTGCATGAACTCTCGGGTGGGCTGGACCAATACAAAGGCTTTGTCGTTTCGGACATTGACGCCCGGGTGGATCAACTCAGCTTCACCAACGGGGTCGAGCTCACCGCCGGGGAGGTGACCCTCGACGTCACCGAGAAGGCGCTTCGCCAGATCCAGATCCGTGAGGCGGTCAAGGCGCACTTCAAGAAGGAGCAACTGCTGTTCTCTCAAGGCATCAAGGTACTCACACTGTTCTTCATCGATGAGGTGGCCAAGTATCGCCAGTACGATGAAGGCGGCGAGGTGCTGGGCGAGTACGCCCGGATCTTCGAGGAGGAGTACAACCAGCAGCTCAACCAGGTGCTAACCCTGGAGGACAGCGAGTACAGCCGCTACCTGAAAGGCATCGACACCTCGGACACCCACAACGGCTACTTCTCCATCGACAAGAAGTCCAAGCGCCTCGTCGACCCCACCACCAAGGCGCGCTCTAACGAAACGGACGATGTCGATGCCTACGACTTGATATTGAAGGACAAGGAACGCTTGCTCTCCTTCGAGGAGCCAACGCGTTTTATCTTCTCCCACTCCGCCCTCCGGGAAGGTTGGGACAATCCCAACGTGTTCGTCATCTGCACGCTGAAGCACAGCGACAACACTATCTCCCGGCGCCAGGAAGTGGGGCGCGGCCTGCGTCTCGCGGTTAACCAGCTGGGAGAGCGCATGGACGACCCGTTGACGGTGCACGACATCAACGAGCTGACGGTGATCGCCAGCGAGAGCTATAAGGACTTCGTCACCGCGTTGCAGCGCGACATCAGCAAGGATCTCTCCGAGCGCCCGCGGGTCGCCGATGAAGCCTACTTTACCGGCAAGCTGCTTGTATCGGATGAAGGAGAGGTTGAGGTCACGCCTGCCATGGCGAAGAAAATCCATCGCTACCTGATTCGCAACCAGTACCTAGAGGATGATACGGATCGGATTGCTGAAGCGTACCACAAGGCCAAAGAAGGAGGAGCCTTGGCAGCTCTTCCGGAAGAACTCCAGCCCTATGCGCTGCAGGTCTTCCAACTGATTGACAGCGTCTTCAGTAACGCCCAGTTGCCGCACATCGGTGACGGCCGCAAGGCCAAGTTGAATTCGCTCAACGATAATTTCCACAAGAAAGAGTTTCAGGAGCTTTGGGAGCGGATCAACCGCAAGGCGGCCTACTCGGTCAATTTCGACTCCAACGAGCTGATCGAGAAATGTGTTGGAGAACTTAATGAAAACCTCAAGGTGAAGCGCCTGGAGTATCAGGTGGAACGTGGTACCCAGAAGGCAGAAGCCAGTTACCAGGATCTGACCAGCGGGCAGGCCTTCACCGTCAACGAGAGCGAGCGGGTGAAGTATGGCGGCTCGCATCACTCAGCGGTTCAGTATGATCTGATCGGCCGCTTGGCCGAGGCTACACAGCTGACGCGGCGCACTGTTGCGACGGTTCTCTCCAGGATTCAGCCGAAGACCTTCAAGCAGTACCAGATGAACCCCGAGGACTTCATGGCCCAGGCTGCCAGGCTGATCAATGAGCAGAAGGCTAGCATGGTGGTCGAGCACATTAGCTACGACCCGCTCAATGAGCGGCACAGTCGGGAAATCTTTACTATCGCGAAGCCGGAGAACCAGCTGGATCAAGCTTACAAGGCCAACCGCCACGTTTATGACTACGTAGTAACTGATTCCAGGATCGAGCGGGACTTCGTTGAAGAGCTCGACACTGGAAAAGAGGTGGTGGTCTACGCCAAGCTACCGAAGAGCTTCTTCATCCCGACGCCAGTAGGCAACTACAACCCTGACTGGGCCATCGCCTTCAATGAGAACGATGTCAAGCATGTCTACTTCGTGGCCGAGACCAAAGGCAGCATGTCATCCCTGGAGCTTCGTGGAATCGAGAAGGCCAAGACCAAGTGCGCCAATAAATTTTTCGACACGATCGCGACGGCGAAGGTGACGTATGGCGTGGTGGATTCCTACGATAAGCTCATGGATATCGTGCGCTGAGCGTATCGGATAATGGCTGAATTTCGAGCTGCTTGTGTTTGATTCGTATGAAGGAGCAACAATGACGCAAGGCCGCAGTATTCGTCTGTTTCTGGTCGATGGCACACCCAGTGGGTTGTTTACGGCCGAAATCATGAACTGGACAGGCCATGTGCTGGCCGGACCGCGGACCAAACTCAGCGAGTTGGTGCAAAGGCCCGAGTGTGGGCGTACCGGTATCTATTTCTTGGTAGGACCCGATCCTGATAATAGCCTGCGGCCGCTGGTTTACATTGGTGAAAGCGATGATGTGAGCACGCGACTCAAGCAGCATAATCGCCCGGAAATGGCAGGACCCGGCGGCGGCAAGGATTTCTGGGAACGGGTCTGCTTGATTACCAGCAAGGACCAGAACCTTACCAAGGCGCACGTGAAATATTTGGAGAGTCAGTTGATCAAGCAAGCGGCGGATATCGGGCGCTGTAAATTGACCAATGGCACTGCTCACGAGTATATCAACCTTCCCGAATCCGACCGCGCCGACATGGCGTTTTTTGTCGAACAAATTCGTACCGTATTACCGGTGCTGGGCTTCGATTTTCTGCGCGGCCGCGCTCACCCGACAAGCCAGCAGCTTTCTGAAGCACCGACAATAGCTGCACAGTCTCCCAGGTTCTCACTCGAAGTGCCGCGGCATGGTATCAAGGCAACCGGCCAGGAAATTGACGGCGAATTTTTTGTGCTTGAGGGCGCGATAGCGCGTGATGAGTGGATTGGCGTTAATGGCGGTTATAAAGCGCTCTATCAACAGCTCTGTAGTGACGGTGTATTGGTAAAGACAGAGAATGGGCTGCGACGATTTGTAGTCGACTACGCGTTTTCAAGCCCGAGCGCCGCCGCGGCAGTCGTGTCCGGTCGTAGTGCCAACGGGCGTGAGCAATGGAAAGTCGAAGCGACTGGCCAGACTTATGCTAGCTGGCAAGATCAAAAGGTGAGTGCTGCATCAGCAGTAACAAAGGACACAGCTTAACCTGATTGCAAATGCCTTTTATAAAGCATTTTCATCACTGTAAGTTAAAAAAGTAAATAAGCCTGTCTCAAGCTAAGTCTTGAGAAAGCTGTCGAAGTAACCGCAACGTTACTTTTCTTTTCGATCTTAAGCCAACTCCACCAGCCGCTCGCTATACCAGTTCACCTTACTCCCGGTCACCATCAGTCGCCGTCGCGCCCGCGTCATGCCCACGTAAAGAAGCCGGGCTTCCTGAGCTTGCTTTTCTTCAGCGGGGTCGAGCGCGCCGAGGCCGCTGAGCAGTACCGTGTCGAACTCCAGGCCCTTGCTGCTCTGGCGGCTGAGCAGGACCACTTCCTGGGCGTCCGGGTCGTAGCGGCGCTTATCGCTGGATTGTTGCAGACAGCGGCTGGGAATGCCGGCTTGTTGCAAGGCGTTGTGGAAAAGGCGCCCTTGGGCGTTGCCGGTATACACCACGGCGATGCTGTTCAGCTCGCTTCCCTGCTCCTGCCAGGCCTTTATGCAGCGCACCAGGTAGTTGGCCTCGGCATCGTCGCTCTTGAAGGCGCGAAACGCCGGCTGAGGGCCGCTGACGCCGGCCACTTCCGGGGCGATGAGCGGTACGTGATCGTCGTCGCCCTCGTGCGCGGTGAGGAAGTCCTGGGCGAACTCGTAGGCGAAGCTCAGAATCTCGCGGGTGTTGCGGTAGTTGAGCTTGAGGATGGTGGTGCGCCCGCGCGCCTGGATACCGGCGGAGGAGAGCGGGAATTTCAGGGCGCCTTTCTGGTAGATCGACTGGGCGTCGTCGTAGAGCAGCAGGAGCGAGTTGGTATTCGGATCGATCATCTGCACCACGAGCTTCAGCCAGGCCTGCTCGAAGTCGTGGCCCTCATCGATCATCACGGCGGCGTACTGGGCGTGGGGAATATGGCCCTGGTCGACGGCGTGGATGACGCTCTCCACCTGGCGTTCGTAAGCGGGGCGGCTGCCGGGCAACAGGTCGACGTTATAGGTCTTGAGCTGCTGGCCGCACCATTCGTGGAAATGGTGCACCTTCACCTTCTCGGTCAGGCGTTTTTCGGCGATGAAGCAGCGAAGCCGGGCGGCCAGGGTGATGTTGAAACAGAGCACCAGGATCGGCTTGGTGGTGGCCTGGGCCAGGTGCAGGCAGCGGTAGCCCAGAATCAACGTCTTGCCGGAGCCGGCCACGCCGTGGATCACCCGGTGGCCGTCGCCCATGCTGCGCGCCAGCTGCTCCTGCTGAAGGTCCATCACGCGCACGATGTCCGGCACCACGTTCGTGGCCGGTGCCTCGTCGCTTTCTTCGTTGCCGAACAGATCGCCCGTGGGGGCGTCGATGCGTACTTCCGGGAAGAGTTGCCAGCGAATGCGGTCGAGCTGGGGCAGGGTGAGTTTGTCGCCGAAGCGGTAGTCGAACATGGCCCACAGCCGCTCCTGAAACGCTTCCGGGTCGGCGGTGGCGAGCATCTCGTCCTTGCAGATCAGGCGGTGCCCGGGCAGTACGGCTTCCTGCTGCTCCTCGGTCATCGACTCGTCCCACTGGCGGCGGGTGATGTTGGGAAACATCACGCCGAACCCGTAGGGAAAGCAGAGCTTGCCCTGGTAGCGCTCGTCGGCTTGGGTCAGCTGCGGATCGCGCTTGAGCTGGTCGATGGCAGCGAAGGCGCACTGGCGCGCTTGAAACAAGGGATTGCTGACCGTCTTGCGCCCCTGGGAGGTGTCGATGACGGTGCTGGCCGGCGTGATCGAGCGAAGGGCTTCGATCTTCCAGTCCTTCACTTCGAGAAACAGGAGGCCGCGCGCGGGATGCAACACGATGAAGTCCGGGTAGCGGCGCTGCCGCCCGAGCGGGATGTCGTACCAGACGATGTAGTCGTCCTCGAGCAGGCTATCCAGGCGCTGGGCCACGCGGCGCTCGCCGGGGGTCATGCGGGTAATGGTCGAAAGCGCAGGAATGAAGGTGGCCATGAGCGAGCTTCCCGTCGGGCGGCTGCCCTTGGTAAAATATCATTAGCTTTCTCATTCTAACGGCCCCCCTGGGGGCCTTCAATCAAAAACCCGTCCCTGAAAAGGGACGGGTTTCGTCATCGTGGGCCGGGCCTCGAGCGCGGGTCACGCCAGTGGCGCCTCGCTCACAGCATCATCGCCGCCCCCCAGGCAAACAGCAGCATGCCCAGGTTGGCGTGCAGGAACATCGGGATCACGCTGTCGCGGATGTGGTCGTGCTGGCCGTCGGCGTTGAGCCCGGCGGTGGCGCCCAGGGTGATGGTGGAGGCCGGCGAGCCCGCGTCTCCGAGTGCGGCGGAGGCGCCGAGCAGCGCTACCGTGGCCATGGGCGAGAAGCTGAGCGCCAGCGCCAGCGGAATGTAGATCGGCGCGAGGATTGGGACGCTTGCAAACGAGTCGCCGAAGCCGATGGTGATGAACAGCCCCACGATCAGCATCAGCGCCGCACCCAGCATCATGTTGCCGTCGAGCAGCGCGGCGGTGGCGGCGACCAAGGAGCCGATTTCGTCGGTGGCGCCGAGCACCCCGGAAAAGCCCGAAGCCAGCGTGATGATGACCGCGATCTGGGCCATCATGCGCATACCCTCGGTGAAGACGTCGTCCTGCTCGCGCCAGCGAAACACGCCGCTCGCCCCCAGGATCACGAAGCCCACCAGCGCACCCAGCAAAAGCGAGTCGAAAGCGAGCTGGCAGCCGAGTGCCGCGCCAATCGCCGCGACGGTCGCTGCCAGCTGCACCAGGTTCGGCCGCTTGGGCCGGGCCTGCATCGCGATTCCGGTGGCCGGCACGCTTTCATACTCGCGCGGTTTGCGGTAGCTGTAGAACACACACACCGCTGCCCCCGCGATCAGCCCCATCACCGGCCAGAACATGGCGCGCGGCACCATGTCGGCGGTGACGGCGAGGTTCAGGCTTTCGCCCACCTCGTTGACGTTGGCGAGCAGGATCTCGTTGAGGTAGATCGCGCCGAAGCCGGTGGGCAGCAGCAAATAGCTTGCGCTGATGAAGCAGCCCAGCAGGCACGCCACCGCGCGGCGGTCGATCTTCAAGCGGTTCATCACCCCGAGAAGCGGCGGAATCAGGATGGGGATGAAGGCGATATGCACCGGCACGGCGTTCTGGGAAAGCAGTGACGCCACGATCAAGGTCAGAAACAGCCCCCACTTCACGCCCTGGTTGGTCGCGCCTTCGCGCCAGTCGAGCCGAGCCGCGATGCGCTGCGCCAGCAGGTCGAGAAGCCCGCTGCGCGCGATCGCCACCGCGAAGGCGCCGACCATCACGTAGGTCATGCCCACTTGGGCGCCGGTCAAGAGGCTCTCGTTGAACGTCGTGATCGCCTCGGTCATCGAGAGCCCGCCGTGTAGTGCGCCGAGAAGCGCAGCACCGATCAGGGCGATGGCCACCGGCATCTTCAGAAGGCAGAGCGTGACCATCAGCGTGATGGTGAGCACGGCGGTATTGATGTGGTAGTCGAGTGCCAGCGCGGCGCCGTACACCAGGGCGAAAAGCCCCAGTGTGGGCAGCACGCGCCGGGTCAGGAACCTATCCGGCTCGGAGGAGGGGCGTGATAGTGATGAGTCCATGCGCGTTCCTTTTTAGCATCGCGGCAGTCGAGGGCGGCGCGATGATAGCAGATCGGCGGCCTTGCGCGCTGCGAAGGTGACAAGGTACGTTCAGGGCTCATCGGGCGTGGCTCAGGCTTTACCGGTCGAGCCACGCCCGATCTGCAAGGTTATTGGGCTAGCGCCTGAGCGCCTTGCGCCGACGAATCAGCCAGAGGCCGAGCAGTGCCAGCACGACCACGCCGACCCCCAGGCCGATGCGTGCCAGCAGGATCAGCGGCGAGCGCGGGCCGCCCTCGCGGATCTCCTGCACCTCTGCGGCGCTGACCTGAAGGACCGGGTGGCCGTCGTCGTCGGTCTCGCCGAAACGGGCCAGCAGATAGTTGGCAAGCACCGCGACATCGTCGTTGTTCAGCGAGTTGAAGGCGTTGGGCTGTTCGCCGAAGGGCGGCATGAAGACGTGCTCGTCGCCCACTTCACGATCGACCCCGTAGAGGATGGTGGCGATCAGGTTGGTGGCGTTGACGTCGCCCAGCACGCCGTTCTGGTAAAGGCGCGGGTAGTAGCCGTCGTCGGTGCCGCTGCCGTCCGCCTGGTGGCAGCTCGAGCAGTTGGCGGAGTAGAGCTGAGCGCCGCGGCTGTCGCCGGAAAGCCCCGCCGCGTAGCCGTCGCCGCGAAAGCTCGCCAGCTCGTCGCCGGGCTCGCCGTGGTCGAAGCGGCTGCGCGTCTGGCTGCCGGGTTCTGCCGTCGGCAGCGCCTCGAGGTAGGTGGCGATCGCCCCCAGGTCGTCCTCGGTCAGGTGCTGGAAGCTGTGCTCGATCGCCTCCGCCATGCTGCCGGCGGCCTGAGCCTTTGCGAGTTTGCCGGTGCGCAGGTAGGTGACCAGCTCGTCGTGGCGCCAGCTGCCGATCCCGGCGGCGACGTCCGGGGTGATGTCCGGCGCGTACCAGGGCCCCACCTGGGCGCCGGTCAGCGCCTGGTCGTCGCGCTCCTGCATGAAGAAGCCGCGCGGCGTGTGGCAGCTGCTGCAGTGGCCGGGGCCTTCGACCAGATAGCGTCCGCGGTTCCATTCGGCGGAGCGCTCCGGGTCGTCCTCGAGCGGCTCGGCATCGTGGAACAGCAGGTTCCAGCCCTTCATCGCCACGCGCAGGTTCATGGGGAATGGCAGCGCGGTCTCGGCGGTCGGTGCGTCCACCGGCGCCACGCCCTCCATGAAGTAGACGTAGAGCGCGTGGATGTCGGCATCGCTCAGGTGGGCGTAGGCGGTGTAGGGCATCGCCGGGTAGAGATTGGCGCCGTCGGCGCGAATGCCCTGGCGCAGCGCCCGGGCGAAGTCCGCCTCGCTGTAGTCGCCGATGCCGTGGCTTTTCGAGGGCGTGATGTTGGTGGCGATGATGGCGCCCAGGGGCGATGCGATCTCGAGTCCGCCGGCCATCGACTGCCCGCCGGGGGCGGTATGGCAGGCGGTGCAGTCCGAGGCGGTGGCGAGGTAGGCACCGCGCGCCAGGGTCTCGTCGTCGCTGTCGAGCGCGGCGGGGGCAGCGGCCAGCAGTGGCAGCGGGGCGGCCAGGCAGGCGGTGGCCAGCAGGTGGGTGAACGGGCGTCTGGTCATCGTCATGCTCCCCGGGCCTGGTCGATCAGGGCTTCGGCGGCCTTGAACGCCAGCGCCACCATGGTGATCGTGCTGTTGCCGCAGGCGGTGCTCGGCATCGCGCCGCCGCCGGGCAGGAAAAGGTTGGGGTGATCGAAGGCGCGGCAGTCGCTGTCCACCACCGACGTCGCCGGGTCGTCGCCCATGATGGTGCTGCCCATCAGGTGCTTGCTCTGGGCGAAGGCGCTGGGCTCCTTGACCTCGACCGCGCCCATGGCCTCGGCGATGCGCCGGGCGATGGGCATCGAGTAGACCTCGGCGGAGCGGCGGGTGTAGTCGCCCACGTCGTAGTAGACCTGGGGCTTGGGCAGGCCCAGCCAATCCTTTTTGGCAGAGAGGGTCAGCCGGTTGTTGGCGTCCGGCAGGATCTCGTGGGCGGCGACGATGCTGACGGTGCAGGCCACGCGGCGGCGGATCTCCTCGTCCAGCGCGCGGCCCACCTTGCCGGTGGCGAGCGCGTTGAAGGTCTCGTAGCGGTTGCGCGCGAAGTTGTTCATGCGGAAGTAGGCGCCGGCGTG
>NZ_JAMZBC010000050.1 GCF_024158715.1 Halomonas sp. 707D7 | reverse complement strand
CCACGTAGCCGCGCAGCACCGCCAGCGGCAGGCCCGCCGCCCCCGCCTCGAACGCGCAGGCCATGGCGGCGTGGCTGTGCTCGAGAATCTCGACCTTGTGCGGCCAGCCCTTCTCGACGGCGTCGCGCAGGCGGTGAAGCGAGCCCACGCCCGGGTTGCCGCCCCAGGAGAAGATCACCTTTTTCGCGCAGCCGGCGCCGATCAGCTGATCATAGATGATGTCCGGCGTCATGCGGATCAGGGTGAGATCGCGCTTTTGCTGACGAATCACTTCGTGGCCCGCCGCGAACGGGATGAGATGGGTAAAGCCTTCCATGGCCACGGTCGCGCCGTCTTCGACAAAACGGGCTACCGCGTCATGCAGGCTGAGGAACTCGGCCATTTGATTGCCTCTTGACGAGAAGTAACTGAAACACGCTGATTGTTCGTATAACGAACATAGATTCTTTATACGAACAAGTTACTTCGCAAGCGATTGACCGTCAAATGGGCCCACCGGCTTGGCCGGACCACCCTTTTCGAGACGGCCACCGCAGGGAGAATCTTACTTATTGTTTTTTCAACTATTTAATATTTAAGGAGCCACTGTTTGGCACGCGCCAGCTGTGCTGCGCTACTACCAAGGTATAGGGCGGGATCGCACGCTTTTCGTAGTTCGTCAGCGCTGACGCCCCGGGCCACTTCCGGGTAATCGGCCAGCACCTCGGCGTAGGTACTTCCTGTTCGGCGAGCTGTCTCGGCGGCTTCGGCGGCAACGCGTTTGGCGCTACCCTGCCCCAGCACCGGTGCCAGCAGCCTGGCTACCGGCTCGGCCATGATGCCACCACCTGTTGCGGCCAAATTACGCCGCATGGCCTCGGAGTGAACCTCCAGACCCTCGAGCAGCGTGACAGCCTGTTCGAGCGCGCCTTCGACGAACAGCACGCTCTCAACCAGCGGTGCCCACTCGGCGTGCCACTCGCCCAGGCCCCGCTCCAGTGGCTGAGCGGTGGCGCTGGTCAGCACGCTGGCGTGGCCGTAAACCTGCCGGGCGGCACCGCGAATCAGCGCGCAGCGCACAGGATTGCGCTTGTGAGGCATAGAGGAGGATTCGCCCATGCCCGGGGCAGCAGGCTCGGCAACTTCGCTCACTTCGGTCTGGGTCAAAAGCGATATATCTAGCGCCAGCTTGTCCAGCGCTCCGGCGGTTTGGGAAAGCGCCGCGCTCAGTGCCTGAATCGGTTGGCGATCGGTGTGCCAGGGCAGCACCGGCGTAGCGAGCCCCAGACGCTTCGCCAAGGCGTCCATCCAATCAAGCCCCTGGGCGCCCCAGCCCGAATGCACCCCGACGGCGCCTCCAAACTGTACCGGTAACTCGAGTCCGCTCAGTCGGCGTCGCGCCTGCTCGAGACCCAGCGCCCAGTGGGCCACCTTGACGCCGAAGGTGATGGGCAGCGCCTGTTGCATCAGCGTGCGCCCGACCATAGGGGTGTGCGCGTGTTCTTCCATTAGCGTGATAGCGGCGGCGCGACAGCGCAAAAGCAGTGCATCGAGCGCCTCAAGGCGCGGCTTGATCACCAGCATCAAGGCTGAATCGACCACGTCCTGGCTGGTGGCGCCCTGATGCCAGTAGCGCTTGAGCGACTCGGGCAGGACGGCGCGACTCTCCTTGACGAAGGGGATCGCCAAGTTACCGCCGGTGGCAATGCCCTGGGCGATTGTCGTCATATCGAAGGGGGCGCTTTCGAGCTGCTCGCGCATCCGCCAGGACGCGCCGTCGGGCACCGCGCCGCTTGCTTCCTGAACCTCGGCCAGCGCCAGCTCGAAGGCCAGCATGGCCTCGACCATGGCGCTTGCGTCGCACGCGCTCAGGGCGCGGTCACTCATGAAGGGGTGCTTGAAAAATTCTGCGGGCATGGCGTCGCTCTCCTAGATCAGCGGTTACTGAAGCGAATATGAACATATGTTCGCTATTCGAACCATACCCTAGGCAGCGGGAACCGGGTTTCAGTCAGCAGCGGCGGTCCGTGTTCATCGCTCAGTCGTGGCTAACATAGCGCAGCACCATGTCCGTAACGTGATCTTCGAGTTTCTGCTGATTCTCCGGCGCCTGCTGATCCCAGTCGAAGATGCGCGAAAAAGTGTGCTGATTGGAGACGTTGAAAAATGATAGCGCGCTGATCAACCAGTGCAGCTCGCGCGGCTCCAACCCATCTCGAAACAAGCCAGCCGCCACACCCCGGCCATATACCCGGGTCAACACATCGATCACACCCGCATTGAGCGACTGGATGAGTGAAGACTGAGCCAGAAAGCGGCCATGGTGGATGTTCTCGATCATGACCAAACGGATGAAATCAGGGTGTTGGGCATGATGGCGAAAAGTGAAGCGCACTAAGGTGCATAAGGCGTCGAGTGGAGCGAGATGGTCGAGTTCAAGCTCGGCCTCCTGGAGCCGCACCTTTTGATACGCCGCTTCCAGCGTATGACGATAAAGCGTGTCCTTGTCCGTGAAATAGTAATAAATCATCCGCTTCGAAGCGCGGGTTTTCTCGGCGATCTCGTCGATACGGGCGCCGGAAAGACCATTTGCGGAGAACTCTTGCGTAGCTACTGCAAGAATGTCGGCACGTACGGATTCCGGATCGTTTTTACGCTGGCGCCCTGATTCGATCGACCCCGCACCGGTAGAGGAAGCTGTCATGAAAAGGAGCCTTTTATTGTCATGGTTAATCTTTTGTCTAGTATGCCATTGCTTGACTGAACGTACCATTTCGTACATTTTTTTAAAACAGCCAAGGCAGCTTTGAAATGCCGCTAAATGCGGCTCTCCTGCTACCTCAATACGCCTTCTAGAGGATAACAACAATGTCGTCACGCCTGAAACACCCTCTCATGAAACATTCGCTGACCGCAGCCATCACCACCGCCGTGATGATCGCCACCGCCCAGGCGAGCGCTCAGACACTGCGCTTCGCCCACGTCGACCCGGACGACTGGGCCACATCCAAGAAAGGGGCGGCCGCTCAGGTGTTCAAAAATCTGGTGGAGGCCGAAACGGACCTGACCGTCGAGCTTTACCCGGCAGGCTCCCTTGGCGGTGAAACCGAGCTGATCGAAGGCGCTCAGGACGGCACTATCAGTATCGCCATGGTCTCCGGTGCCTACGCCAGTTTCTGCCCGGCGGTAGCGGTGACGGATATTCCCTATGCTTTCCCGTCCGCTCCGGTGGCGTGGTCAGTGATGGACAGCGAGTTCGGCACTGCACTTGCCGAGCACTGCCTGGAGCAGACTGGCCTTCGCACTCTGGCCTACGGCGAAACCGGCTTTCGTCACTTCACCAACTCGGTGCGCACGATCAGCTCGCCGGAGGACATGGCGGGGCTGAAGTTTCGCGTACAGACCATTCCGCTCTATCTGGAACTGGTGCGCGCGCTGGGTGCGGAACCGCAGGGCATCGCCTGGGGTGAGGTGCCTACAGCGCTGGCCACCGGCGTGATCGACGGCCAGGAAAACCCCATTTCGGTGATCTACGGCAACAACTTCTACGAATTTCAGGACTACTTAACCTTGGACGGCCACGTGTACGGCGTCGATCATCTCTTGATAAACGATGAGATTTTCCAGTCGCTGACCGAGGAAGAACAGGCTGCCGTGAAACGCGCCGCCGTGGTGGCAGGAAATACCGGCCGCGTAATCCAGCAGTTCAACTCCGCCGAGGGCATCGCCAAGCTGCAAGCAGAGGGCATGGAGGTTACCCAGCCCACCGCCGAAGAGCTGGAGGCCTTCCGCGAAGCGGCTCAGCCGCCGGTACAGGCGTACCTGCGGGAGGGATTAGGCGATGACGCCGTGTGGATCGACCGCCTCTCATCGGCGGTGAACGAGGCTTCCGCGCGCTTCTAACCCAACCTGAACAAGACGTTTCGCGAGTGGGCCGGGGTCGGCTCGCTCGTCGTCTCGTGTGCCTGACCTCCGTTTGAAGGTGCTCCCATGTCTCATCTTCTCGCTCGACTGCAACGTGGCTTGATCCTGTTCAACGCCGGACTCGCCGGTCTTGCCATGATTTTGATCTTTCTACTGGTAGCGGGTAACGCCTTCGCGCGCTACACCTATGGTGGCTCTATCAGTTGGGGCGAGGATACCGCCATCTACCTGATGATCTACGGGCTGATGTTCGGCATGGCCTGGGCGTATCTGCAGGACAAGCACATCGGCTTCGACCTCATTCGCCGCCTGCTGCCGCCGCGGTGGCTACGCTGGCAGGCGATTGTGATCGACCTGGTGGTGCTGGCGGTGGGCATCGCGCTGGTGGTTTCGGCCATTGAGTTCATCGACGCCCGAGGCACCCGCACCTCGGCGAGCACCGGCATGCCAATGTGGCTGTTTCAGACCTCCATGCTGGCGGGCGGCGGGCTTCTGAGCCTTTCCGCTCTGGTCATGACCGGACTGCGCCTGACCGCGCCCGCCGGTGAGGAGACAGCGCCATGATCTTCGTTCTACTGGTCGCGCTGGTGCTGTTAGGCGTGCCGTTCGCCTTCGCCATTCTGGGTACGCTGACGGTGCTGATGAGCACCGGCGATCTGCCCTATCACATTCGTATCGTGTCGCAGCAGTTTTTCGGCGGCATGGAGTCCTTTCCACTGCTGGCGATTCCGCTTTTCATACTCGCCGGCGAGCTGATGAACGAGGCGGGCATCACCCACCGTATCATCAACCTGGCCAGCGCCATCTTCGGCCGGCTCAAGGCTGGGCTTGCACACGTCAATATCTGGGCCTCGGTTATCTTTGCCGGGCTTTCCGGCTCGGCGATCGCCGACACCTCGGCGCTCGGGCGGGTCTTCATTCCGTCGATGGAGAAAGAGGGCTACCCTCGGGATTTCGCTGCCGCGCTCACCGCAGCCTCCTCGGTCATCGGCCCGATCATTCCGCCAAGTATTCCGGTCATCATCTATGCGCTGACGGTCTCCGGTGTCTCGGTACCCGGGCTCTTTCTAGCCGGTATCGTACCCGGCCTTTTGCTGGCGCTGGGGCTTTCGATCTACGTCTACTTCTTCGCCGGTGATCTTGGCGCCTCGAAGACGCAACAGCAGTCGCGCCGCCATGCTCTGCTGCACGGCTTGTTGCCTGCGCTGATGCCGGTGTTCGTGGTCGGCGCGATTCTCGCCGGCATCGTCACCCCGACCGAAGCCGCGGCCTTTGCCGTGGTCTACGCGCTGCTTCTCGGTGTGATGCTTTATCGCAACATCAAGCTCACCCATCTGCCGGCGATTTTCGCCCGCGCCATGCGCGATAGCGCCGTCATCATGGTGATCATGGGAGCCGTCGCCGCCGCCAACTGGGTGCTGACCTTCGAGCGCGTGCCGAACATGCTTACCGAGTGGGCGCTGATGAGCATCGATACCCAGTGGACCTTCCTGCTCGCAGTGATCGCGCTGCTGCTGGTCGTCGGGCTGTTTCTGGAAGGGATCGCCGCCATTCTGGTGCTGGTGCCCATCCTTCACCCGATCGCCATGGCGCTGGGGATCGACCCGCTGCACTTCGGCATCGTGGTGATCTTCAACCTGATGATGGGGCTTATCACGCCACCCATGGGGCTTTGCCTGTTCGTCGCCGATTCGGTTTCCGGCGTTGGCATGGGCGCGATCATCCGGCGCATTCTGCCGATGCTGTTCGTGCAGTTTTTGATTCTGCTGCTGATCACCTTCGTGCCGACGCTGGTCACTTTTCTGCCAAGACTCTTTGGCTATTGATCCATGAGCGGCCGATTTTCCAGCGCCGGGGCTTAAACAACTGGGTTTTAGCCACTGAGTGTTCGACGGCTGTTTTTTCGACTGCAAGGAGCGTGTTGTCATGTATTCGTCCATCGCCACGGTGTGCCTGAGCGGCTCGCTCGAAGAGAAGGTCGACGCCATCGCCGAGGCCGGCTTCGAGGGCCTCGAACTCTTCGAGAACGACCTCACCGCCTTCACCGGCTCCCCCCAGGAGGCCGGCGAGCTGATCCGCTCGCGTGGGCTCAGGCTGGTCACGCTTCAGCCGTTTCGCGATTTCGAGGGCCTCGAGGGCCGGGCCCGGCAGCAGGCGTTCGATCGCGCCGAGCACAAGTTCGACCTGATGCAGGAGTTGGGCACCGATCTATTGATGGCCTGCAGCACCACCCGTCCGGATTCACTGCCGGGGCTGAGCCGGGCCGCCGACGACTACCGTGAGCTTGGCGAGCGCGCCGCCAAACGCGACCTGCGCGTCGCCTTCGAGGCGCTGGCCTGGGGGCGCCATATCCACGACTACCGTGACAGCTGGGAAGTGGTGCGCCGCGCCGCCCACCCAAACGTGGGGCTGGTGCTGGACACCTTTCATATCTTCTCGCGCCAGACCGAGCTTGGCACTATCGGGCGCATCCCGGGCGACCGGATCTTTCTGGTCCAGACCGCCGATGCGCCCAGGCTTTCCATGGATCACCTCTCCTGGAGTCGTCACTACCGCTGCTTCCCGGGCCAGGGCGAGCTTCAAATGGATGCGTTCATGGCCATGCTCGAGGAGACCCGCTACGACGGCCCGCTCTCCCACGAGATCTTCAACGACGTCTTTCGCATGGGGCACAGCAGTCAGACCGCCCGCGACGGGGTGCGCTCCTACCACCTGCTGCGCAGCATGCAGACCGACAGTGGCATACCCGCGCCGCAGCCGATCGCGTCGGTGGCCTTTCTGGAGATCGCCGTCGAGCCCGGGGATCTCGCCCCGCTGCGTGACGAACTCGGCGCGATGGGGCTCGCCTGCGTGGGGCGCCACCATACACTGGGCGCCGAACGCTGGGCCGCGGGGGACGTGAACCTGGTCCTCAACACCGAGTCTAACTTCACCGGACGCGTACCCGGGCGCGACGCCACCGCGATCACCGCCATCGGCCTGAAGGTGGATAACGCCTACGAGGCGTTCAAGCGGGCGGACAAGCTGGGCTACGCTATCGTCGAGCCCGAGGATGTCGGTTCGAGCCATCGCATGAGCGCGCTGCGCAACGTCGACGGTAGCCTCTCCTACATCATCGACGACTCCCAGCTCAGCCGCACTTGGGATCGCGAATTCACCGTCGATGTCGCGCCGGTGCCGCAAAACGCGCTGGTCGATATCGACCACATCAGCGTGGCGCTCTCCTATCACGACTACCTGTCGCTGATGCTGCAGTATCGCGCCATCTTTGCGCTTGAGATCACGCCGTCGTTCGACGTGACCGACCCGCGCGGGCTCATCCAGAGCCAGGTGCTGCAGAACCACGACGGGCGTTTTCGGCTGGCGCTCAACGCCAGCGCCTCGCCAGATACCGCCAGCAACCGCTTCGTGCGCCAGTACGGCGGCTCCGGTATTCATCACGTCGCCCTGCGCACCCGCTCGATGCGCGAGACCGCATCCACGCTGCACGAGGCAAACACGCCTACCCTGCCGATTCCCGGCAACTACTACCGCGACCTGAACGCGCGTTTTGAACTGCCGGCGCAGACGCTTGCGTGGATACAGGACCACGACGTGCTGTTCGACCAGGACAGCAGCGGCGATTTCCATCAGCTCTACGCCCAGACACAGCGCAAGGCGTTCTTCTTCGAGCTGGTGCAGCGCGACGGCTATCAGGGACTCGGGGCGCCGAACGCCTTCGTGCGCGTGACCGCACAGCAGCGCCTGGACGCCGAAATCGACGCCATCGAGCCCCCGGTCTCTTCTGATGACACGAAAGGACATCACGCATGATCAAGCTCGGTCTGGTGGGCGAAGGCATCGCCCAGTCACAGTCGCCGGATTTGCACGTTCGCTTGGGCGCGGCGCTCGATGAGGCGGTTCGCTACGACTTGGTGGATAGCCGCGGCGTCGAGAACTTCGACTTTCCTGGCGCCATCGAAACGCTGCGCCGCGAAGGCTACCGCGGCACCAACGTCACCTTCCCGTTCAAGGAGCGCGCCGCGAAATTGGCCGATATTCGCGGTGAAGGCGTCAAGCGCGTGGGCACCGCCAACACGCTGCTGTTCGAGGAAGGTGGTCTGCGGGCGGAAAATACCGACTACACCGGGTTCATCAGCGCTTACCGCCACTCGTTTGGGGAGCGCCCCGCCGGCGAGGTGCTGTTGATCGGCGCCGGCGGCGTGGGCCGGGCGGTGGCCTGCGCGCTGGGTGAGGTGGGCGCCACCTGCATTCATGTGCTGGAGCGCGATGCTGAGCGAGGTGAAAGCCTGGCGCGCGATCTCAACGCCATGGGCATTAACGCCGGTTGCCTCTCGTTTGATCAGGCCGAGCTTGAGCTTTCTGGCTTCCAAGGCGTGGTCAACTGCTCGCCGATCGGCCATATCAACCACCCTGGCTGCCCGATCGACACCTCCGGTCTCCACGGGGGCCACTGGGTGTTCGACGCCGTGTACGTGCCCGCGCATACCGAGTTTTTAAACGCCGCTACTCAAGCGGGCGCCGACGTACTATCCGGGGTCGAGCTTTTCGTCTTTCAGGGCGTGGACGCGTTTCGCTTCTTTACCGCGGATCGGCTGAGCGCTGATAGTATCGATGCGCACGTCATTTCACTGCGCCAGCACTATATCGACCGACTGGTGACCCCGTCGGCAGCTTCTTGAGACGCCTTTCGGTCCCAGAATGAGCTGGATACACCTGGCAGCGAGTGAAACGAACATGTGCTTCACGGGCCGACAAGGATCTCCATGCTCGCCATTCTTGCGATCACAACGCCTATCTTTCTATTGATCGGTGCTGGCTATGTCGCCAGACGTAGCCGGCTGATGAGTGCCGAGAAGATGCAGGGCGTGAGTATTTTCGTGCTCTACCTGGCGCTGCCGGCGCTGGTAATACGCGCTTTCAATCAGCAGCCGCTGGGCGACATCCTTCAGCTCAACTACCTGGTGGCTTACGGGCTGGCGTCGGCGCTGGTGTTCGGTTTGGGGCTTCTGATCAGCTTGCGGCGCGAACGCGAGAACCTGGCGGCTGGGGCCATGCAGGCGCTTGGCATGGCGGCGGCCAACAGCGGATTCATCGGCTACCCGGTAGCGGCGATGGTCATCGGCTCGCCAGCGGCGGTGCTGTTGGCGCTGAACATGATGGTCGAGAACCTGCTGATCATTCCCACCGCGCTTGTTCTGGCGGAAATGGCGAGCCAGCGCAGCGGGCGGCTGGCCACGACGCTCAAGAAAACCGCGCTCAATCTGATCAAAAATCCGGTACTGGTCGGGCTTGCGATCGCATTGAGCCTTGCAGGCTCTGGCCTTCTACTGCCGGCGCCGCTGGCCAAGGCGGTCGACATGCTTGCAGAGGCAGCGGGGCCGGCGGCGCTGTTCGTGATCGGGGGCGCGCTGTTCGGCTTGAGGCTCAAGGGGCAGACCCGGCACGTCAGCCTGATCGTGATCGGCAAGCTGCTGATCCATCCGCTGGCGGTACTCGCGGCCTTTTTGGTGATACCTGGCATCGACCCGGTGTACATCGTCGGCGCCGTTTTATTCGCCTCGGCGCCGATGATCAGCATCTATCCGCTGTTCGGCCAGCGCTATGGTGTGGGCGACATGAGCGCGGCGGCCATGCTGACTGCGACGGTGGCATCGTTTGTCACGCTGAGCCTGATCATCGCGCTGCTGCTGCATACCCCGTCGCTGGCGCTCTAAGAGGCGTCTTCGCTTTTGATGATGGCGTCGAGCGCGGCCCGGTACCCGTGTGTGCCGAGCCCGGCGATGACGCCGTCGGCGCGCAGCGACACATAGGAGTGGTGGCGAAAGCTTTCGCGCTTGTGAACGTTGGAGATGTGCACCTCGAACACAGTGCCCTCGAACGCGTTGAGCGCATCGAGAATGGCAACGGATGTGTGGGTATAGGCCGCCGGGTTGATGATGATCGCGTGCGTTCCGTCCAGACGGGCGGCGTGAATCGCATCGATCAAGGCGCCTTCATGGTTACTTTGAAAGCAGACGACCTCCCAGCCGGCCATCAGCGCCGCTTCGCTCAACCGGTTGTTCACGTTATCTAGCGTGTCGGCGCCGTAGATCTCGGGCTGGCGAGTGCCCAAAAGATTGAGGTTCGGCCCGTGTAATACGGTAATTTTTTTCTGTTTCATCAAAAGGGCTCTTCGTTAGTGAAGCATGACGATACTGTCAGCGAATACAGCGCCCAAAACGATCGAATAATTGTTCGCTATTCGAACATCGTGTTAGATTCAGGGTTTCAACTGCGCGCCCATCGGTCAATGATTCGTTATGAAAGACGCTTTACAGGAAGATACGCTCACGTCGGACAGCCGTGATTTCGTCTCCGCCCTCTCCAGCGGGCTAGACGTCATTCTCGCCTTTGACGACGCCCATTCGCGCATGACCTTGAGCGAGGTCGCCGCGCGTACCGGCATGAACCGGGCCAAGGCGCGCCGTTTTCTGCTTACACTGCACGCTTTAGGCTACGTTCGAAAGCATCAGCGCTATTTCGAACTGGCACCAAAGGTTTTACAGCTGGGCTATGCGTTTCTTTCTGCGAACAATTATCGTAGCGTCATCCAACAGTTTCTGGAAGATATTACCCTTCAGACCGGAGAATCCTCTTCCCTTGGGCAACTCGAAGGCGATGAGGTCATTTATATTGCGCGATCAGCCGCTCCGCATCGCCTGATGGCCATCACACTCTCTATCGGGACTCGTTTGCCTGCGGCTTATACCTCCATGGGTCACGTGCTGCTGGCCCAACTATCGGAGCCAGCTCTCGACGCCTATATAGAGCGCATTTCATTGGAGCGCCACACTGATAAAACGCTCATTGATAAAGAGTCGCTCAGAAAGCGAATTCATACCGTTCGCCAGCAAGGCTACGCGATCGCTGACCAGGAACTGGATTCTGGCCTACGCTCACTTGCCGTACCGGCTTTCAATGCGACCGGGCAACTGCTTGGAGCCATTAACATCAGCACGAATGCAGCTCGCATAGACATGGATACGCTGCTTCAGGAGTATCTACCGCTTCTTCAGGAAAAAGCGGCACAGATCCGCGCTACGATTACGAGCTGAATATCGCTTCTGATCGTTATTCTCACAACGTGATGCTTTATCTGGCGAGTCAATGTTAACGACCCACCCTCTCTACCTGGGCCTGCCCATGTGGGCCAACCCGGATTGGCAGGGCACGCTCTACCCGCCCCACGCGAAGACCGATCTGCTCAGCGACTACGCCGCGGTGTTCTCGAGCGTCGAGGGCAATACCACCTTCTACAGCGGCGCGCCGAAGCCTGCGACCATCGCCGCCTGGGCGCGCCAAACGCCGCGCAACTTCCGGTTCTGCCTGAAGCTTCCCGCCCGGGTCACCCACGAGCAGCGCCTGGCCCGGCTGGATGAAGCGTGGGCGTTTCTGGAGGCATTTTCCCCGCTGCACGATCGGATGGGGCCGACCATGGTGCAACTGCCGCGGGATTTCGAGCCGGACGAGCTGCCTCGGCTCGAGGCGCTGCTGCGCCAGTGGCCGAGTGAGCTGCCCTGCGCGGTCGAAGTGCGCCATCCGGCATTCTTTGCCAAGGATGCGGCCGAGAAGGCGCTCAACCAATTGTTGATAACTCACGGCGTAGACCGGGTCATGCTCGACGTACGCCCGGTGTTCTCGACCCCGGCTGGCCATCATGAAGGGCTCATCAAGGCGCAGGGCGAAAAGCCGAGACTCCCGCTGCACGTGCTCTCGACGGCGAATCGACCGATCGTGCGTTTCATCGGCCATATTGACAAGACCATCAATAGCGGCTATTTCGCCCCTTGGATCGAGCGGATCGCCCTGTGGATAAATCAGGGGAAAACCCCTTTCTTATTTGTGCATACCGCCGACAACCGCGAATCCCCGCAGATGGCGCGGCTGCTTTACGAGGCGCTGCGTGAGCGTATCGTTCTGCCATCACTTGACGATTTCCCCGGTGAAAGCCAGACGTCACTCTTCTGATACGCCTCTGCTTTTACGTTTAACCTCACTCGACCTAGCCAAAGTGTCACTGGCAAGGCGTGGAGCGTTCATATAAATTGCGCGTACTTTCGCCGCCGCGTCTTGTATCGAAGGGCGTGCAGCGGCGCATACGGCGCATGACAATCCGAAAACTTTAGGTGATGTATGGCAAAACTGGCACACGCACAGTGGTCCTCGCGTATGGGCTTCGTGCTGGCGGCAGCGGGCTCGGCGGTCGGCCTGGGCAATATCTGGCGCTTTTCCTATCTGACCGGCGAGAGCGGCGGCGCCGCCTTCGTTCTGGTCTACCTGGCGTGCGTGGCGCTGGTGGGCCTGCCGATTCTGGTCGCCGAGTGGATGATCGGCCGGCGCGGACAGAAGAACCCGATCAATACCATGGCGGACCTCGCCACGCGCCATGGCCGCAGCCGCAGCTGGGCGCTGGTGGGCGTCAGCGGCGTACTGGCGGCGTTCTTGATTCTCTCCTTCTATAGCGTGATCGGCGGCTGGTCGCTCAACTATACCCTGGGTTCGGTGATGGGTTCGTTCACCGCTCAGGATGCCGACGCCAGCGGCGCCGCCTTCGAGGGCCTGCTGGGCGATCCCGAGACGCTTCTGATCTGGCACACGCTGTTCATGGTGCTGGTCGTGGGCATCGTTGCGCGCGGGGTGACCAAGGGCCTCGAAGCCGCCGCCCGCGTGCTGATGCCGCTGCTGGTCGTGCTGCTGCTGATACTGGTGGGCTATGGCGCGACGAGCGGCTTCTTCGGCGAGGCGTTCTCCTTCATGTTCAGCCCGGACTGGGGCGCGCTCGACGGTAGTGTCATGCTGGCCGCCATGGGGCAGGCCTTCTTCACCTTGTCGCTCGGCATGGGCATCATGATGGCCTACGGCTCGTACCTGGGCGAGGACGTGAACCTTCTGAGCACCGCGCGCACGGTCATCGTGCTGGATACCGTCATCGCGCTGCTGGCGGGGCTGGCGATCTTCCCGATCGTCTTCGCCAACGGGCTCGATGCCTCCAGCGGTCCGGGGCTGATCTTCGTGACGCTGCCGATCGCCTTCGGCAACATGGTCGGCGGAAGCCTGCTTGGCCTGGCATTCTTCCTGCTGCTCACCTTCGCCGCGCTCACCTCGGCGATCTCGCTGCTGGAGCCGGTAGTGGAAACCCTGGAAGAGCGCACGCCGCTGAGCCGTCTGGGCTCGACGCTGGTGGGTGCCGTGGCGGTGTGGCTGGTCGGCATCGCGGCACTTCTGTCGTTCAACGTCTGGGCGGATGTCTCGATCCTCGGCCTGAACATCTTCGACTTCCTGGACACCTTCACCGGCAAGGTACTGCTGCCGCTGACCGGCCTGGGCGCCATCGTCTTCTACTCGCGCTGCCTGGAAAAAGAAGAGGCGCGTCGCGAACTCGCCATGGACGTCTACGACTACAGCCTGTGGAACCTGCTCACCAAGTACGTGGCACCGCTGGGCGTGATCGTCGTCTTCCTGGCCGGCTTCCTGTAAGCCGTCGCCTCTCAGACCCTTGCCCTGCCTGTGTGCAGGGCTTTTTCGTTCAAGGGCTAGTGGAGTTCGCCTTCCGGCGTCTCCTCGTCCTCCGCGAGCCAGGCGATGTCCCGGGACAGCTTCAAGGACTCTCGATGGCGCTCGATGCCGCGCCGTGCCCGCAGGCTGCGCTGGGCGGCGCTGCGCTGGCGCTGGGAGTGTTCGGTGACCTCGATGCCCATGAGGATATCGAGCAGCTCGCTTTTAACCGAAGTCAATCGTTCGACGTTTTTCATGATCGACGCTCCTCCAGGTGGCAGGTTGATCCCGCCTGCAGCCATGACGCCTGTCATATGATGCAGTGCGGCACGTCATTTCTTACTATAACCTACTTGACAAAATGATGACGCTCCGGCTCTGAAAACCTAAACGGCGTTTAAACGCTGGTGTCGAGCGGCGTATCATCCGTTCATCGGCGGCGCATTACGCCCGCCACTCAGGCATACTGGTGCAAAACGCTGCGTGCATGATCCTGCACCCCATTCGAAGGAGCTCACCGTGAGTCGCGCCCTGTTCGATGAAATGAGACGCCGCATGGAGCACTTTCGCCGCTCCGAGCAAAAAGTCGCCCGCTTCGTGCTGCGAAACCCCGACGAAGTGATCCACATGCGCATCGTCGATCTCGCCACCGAAGCCGGCGTCAGCGAGCCCACGGTGGTGCGCTTTTGCCGGGCACTCGGGTGCAACGGCTTTCAGGACTTCAAGCTCCAGCTCGCCCAGATGCTCGCCTCGGGCAGCCAGTTCGCCCAGTTCTCGATGAACGATAGCGACTCGGTGGCCGAGTTCTCCCACAGCATCTTCGACTCCACCGTGGGTACGCTGCTGTCGGTGCGCGACCGGCTCGACAACGACGCGCTGGGCAAGGCAGTGAATGCACTGGCGATGGCCAACCGGGTCGAGTTCTACGGCTTTGGCGCCTCCGGAGCGGTGGCCTTCGATGCCCAGCACAAGTTCTTTCGCCTGCAGATCTCGACCTCGGCCTACGCCGACCCGCACATGCAGAACATGTCGGCGGTCACGCTCCAGGAGGGCGACGTGGTGGTGGCGATCTCCCAGACCGGGCGCACCCGGGCGCTGGTAGCAAGCGTAAGGCTTGCCCGCGAGGCCGGCGCCACGGTGATCGGGCTCTGCCCGAGCGAGTCGCCGCTGGCCGACGAGGTGAGCCTGCCGCTCTACATCGACGTGCACGAGGACACCGAGATCTACACGCCCCTGAGCTCGCGCATCGCGCACCTGGTGCTGATCGACGTGCTGGCGGTGGGCGTGGCCAAGACCCGCGGGCCGAAGCTCGCCGAGCAGTTGAAGGCCGTCAAGAAGAGCCTCAATACCCTGCGCTACCCCGACGAGCGCTGAACCGCCCCTGTATGGTCGTCCAGTAGCGGGCGTGTGCTAGACTGTCCGCCCCTTTGCAAACCGGCAGCGGCGACCATGGATGACGTAACGGCGATTCTCGACCAGCTCAATACCGCCCAGCGCGAGGCGGTCAGCGCCCCCCAGGGCAACCTTCTGGTGCTCGCCGGGGCGGGCTCGGGCAAGACCCGGGTGCTGGTGCACCGCATTGCCTGGCTGATGCAGGCCGAAGGCCTGTCGCCCTACGCGCTGCTCGCCGTCACCTTCACCAACAAGGCCGCCCGCGAGATGCGCACCCGCCTGGAGGCGCTTTTGGGCATCTCGATGCGCCACGTCTGGGTGGGCACCTTCCACTCCATCGCCCACCGGCTCTTGCGCACCCACTGGCAGGACGCCCGGCTCCCCCAGAACTTCCAGATCATCGACTCCGACGACCAGTTGCGGCTAATCAAGCGCCTGATCAAGGACTACAACGTCGACGACGAGCGCTACCCGCCGCGCCAGGTGCAGGGCTTCATCTCCGGCTGCAAGGAAGAGGGGCTGCGCCCGCACCAGGTCAACGTCAACGGCGACGGCTATCTCGCCCAGATGGTGGAACTCTACGAGCGCTATCAGTTCACCTGCGAGCGCGGCGGCCTGGTCGATTTCGGCGAGCTGCTGCTTCGAAGCCTCGAGCTTCTGCGCGATACCCCGGCGCTTTTGAAGCACTACCGCGAGCGTTTCGGCCACGTGCTGGTGGACGAGTTTCAGGACACCAACACCCTGCAGTACGCCTGGCTGAAGCTTCTGACCGGCCTGGAAACGCCGATGACCGCCGTGGGCGACGACGACCAGTCGATCTACGGCTGGCGCGGGGCGAAGATCGAGAACATCCGCCGCTTCGAGGAGGAGTTCCCGAACACCAAGACCGTGCGCCTGGAACAGAACTACCGCTCCACCAGCGCGATTCTCGACGCCGCCAACGCCCTGATCAGCCACAACAGCGAGCGCATGGGCAAGAACCTGTGGACCGACGGCGTCGAAGGCGAGCCGATCTCGGTCTACGCCGGCTTCAACGACCTGGAAGAGGCGCGCTACATCGTCGATACCATCAAGGAGAAGGTCGACGAGGGCATCAACCGCCGGGACGTGGCGATCCTGTACCGCTCCAACGCCCAGTCGCGGCTGATCGAGGAGACGCTGATCCGCCAGGGCATGCCGTATCGCATCTACGGCGGCCACCGCTTCTACGAGCGCCTGGAGATCAAGAACGCGCTGGCCTACCTGCGGCTTCTGCTCAACCGCGACGACGACGCTTCGCTTGAGCGGGTGATCAACGTGCCCACCCGGGGCATCGGCACGCGCACCGTCGAGATCGTGCGCCACCGCGCGCGCCTCGAGAGCATATCGCTCTGGCAGGCGCTTCACGATGCCCTGGGTGACGGCACGCTCAAGGGCCGGGCGGGCAACGCGGTAAAGGCGTTCACCAACCTGATCGAGCAGCTCGACAACGACGCCGCGGGCCTGGCGCTTCACGAGATCATCGACCACGTCATCGAGCACACCGGGCTGATCGAGCACCACAAGAGCGAGCGCGGCGAGAAGGGCCAGGCGCGGGTCGAGAACCTGGAGGAGTTGGTCACCGCCGCGCGCGCCTTCACCCAGGGCGACGCGTTCGAGACCCCGGAGGCCGGCGAGGGCATGGTGGCGCTCGAGGCGTTTCTGTCGGAAGCCGCGCTCAACGCCGGCGACCACGAGGCCGAGGAGTTCGAGGACAGCGTGCAGCTGATGACCCTGCATTCCGCCAAGGGCCTGGAGTTCCCGGTGGTGTTCATCGCCGGCGTGGAAGAGGGCCTCTTTCCGCACAAGATGTCGGTGGAGGAGCCGGGCCGGCTCGAGGAGGAGCGCAGGCTCTGCTACGTCGGCGTGACCCGCGCCATGCAGAAGCTCTATCTCACCCACGCCGAGACCCGGCGGCTGCACGGCAAGGAGGTGTTTCCGCGCCCGTCGCGCTTTCTGCGCGAATTGCCGCCGCACCTGCTGGAAGAGGTGCGCCTGCGCGGCCACGTCTCGCGCCCGGTGACCGCTTCGCGGCCGAGCTACGCGCAAAGCTCTGTTGATGCGCATGACGACCTGCCCGCCCTGCACGTCGGCCAGCGCGTCAGCCACCCGGTGTTCGGCGAGGGCATGATCCTCAACGCCGAGGGCGAGGGCGCGCGAGCCCGGGTACAGGTCAGCTTCGAAGGCGAAGGCGTGAAGTGGCTGGTGCTCGGGTTTGCCAAGCTCACTCCACTTTAGGCCCGCTTGCCCAATAAAACCCAACTGACGCATACTGCTCGGCGGACGCTGAACCACGCACACTTCTATAAAAAACTTCCTGCTGGAGTAGAACCCGCCATGCAACGCCGCCAATTTCTGAAAACCGCCGGCTTCGGCGCCGCCGGTGTCGCCGCCGCGCCCTTCGTCGCCACCGCCCAGGCCCAGGAAACCTACACCTGGGACATGGTCACCTCCTGGCCGAAGAACTTCCCGGCACTGGGTACCGGTGCCAACGACTTCGCCCGCCGGGTCGAGGAGCTCTCCAACGGGCGCATGCGCATTCGCGTGCACGGCGCCGGTGAGCTGGTGCCGGCCCTCGAGGTGTTCGACGCCGTTGCCGCCGGGACCGCCGAGATGGGCCACTCCACGCCCTACTACTGGCGCGGCAAGGTCGCGGCGTCGCAGTTCTTCACCGCCGTGCCGTTCGGCATGACCACCACCGAGATGAACGCCTGGATCTACCACGGCGGCGGCCAGGAGCTGTGGGACGAGGTCTACGCCAACCACAACCTCAAGCCCTTCGCGGTGGGCAACACCGGCCCGCAGATGGCCGGCTGGTTCAAGAAGGAGATCAACTCGCTGGCCGACATGCAGGGCCTGCGCCTGCGCCTGCCGGGTCTTGCCGGCGAGGCGATGAACGCCATCGGCGTGAGCACCGTGAACCTGCCGGGCTCGGAGATCTTCACCTCCCTTCAGACCGGCGTGCTCGACGCCGCCGACTGGGTCGGCCCCTACAATGACATGGCCTTCGGCCTGCATCAGGTGGCGGACTACTACTACACCTCGGTGTGGAACGAGCCCTGCGCGCTGGTCGAGACCATGATCAACCTGGATGCCTGGAACGAGCTGCCGGAAGACCTGCAGGCGGTGATCCGCGAGGCAGCGCGGGCGTCGAACCTGGCGATGTTCACCGAGTTCGCCTTCCACAACGCCCAGGCGCTGGAAACCCTGGTCGACGAGCACGGCGTCGAGCTTCGCACCTTCCCGGAGGACGTCATGCAGGCGCTGTTCGAGGCGTCCCAGCAGGTGATCCAGACCCAGACCGAGAACGACGAAGAGTCGCGCCGGGTCTACGAATCCTACCGGGCGTTCCAGCAGCTGATGCGCCCGTTCAGCGACATCGGCGAGTACGCCTACTTCAAGGGGCGCGACGCCATCGGCGCCTGACAAACCCCAAGGATCGACAAGGGCGCGCAAGCGCCCTTTTTATTGCGCCCTTTTTCGTGCCCGGCGGATCAGTCGCCGTGCACCGCGCGAATGCGCCCGTTGTCGTCGAGGGCCACCACCACGAAGCGCGCCTCGGTCACTTTCTGGCGCTCCTCGAAATGGCGCCCCAGCGGCGGGCGCACCCACACTTCGACATCGAGCTTGATCGAGCTGTGGCCGATCTCGCGCACCTGGGTATAGACGCTCACCACCGACCCGACCCGCACCGGACTCAAAAAGTCCATCGACTCGATCGCTACCGTCGCGGTGCGCCCGCCCGCCTCGCGCCCGGCGGCCAGCTCCGCCGCCTGGTCCATGCGATTCACCAGCCAGCCGCCGGGAATGTCGCCGTAAAGGTTGGTATCCTGACGCGAAGCCAGTAATTTGAGCGTGAGCTGCCCCTGCGGGGCGGGCACGTCGTCCAGGTCGTTGTCGAGCGGTGTCATGAGGTAGTCACTTCATTGGGTTGTTGTTGTACACGAACCCGACGGTGGCGCGTCGCCAGCGCCGTCGAGCGGGCGCCAGTTAACCACAAGAGGAATAGCGTTTGAAGCGTTGCATCAGGCCCGATCGATCCTGCGCCCACCTGACACTCTGGCTGCTTTTATGGCTTGCCGCGCCCGCCTGGGCGGCCGCTCCGGTCAGCGGCACGCTGGGCGCGACCGGCTCGGACACCATGGCGAGCCTCGTGCTGCGCTGGGGCGAGGCGCTGACCACCCGCCATCCGGGCATCAACGTGCAGTTCCAGGCCGGCGGCTCGTCGATCGCGCCCTCGGCGCTGGTGGCGGGCACCACGCGCCTGGCGCCCATGTCGCGCCCCATGAGCCCGGAGGAGCGCGAGCAGTTTCAGCGCCGCTACGGTTACGCGCCCGTGGAGCTGCGCGTCGCTCGCGACGCCCTGGTGGTGGTGGTCCATCGTCATAACCCGCTGAAGGCGCTGACGCTTTCGACGCTGGACGCGATCTTCTCCACCACCCGGGCCTGTGGCGCGCCGGGCCCCGTGAGCCGCTGGGAGGAGATCGTGCCGGCCGGCGACTGGCCTTACGGGCGAATCGCGCTTCACGGGCGCAACCTGGCCTCCGGCACTCATGATCTCTTTCGCCAGCGGGCGCTTTGCGGCGGGCACTTTCGCAACGATATCAGCGAATACCCCGGTTCCGCCGCCGTGGTCGCCGCCGTCGGCGAATCGCCCCGGTCGATGGGCTACACTGGCTATCATCACCTGACGCCGATGGTGCAGCCGCTCGGACTGATCGATGCCGCCGGCGAGACCATCATGCCCACGCCGGAAACGATTCAGAGCGGCGAGTACCCCCTGTCGCGCTATCTCTATCTCTACGTGAACGTGGCGCCCGGCGAGGCGCTGCCGCCGGCGGAGCGCGCCTTCATTGAGCTGATCATGTCCGAGCAGGGCCAGCGAATCGTGCGCGCGGCGGGGTTCGTGCCGCTGCCCGCCGACGAGCTCGAGCCGCTGTCATGAAAATGACACGAAACTGACGTAACGTGAGGAGATACCATGC
>NZ_JAMZBC010000049.1 GCF_024158715.1 Halomonas sp. 707D7 | reverse complement strand
GACCAGCTCCTTCTGGAGCTGGTCGGCCACTCGGTCGGTACGCTTGAATTCGCGCATGATGGCTCCTCGCGCCCCTTACAGGGTGCGCTCGACCTTGACCTGGTCGAAGACTTCGATCTTGTCGCCGACCTGGACGTCGTTGTAGTTCTTGACGCCGATACCGCACTCGATGCCGTTACGCACTTCCTGGACGTCGTCCTTGAAGCGGCGCAGCGACTCGAGCTCGCCCTCGTAGATCACCACGTTCTCGCGCAGTACGCGGATACGCTTGTTGCGATGCACGGAGCCCTCGACGACCATACAGCCGGCCACCGCACCGATCTTCGGCGCGCGGAACACGTCGCGAACCTCGGCCACGCCGACGATCTCTTCCTTCCACTCCGGCGCGAGCATACCGCTCATCGCCTGCTTGACCTCGTCGATCAGGTGGTAGATGACGCTGTAGTAGCGCAGATCCAGCCCTTCACGCTCGATTATCTCGCGGGCAGCGGCGTCGGCACGCACGTTGAAGCCGACCACGATGGCCTCACTGGCCAGCGCCAGGTTGGCGTCGGTACCGGTGATGCCGCCCACGCCGGAAGAGACGACCGCCACCTGGACTTCATCAGTGGAGAGCTCTTCGAGCGCACCGCGAATTGCTTCGAGCGAGCCCTGCACGTCGGCCTTCAGCACGATGTTGACCTTGGCGACTTCGTCCTGGCCCATCTGGCTGAACATGTTCTCGAGCTTGGCTTTCTGCTGGCGCGCCAGGCGCACTTCGCGGTACTTGCCCTGACGGAAGTTGGCGACTTCGCGCGCCTTGCGCTCGTCGGCCACGACCATGAAGTCGTCACCGGCATCCGGCGTGCCGTCCAGGCCCTGGATCTCGACGGGCATGGCGGGGCCAGCCTCGTCGACCTGCTGGCCGAGCTCGTTGGTCAGCGCGCGTACGCGGCCGTAGTGCAGGCCCGCCAGCACGATGTCGCCCTTCTTCAGGGTACCGTTCTGGACCAGTACGGTCGCGACCGGGCCGCGGCCCTTGTCGAGACGCGATTCGACCACCACGCCCTTGCCCGGCGCCGACGGTACGGCCTTGAGCTCGAGCACCTCGGACACCAGCTGGATCGCTTCGAGCAGATCCTCGATGCCTTCACCGCTTTTCGCCGAGACGTGGACGAACTGGGTGTCGCCGCCCCACTCCTCGGAGATGACGCCGTGCTGGGAGAGCTCGTTCTTGACCCGGTCCGGATCGGCGTCCGGCTTGTCGATCTTGTTCACCGCGACGACCATCGGAACCTCGGCCGCCTTGGAGTGCTCGATCGCCTCGATGGTCTGGGGCATGACGCCGTCGTCCGCCGCGACCACCAGGATGACCACGTCGGTGGCCTTGGCACCGCGGGCACGCATGGCGGTGAACGCCGCGTGGCCAGGGGTGTCGAGGAAGGTCACGCCGCCGTGCTCGTCTTCCACGTGGTAGGCACCGATGTGCTGGGTGATGCCGCCGGCTTCACCGGTGGCCACCTTGGCGCGACGCACGTAGTCGAGCAGCGAGGTCTTGCCGTGGTCGACGTGACCCATGACGGTGACGACCGGCGAACGGGTGATCTCCTCGCCTTCGTAGGAGATGCCTTCGAGCATTTCGGTCTCGAGCGCGTCGTCCTTCACCAGCTTGACCTTGTGACCCATCTCCTCGACGACGATCGCCGCGGTGTCCTGGTCGATGGTCTGGTTGATGGTCACCGCCGCGCCCATGGTGAACATCGCCTTGATCACTTCGTTGGCCTTGATCGACATCTTGTCGGCGAGTTCGGCCACGCTGATCGACTCAGGGATAGAGACTTCGCGCACGATCGGCTGGGTCGGCTTCTGGAAGCCGTGCTTGCCGTTGCCGCTGACGCTGCCACGACGACCGCCGCGACGCTCGGCGCGCTTGGCCTTCTTGCCGGCGCCACCGCGCTTGCGCTCTTCGCGATCACCGCGATCCTCGTCGTCGTCACGGCCCTTCTTCTTGGCGGCCGTCTTCTTGGGCGGCGCGGTACGGCGATCGGTACGGCCTTCCTTCGGCGGTGCCGGGGGCAGGTCGTCGGACGCCGGGGTGTCGTCGATCTGAAGCTCCGGCACCTCGAGCTTGGCGGCCGCGGCCTTGCCTTCGGTCTCCTTGCGCGCGGCGTCCTCGGCGGCCTTGGCCTTCTCGGCGGCCGCGCGCTCTTCGGCTTCACGCACCTTGCGCTCGGCTTCCGCTTCGGCCATGTCGCCGACCAGCTGGCGGGGACCGGTGTGTTCCGGCTCCGCTGCCTTGGGCTTCTCTTCTTCTTCGCGCTTGACGTAGGTCTTCTTCTTGCGAACCTGGACCTCGATGGTCTTGCCGCGCTCGCCGGTCTTGATGCGGCTGCGCGTCTTGCGCGTCAGGGTGATGCGGTTCTTGCCCGCATCCGCGTCGCTGCCGCCGTGGCTCTTCTTGAGAAAGCTCAAGAGCGTCTGCTTGTCCTCTTCGGACACGGCATCGTTTTCCGAGGCGTGCGCAAGGCCCGCCTCTTTCATCTGTTCCAGCAGGCGGGGCACGTCGCGGCCCACTTTCACTGCAAAATCCTTAACCGTCATATCTGACATAGTGACCCTCCAAAGCCCGTGACCTGTTTACTGTGTGTTCGAAGCCGCTTCACTGTCGTCTTCGAACCAGGGCGCACGGGCAGTCATGATCAGTGCCGCTGCGCGCGCTTCGTCCAATTCCTCGATATCGATCAGATCATCGACAGACTGCTCGGCGAGATCCTCCATGGTGACGATGCCGCGACTGGCCAGGATGAAGGCCAGATGGCGCTCCATGCCGTCCATTTCGAGCAGGTCATTCGCCGGCTGGGCGCCGTCGAGCGCTTCTTCCGAGGCGATCGCCATCGTCAGGAGTTCATCCTTGGCGCGGGCGCGCAGCTGCTCGACCAGCTCTTCGTCGAACTCCTCGATCTCGAGCATCTCTTCAAGCGGCACGTAGGCCACTTCTTCCAGGGTGGTGAACCCTTCCTCGACCAGCAGGCGCGCGACCTCGTCGTCCACGCCCAGGTGCGAAACGAAAGAGTCGACCAGGCTGTCGATCTCCTGCTCGCGCTTGGACTCGGCCTCGTCCTCGGTCATGACGTTGATCCGCCAGCCGGTGAGTTCCGAGGCCAGGCGCACGTTCTGACCGCTTCGACCGATGGCCTGGGCCAGGTTGTCCTGGGCGACCGCGACGTCCATGGCGTGAGCGTCTTCATCGACCAGAATCGAGGCGACGTCCGCCGGTGCCATGGCGTTGATGACCAGCTGCGCGGGGTTGTCGTCCCACAGCACGATGTCGACACGCTCGTTCTGAAGCTCGGAGGAGACCGCCTGCACGCGCGAACCGCGCATGCCGACACAGGCACCGACCGGATCGATGCGCCGGTCGTTGGTCTTGACCGCGATCTTGGCCCGCGAGCCCGGATCGCGCGCCGCGCCCTTGATCTCGATGAGCTGCTCGGCGATCTCCGGCACCTCGATCTTGAACAGCTCGATGATGAACTGGGGATTGGTGCGCGAGAGCTGCAGCTGAGCGCCGCGGGCATCCGCATCGACCTTGACCAGCAGCGCCCGCACGCGTTCGTTCATGCGGTAGCGCTCGCCGTGGATCATTTCGTTGCGCGCCAGGAACGCCTCGGCGTTCTCGCCAAGGTCGATGATCAGGCCATCACGGGTCGTCTTCTTGACGATACCGGCGACCAGCTCGCCTTCACGGTCGGCGTACTGGCGAACCACTTCGGCGCGCTCGGCCTCGCGCACCTTCTGCACGATGACCTGCTTGGCGGTCTGGGCCGCGATCCGGCCGAACACGGCGTTCTCGATCTTCTGCTCGACCACGTCACCGAGTGCCAGCGGCGGGTCGCGCTGCTCGGCGATGGTCTGCTTGATCTCGTAGTCCGGGGTCTCGAACTCGTCGTCCTCGACCACCGTCCAGTAGCGGAAGGTGTCGTAGTCGCCGGTGCGACGGTCGATGTGCACGCGCACGTTGGCTTCCTCGTGCTCGAAGCGCTTGCGCGAGGCGCTGGCCAGCGCCGCTTCGACCGCCTCGAAGATCACGTCGCGTGAAACGCCCTTTTCGTTGGAGATCGTGTCAACGACCATCAAGATTTCTTTACTCATGCGTATGCCTCGCCAGTAAACCTGTCCTTTTGTGCCTCGCCCCAGCCGTTGGGGGCCGCGCTTTTTTTAATCGTCGAACCGCGGGACAATCTGTGCAGCGTCGATGCTTTCGATCGGGAAGCAGTACTCCTCGCCGTCGATCTGAAGCAGCACCTCGTCGCCCTCGACGCCCGCGAGCAGGCCCTGAAACTTGCGACGCCCGTCGAAGGCGGTACGCAGCTTGAGCGCCACATCGTGGCCCTGGTAGCGGGTGAAATGATCGAGGGTATAGAGAGGCCGTGCCATGCCCGGCGACGAGACTTCCAGGCGGTACTCGCCGGGAATGGGGTCTTCGACATCCATCACCGCGCTGACCTGGCGGCTGATGTCGGCGCAGTCTTCGACGCTCACGCCGCTTTCACGCTCGATGTAGATCACCAGACGCGAGTGCTTGCCCTGGGAAAGGTGGTCGATGCCCCATAGCTCGAAACCCATGGCAGCAACGACAGGCTCGATCAGCGCGTGCAGCGCTGCATGTTTCGTGGCCACAAACGAAGCTCCTATAGCCGTTGCATCAGGCACCTGGCCAGGAGTCATGAGGAAAGCTAGGTGGCTGATTGACGTTACCTGAAAATGTGCGCCCGATGAGGCTTGCGCCGCTATCGAGACACGCTTGGCTCGCAAAAAGCTGCTTCGGTCGTCAGTGCGTTCTTCGCTCGAGGCGATACGCGACTAACAAAAAGCCCCTTCACAGGAAGGGGCTTTTCAAAAGAAACCTGTAGGTCCATCTCGACAAGCCGGTGTTGTGTTCTTGCCAGCATTTCGATCGAAATCGAAACTCGAGCTGCGCATACACCGTTTGTAGAAGATGGTAGCGGGGACCGGATTTGAACCGATGACCTTCGGGTTATGAGCCCGACGAGCTACCAGACTGCTCCACCCCGCATCAATCTAGGTGGACGATAATAGCCACTCAACCAACTTTCGTCAAGGGCTCTTTTCGTCTCAGGTGCCAATCCTGAACTCTGGGACGCAGATCGAAATCTGCTTCAGAATGGTGCCGAAGGCGGGACTTGAACCCGCACGACCGTAAGGTCACTACCCCCTCAAGATAGCGTGTCTACCAATTCCACCACTTCGGCATCAGGGGAGGCTAAACGAAAGCGGCGTCAATCACTTACTCGCCGTTTCCCTCTAGCACTGGCGCTGCATTATCCACACTATCGGACCCTTCGTCAAGCGTTGGAACACTTTGTTGTTGCTCGATCACGCGCGCGTCCGGAATACCGGCCTCCGGCGCCTGACCGGCCTGGGTCGCGAAGTAGGCCAACGTCAGGGAGGTGACGAAGAAACCCGCCGCCAGCACGCCGGTGGTGCGCGACAGGAAGTTGCCGCTGCCGCGCGAACCGAACACGGTCTGCGAGGCGCCGCCGCCGAAGGAGGCACCGGCATCGGCACCCTTGCCCTGCTGAAGCAGGATAAGTACCACGAGCGCGATCGCGATGACCACGTGAACCATCAATATTGCAACTTGCATGACGTTATCCTGCTGACTGACAAATGGCTAAGAAATCGTCGGTTTTGAGCGAAGCGCCGCCCACCAAACCGCCGTCGATATCCGGCTTTGCAAGAAGCTCGGCGGCATTGCCGGCGTTCATGCTTCCACCGTAGAGAAGTACCATCCCCTCGGCGAGGGTCGTATCCAGGCGCGCGAGGTAGCCGCGAATGCCGGCCATCACCTCCTGGGCCTGCTCGGGCGTCGCCGTGCGCCCGGTGCCGATCGCCCAGACGGGCTCATAAGCGATCACCAGGCGCTGACGCGCCGATTGCGCCAGCGGCGAGAGCACTGCCTCGACCTGGGCGAGCACCACGTCCATGGTGCGCCCGGCCTCGCGCTCTTCGAGCGTCTCGCCCACGCACAGAATCGGCGTGAGATCGTTCTCGAGCGCGGTCTTGGCCCGGGCCAGCACGTCGGCATCGGTCTCGCCGTAGAGGGCGCGGCGCTCGGAGTGCCCCACCAGCACGTAGGTGACACCGAACTCGCCGAGCATCGACGCGCTCACCTCGCCGGTATGAGCACCGGAGGCTTCGGGATTCAACGTCTGCGCACCCAGCTTGAGCGGCGTGGACTCGAACGCCCGCCGGGCGGCATCCAGGTAGGGAAACGGCACGATCATCGCCACCTCCACCCGGTCCGCCAGGGCGGGGGGCGCAAAGGCGCTTGCGAACGCGTCCAGCAGCGCCTTGGAACCGTTCATCTTCCAGTTACCGGCAATCAGGGGTGTGCGCATTCAGTATCCTCTCTCAAGGTGGAGCGAAATGGTATAGGAGCGGCCTTGTCAAGACAACCGCTGTCAACATGACCGTCAGGGCTCGCACCGCCTAGGGCAAAAGCGCCTCGACGCGCTGGGCGAGCCCCTCGGCCAGGGCCTGGACATCGAGATGGGCACGGCCTTCGACCATCACGCGAATCAAGGGCTCGGTACCGGATGGGCGCAAGAGCACTCGCCCCTGGTCGCCGAGCGTGGCTTCGAGCTCGCCGACCGCCTCATCGAGCGCCGGCGCGGCCATCACCTTTCGTGCATCGGTGCCGGCGGGCAGGCGCACGTTGACCAGCGCCTGGGGCACCTTCTCGAACCCCTTGAGCAGCGCCGCCAGCGTCTGCTGCTCGCGCATCATCAAGGCCAGCACCTGAAGCGCCGACACGATGCCGTCGCCGGTGGTCTGCACGTGGGCGCAGACGATATGTCCGGAGGACTCGCCGCCGAGCTCCCAGCCGTGGGCAGCCATCTTCTCCATCACGAAGCGATCGCCCACCTTGGCGCGCTCGAAGGGAATACCGAGCGTTGATAGCGCCATGGCCAGGCCGAAGTTGCTCATCTGGGTGCCGACCACTCCGCCTTCCAGCAGGCCACGGTCGAAGCGGTCGCGAGCGATCAGGTAGAGAATGTCGTCACCGTCGACCTCGCGGCCATCGGCGTCGACCAGCAGCACCCGGTCACCGTCACCGTCGAAGGCGATGCCGATATCCGCGCCCTGCTGGATCACCGCCGCGCGCAGCGCCGCCGGATGGGTGGAGCCCACTTGCTGGTTGATGTTGAGCCCGTTGGGGGCGGCGCCGATCACGCTCACCTCGGCGCCCAGTTCGCGAAACACGCTCGGGGCGATGTGGTAGGTCGCGCCGTGGGCGCAGTCGAGCACCACCGAGAGTCCGTGAAGGCTGAGCCGATCCGGCAGCGTCGACTTGCAGAACTCGATATAGCGACCGGCGGCGTCGTCGATCCGCGTGGCCTTGCCGAGATGGGCGGCCGCCACGGTCTCGAGCGGCGCATCCAGCATGGCCTCGATCCGGTCCTCGAACTCGTCGGGAAGCTTTCGGCCCTCGGCGGAGAAGAACTTGATGCCGTTGTCCTCGAACGGGTTGTGCGAGGCGGAGATGACGATACCGGCATCGGCGCGGAAGGTGCGCGTGAGATACGCGATACCCGGCGTCGGCATGGGACCCAGAAGCGACACGTCGACCCCGGCGGCAGAAAGGCCCGCCTCGAGGGCGGATTCGAACATGTAGCCCGAAATGCGCGTGTCCTTGCCGATCAGCACGCGGGTGCGGCCCTTCTCGCGGCGCAGCACCTGCCCTGCCGCCCAGCCGAGCTTGAGCATGAAGTCGGCGGTGATAGGCACCTCGCCCACCGTGCCGCGAATGCCGTCGGTACCGAAATAGCGTCGTGTCATGATAAGGATTCCTTGTGGGTCGACGGCTCGCAGCCTTCCTGGAGGACCGCCCAGGCCATGGTAACGGCATCCACGGTCGCGCCGACATCATGCACGCGTACTATTTTCGCCCCTCGCTCCACCGCCAGCGCCGAGAGCGCCAGCCCTCCGGGCAGACGCTCCTCGACCGGCCGCCCCAGCACCTTGCCGATCATGCTCTTGCGCGACATGCCGACCAGAAGCGGCAAGCCCAGCGCGTCGAGCGAACGCATCCGGTTGAGAAGGCGCAGGTTGTGCTCGACGCTCTTGCCGAAACCGAAGCCCGGGTCGAGCAACAGCTGATGACGGCCGATCCCGGCCGCCTTGCAGGCGCTCACCCGCGCGGCGAGGTAGTCGGCGACTGCCTGCTCGACGGGCACGTCATAGTGCGGGGCGTGCTGCATGTCCCGGGGCTCGCCCTGGCGATGCATCAGGCACACCGGCAGACAGCTTTCCGCCGCCGCGGCGAGCGCACCGTCGCGCTCGAGACCACGCACGTCGTTGATCATGCTCGCCCCGCGCGCGGCGGACTCGCGCATCACCCGCGCGCTGCTGGTATCCACCGATACCAGGGCGTCGAGCTCGCGTACCAGCGCCTCGACCACCGGCGCGACGCGGTCCAGCTCCTGCTGCTCCGGCACGGCATCGGCGCCGGGACGGGTCGACTCGCCGCCGACATCGATCACCGCCGCGCCCTCGGCGAGCATCTGCTCGGCGCGGCGCAGCGCGTCGTCCAGCGCCACGTGGCGGCCGCCGTCGGAAAAGGAGTCGGGAGTGACGTTCAATATCCCCATCACGCGAGGAAAGGAGAGATCGAGCCGGTGGCGGCCGCACTGCAGGAAAGGAGCGTGGCTCGGGGCCTGCTCGGGGTCAACGGTTGAGGTCATGGGACAGCCTGATGAATGAAAACGTGGAGGCTAATTGACCCATAGCATAACAAAAAAGGCGCCCCAGGGTGGGGCGCCTTCGTGGCGAGATGCCTGGCTCAAGGCCCGGCCGGCCCGCCGAGCGGGTCCGAGGGGCGACGGCGCGGTTCGTCGTCGTCTTCCTCGTCGTCACCGGGCTCGCCTACCTCCGCGTCGTCGCGCTTCGGCTCGACCTTGTCGCCGCCGATGGGCGTACCGCCGCCGGAGGAGTCGCCGTCGTTCCAGCCTTCCGGCGGGCGCGGGTCCTTGCCTTCCATGATGTCCTTGAGCTGCAGCGCATCGATGGTCTCGTACTTCATCAGCGCTTCGGTCATGGCATCGAGCTTGTCGCGGTTGTCGTGCAGGATCTGGCGCGCCTGCTCGTAGCACTCGTCGATGATCTTGCGCACTTCCTTGTCCAGGCGCGAGGTGGTCTCGCCGGACTTCAACTTGCCGCCGCCCTGGCCCGGGCCGCCGAGGAACTGGTGGGACTCGTCCTCGTCGTACATGATCGGCCCCATCTCGTCGGACAGGCCCCACTTGGCGACCATGTTGTGGGCAAGTTCCGTGGCCCGCTTGATGTCGTTCGAGGCACCGGTGGTCACGCCGTTGGGGCCGAGCGTCATCTCCTCGGCGATACGGCCGCCGAACAGCGAGCAGATCTGGCTCAGGATCTGCTGGCGCGACAGGCTGTAGCGATCCTCTTCCGGCAGGAACATGGTCACGCCGAGTGCGCGTCCGCGCGGAATGATCGTCACCTTGTAGACCGGGTCGTGCTCCGGCATGACCAGACCGATGATCGCGTGGCCGGCTTCGTGGTAGGCGGTGTTGAGCTTCTCCTTGTCGGTCATGACCATGGATTTGCGCTCGGCGCCCATCATGATCTTGTCCTTGGCGAGCTCGAGCTCCTCCATGCCGACCAGGCGCTTGTTGCGCCGCGCGGCAAAGAGAGCGGCCTCGTTGACCAGGTTGGCCAGGTCCGCCCCGGAGAACCCGGGCGTACCACGGGCGATGATCACCGGCTTGACGTCCTCGGCCAGCGGCACCTTGCGCAAGTGCACGCCGAGGATGTGCTCACGGCCACGGATGTCGGGCAGGCCCACGGTGACCTGACGGTCGAAGCGGCCCGGGCGCAGGAGCGCCGGGTCGAGCACGTCCGGGCGGTTGGTCGCGGCGATGACGATGATGCCTTCGTTGGCCTCGAAGCCATCCATCTCGACCAGCAGCTGGTTCAGCGTCTGCTCGCGTTCGTCGTTGCCGCCGCCCATGCCGGCGCCGCGCGAACGACCCACGGCATCGATCTCATCGATGAAGATGATGCAGGGCGCCTGCTTCTTGGCCTGTTCGAACATGTCGCGCACGCGCGAGGCGCCGACACCCACGAACATCTCGACGAAGTCGGAGCCGGAAATCGAGAAGAACGGCACCTTCGCCTCACCGGCGATGGATTTCGCCAGCAGCGTCTTGCCGGTACCCGGCGGGCCCACCATCAGTACGCCACGCGGGATGGTGCCGCCCAGACGCTGGAACTTGGTCGGGTCACGCAGGAAGTCGACCAGCTCCTCGACCTCCTCTTTCGCCTCGTCGCAGCCGGCGACGTCGGCGAAGGTGGTCTTGATCTGATCCTGGGAAAGCAGCTTGGCCTTGGACTTGCCGAAACTCATCGGCCCACCCTTGCCGCCGCCGGCCCCGCCCTGCATCTGGCGCATGAAGAACATGAAGATGGCCAGGATCAACAGGATCGGGAAACTCGCGATCAGCAGTCGCGTCCAGATGCTCTGCTGCTCCGGCTCCTTGCCGACGACGGTGACGTTGTTGCTCAGAAGGTCATCCATCAGCTTCGGGTCTTCCGCCGCCGGCCGAATGGTCTGGAACTGCGAACCGTCGGTGCGCTCACCGGAAATGGTGTAGCCGTCGATGGTGACGCTACGAACCTGTTGATTTTGCACCTGCTGCACGAACTGGGAGTAGTTGGTGGACTGCGGTGCGCTTTCCGTACTGAAATTGTTGAACACTGTCAGCAGCACGGCCGCGATGACCAACCACAGGATCAGGTTCTTCGCCATATCGTTCAAGGGGCTACCCTCATTACAAGAATCCGTCAGTTAACCGTCGATACTCAGACCTTACACTAGAGCACTCCGTTCAACCATTGCCAAAGCACGTTTGACTTTGGGCCATCAATGCCATATACGCGTTCACCAGGGTGGCAGGCGCTGCGCCCGCCGGGGCGGTGATCGCTTTACTATTGTTTCGGTGCATCGTTTCGGTGCATCTTCTATCGGTACGGCTTTGCACGGGTCATCCGCGAAACCCCTGAGCCAGGAAATAGACCTCGCGGGAGCGTGCGCGCGAGGCGCCGGGCTTGCGCGTCACCACGCGGTCGAACGACCCTTTCAGCTCCTTGAGATAGGCATCGAACCCTTCGCCCTGGAACACCTTGGCGAGAAACGTGCCGCCCTTGGGCAGGGTTTCCCGGGCAAGCTCGAGAGCGAGCTCGACCAGATACATCGCCTGGGGCTGGTCGATGGCGGCCATGCCACTCATATTGGGGGCCATGTCCGACATCACAAGGTCCACCTGCCGATCACCGAGCGTTTCCAAGATCGCGTTCAGCACGCTCTCTTCGGTGAAATCGCCCTGGATGAAATCGACCCCGGCCAGCGCGTCCATCTCGAGGATGTCCGAGGCGATCACCACGCCGTCGATGCCGACCTTCTCGGCGGCGACCTGGCTCCAGCCGCCGGGGGCGGCGCCGAGATCGATCACCGTCATGCCGGGGCGAAACAGCTTGTCCTTCTCGTCGAGCTCCAGGAGCTTGTAGCTTGCCCGGGAGCGATAGCCGTCCTGCCAGCGCTGCTTGACGTACTGGTCGTCGAAGTGCTCTTTCATCCAGCTGGCGCTGGTCTTGCTGACGGCGTGCTTGCGGCCTGGGGGCTTTTGCTGCATGGGGTGTCTGTCTGGCGTGAAGGCATGGATGTCGGAAACGACCGGGCGGGACGCTTTCACTCGACGACGTTTCGCCGTAAGATGGAGCGTTAAGCGCAAACCGGGATACCGCAAGATACCATGAGCTTGTCACAGGCACAAAAGAAAGCATTTCGCAGCATCGGCCACCATCTGAACCCGGTGGTGACGGTCTCCGAGAACGGCATTTCCGAGACGCTGCTCGCCGAGCTCGGCCGGGCGCTGAACGACCATGAGCTGATCAAGGTCAAGCTGGCCTTGCCCGAGCGCGACGACCGCGCGGCGATGATCCAGGAGCTGGTCAACGACAGCGGCGCGGAACTCGTCCAGACCATCGGCAAGATGGCGCTGCTGTATCGCAGAAACCCCAGCGCCAACCCCAAGCTTTCCAACATCAGCCGCTTCGAGAACCACCACGGCCGGCACTGAGCGCCGCGCTCGACGCCGCTGGCAGCGCGTCGAAAGCCTCGAAACGACAAAAGCCCGGGAGGAGACTCCCGGGCTTTTTTTGACCTGCCTGACGGCTAGAGGTGCTCGACGCTCTCGATCTCGTACTCGACGTCGCCACCCGGGGTCTTGACCACCACCACGTCGCCCTCTTCCTTGCCGATCAGCGCGCGGGCGATGGGAGAGGTGACCGAGATGCGCCCGGCCTTGATGTCGGCTTCGTCCTCGCCGACGATCTTGTAGGTCACTTCGGCGTCGCTATCCAGGTTCAGAAGCGACACCGTCACCCCGAAGATCACCTTGCCGGTCTTCGGCAGCTTGGTCACGTCGATCACCTGGGCGCCGGAGAGCTTGCTCTCGATCTCCTGGATACGCCCTTCGATGAAGCCCTGCTGCTCGCGAGCGGCGTGGTACTCGGCGTTCTCCTTGAGATCACCGTGCTCCCGCGCCTCGGCGATGGCTGCAATCACCGTGGGGCGCGCTTCGCCCTTGAGGTGATTGAGCTCTTCGCGAAGGCTTTGCTCGCCCGCGACGGTCATCGGGACCTTGTTCATTGACTTGCTCCTGCATGCAGATCCTGAAGGCGCCGCACCGTGATCTCCCGGCCGTACTCCAGCGCCATGCAAACGGCATTGGCACCCGCCAAGGTGGTCGCATAGGGCACCTTGCGCGCGAGGGCAGTACGGCGAATGATCGAAGAGTCGTTGATGGCTTGACGACCTTCGGTGGTATTCACGATATAGGCGATCTCGTCGTTCTTGAGCGAATCGACGATATGGGGGCGGCCTTCGTAGACTTTATTGACGTGCTCCACCGCGAGGCCAGCGGCTTCCAGGGCCGCTGCCGTGCCGCGAGTGGCACATAGCGTGAAGCCCAATGTTAGCAGAGAACGCGCGACTTCGATAATCCCCGCCTTGTCCGGCTCGCGCACCGACAAAAACGCCTTGCGCGGGCCATCGAGGGCCGGAATCGCCTCGCCGGCGCCGAGCTGCGCCTTGTAGAACGCCTCGGCGAAGGTGTCGCCGGAGCCCATCACCTCACCGGTGGACTTCATCTCCGGCGAGAGGATCGGGTCGACTCCCTGGAACTTGTTGAACGGGAACACCGCCTCCTTGACGCTGTAGAAGTGCGGCACGATCTCGCGCTCGAAGCCTTGCGCGGCGAGCGTGGTGCCGGCCATGCAGCGCGCCGCCACCTGGGCGAGCGACGTGCCGATGCACTTGGAGACGAAGGGCACGGTGCGCGAGGCGCGCGGGTTGACCTCGATGACGTAGATCTCGCCGTCCTGCCAGGCGAGCTGCACGTTCATCAGGCCCTTCACGCCGAGCTCGACCGCCATGCGCTTGACCTGGTCACGCATCTCGTCCTGCACATCCAAAGGCAGCGAATAAGGCGGCAGCGCACAGGCGGAGTCGCCGGAGTGGACGCCGGCCTGCTCGACGTGCTGCATGATGCCGCCGATCACCACCTGCTCACCGTCGGAGACCGCGTCGATGTCGACCTCGACCGCCGCGCTCAGGAAGTGATCCAAGAGCACCGGCGAGTCGTTGGAGACCTTCACCGCATTGGTCATGTAGTTCTCGAGTTCGGAGGCGTCGTAGACGATCTCCATGGCCCGACCGCCGAGCACGTAGCTCGGGCGCACCACCAGCGGGTAGCCGATGGTCTCGGCCTTGGCGAAGGCCTCGTCGAAGCTTCTCGCCGTCGCGTTGGGCGGCTGCTTGAGACCCAGCTTGTCGATCATCTGCTGGAAGCGCTCGCGGTCCTCGGCGCGGTCGATGGCGTCCGGGGTGGTGCCGATGATCGGCACGCCGGCGGCTTCGAGCTCGCGGGCGAGCTTGAGCGGGGTCTGGCCGCCGAACTGGACGATCACGCCGACCGGCTTCTCCTTGTCGGCGATCTCGAGCACGTCCTCGAGAGTCACCGGCTCGAAGTAGAGACGATCCGAGGTGTCGTAGTCGGTGGAAACGGTTTCCGGGTTGCAGTTGACCATGATGGTTTCATAACCGTCGTCGCGCATGGCGAAGGCGGCGTGAACGCAGCAGTAGTCGAACTCGATGCCCTGGCCGATGCGGTTCGGCCCGCCGCCGAGCACCATGATCTTCTGACGATCGGAAACGTCCGCCTCGCACTCCTCCTCGTAGGTGGAGTACATGTAGGCGGTGCTGGAGGCGAACTCGGCGGCACAGGTGTCGACCCGCTTGTAGACCGGGCGAATGCCGGCTTTCTGGCGCGTCTGGCGGAACTCCTTTTCCGAGACGCCTAGGAGCTTCGAGAGGCGCGCGTCGCCGAAGCCCTTGCGCTTCAGGCGGTAGAGCTCCTGGGCGGTGAAGTCGGAAAGCTTGCGCTCGGCGACCGCCTTCTCGGTCAGCACCAGGTCCTCGAGCTGAACGAGGAACCAGCGGTCGATGTTGGTCAGCGCGAAGACGTCGTCCACGCTCATGCCGCTGCGCATGGCGTCGGCAACAAAAAAGATGCGCTCGGCGCCGGCGGCCTGCAGCTCGCCCTTGATCAGCGCCATGTTGTCGTCGCTGAAGTCGGTGACGATCGGGTCGAGCCCGTCGTTGCCGGTCTCCATGCCGCGCAGCGCCTTCTGCAGCGATTCCTGGAAGGTGCGGCCGATCGCCATCACCTCGCCCACCGACTTCATCTGGGTGGTCAGGCGGTCGTTGGCCTGGGGGAACTTCTCGAAGGTGAAGCGTGGAATCTTGGTGACGACGTAGTCGATCGACGGCTCGAAGGAGGCCGGGGTCGCGCCGCCGGTGATGTCGTTCTGCAGCTCGTCCAGGGTGTAGCCGACAGCCAGTTTCGCGGCGATCTTGGCGATCGGGAAACCCGTCGCCTTGGAGGCCAGGGCCGAGGAGCGCGACACCCGCGGGTTCATCTCGATGACGACCAGGCGCCCGGTTTTCGGGTCCATGCCGAACTGGACGTTGGAGCCGCCGGTCTCGACGCCGATCTCGCGCAGCACCGCCAAGGAGGCGTCGCGCATGATCTGGTACTCCTTGTCCGTCAGCGTCTGCGCCGGCGCCACGGTGATGGAGTCGCCGGTGTGCACGCCCATCGGGTCGAAGTTCTCGATCGCGCAGACGATGATGCAGTTGTCGTTCCTGTCCCGAACGACCTCCATCTCGTACTCCTTCCAGCCCAGAAGCGATTCGTCGATCAGAAGCTCGTGGTTGTTGGAGAGCTCGAAGCCGCGGGTGCAGATCTCCTCGAACTCCTCCTTGTTGTAGGCCACGCCCCCGCCGGAGCCGCCCATGGTATAGGAGGGCCGGATGATGGTCGGGAAACCGAGCTCCGCCTGGATCTCCCAGGCCTCGTCCATGGTGTGGGCGACCTTCGCCTTCGGGCACTCGAGACCGATGCGCTTCATGGCCTGGTCGAACAGGTCGCGGTCTTCGGCCATGTTGATGGCGTCGGCGTTGGCGCCGATCATCTCGACACCGTGCTTTTCGAGCACGCCGTGCTTTTCGAGATCGAGCGCGCAGTTGAGCGCGGTCTGGCCGCCCATGGTGGGCAGGATGGCGTCGGGCTTCTCCGCCTCGATGATCTTCTCCACCGCCTGCCAGGTGATCGGCTCGATGTAGGTGGCGTCCGCCATGGCCGGGTCGGTCATGATGGTGGCCGGGTTGGAGTTCACCAGTACGACGCGAAAGCCCTCCTCGCGCAGCGCCTTGCACGCCTGGGCGCCGGAGTAGTCGAATTCGCAGGCCTGGCCGATGACGATGGGGCCGGCGCCAATGATGAGAATGGTGTTGATATCGGTACGCTTGGGCATAACGGTTCCCGCAAGATGAGTGACGATGGGCTCGATTGAACGTTTACAGCACCTGACGAATCAGCGGCGCGCCTGCATCATTGAAATGAAGCGGTCGAACAGCGGCGACACGTCCTTCGGGCCCGGGCTCGCCTCCGGATGGCCCTGGAAGCTGAACGCCGGGCGGTCGGTGCGCTCGATGCCCTGCAGCGTGCCGTCGAACAGCGAGCGGTGCGTGGCGCGCAGGTTCGCGGGCAGCGTCGCCTCGTCCGCGGCGAAGCCGTGGTTCTGGCTCGTGATCATCACCGTGCCGGTGTCGAGATCCTGCACCGGGTGGTTGGCGCCGTGGTGGCCGTGGCTCATCTTCACGGTCTTGGCACCGCTTGCCAGCGCCAGCAGCTGGTGGCCCAGGCAGATGCCGAACACCGGGGTGTCGGTCTCGAGCACTTGCTGGATCGCCTTGATGGCGTAGTCGCAGGGCTCCGGGTCGCCGGGGCCGTTGGCCAGGAACACGCCGTCCGGGTTCATCGCCAGCACTTCATGTGCCGGGGTCTGCGCCGGCACCACCGTCAGGCGGCAGCCGCGGGCGGCCAGCATGCGCAGGATGTTGAACTTCACCCCGTAATCGAAGGCCACCACGTGGTAAGGGCGCTCGCCCTGGGTGGTATCAGCGTAGCCCGCGCCCAGGGTCCACTCGCCTTCGCTCCACTCATAGGCCTCTTTACAGGAGACCTCCTTGGCCAGATCCATGCCCTTGAGCCCCGGGAATGCCCGCGCCGCTGCCAGCGCCCGCTCGACGGCGTCGTCGCCTTGCGCCTCGGCGCCTGCCAGGATCGCGCCGTTCTGCGCGCCCTTGTCGCGCAGAATGCGCGTAAGCCTTCGAGTGTCGATATCGGCGATGCCCAGCACGTTCTGGCTTTCGAGATACTCACTGAGACTCTGCTGGCTGCGAAAGCTGCTCGCCATCAGCGGCAGATCGCGAATCACCAGGCCGGCGGCGGCGATGGAGGCGGACTCCACGTCCTCGGCGTTGATGCCGGTGTTGCCGATGTGCGGGTAGGTGAGGGTGACGATCTGGCGGGTGTAGGAGGGGTCGGTGAGGATTTCCTGGTAGCCGGTCATGGCCGTATTGAACACCACCTCCCCGCTCGTGACGCCTTCGGCGCCGATGGCGATACCGTGGAACACGCTGCCATCTTCCAGGGCCAATATCGCGGGTTTGCTCAATGCGGGGTTATTCAAGGCAAGTTCTCCCATGCTGGTGGGAGCCTGTGGGCGCAGGCTCGGCGATCCGGTGTCGGCGTTTGCGGGCAAACGTCGGGTCGTAAAAAAGCGGGACGAAGCCGACAAGAAAAATCGGTTTCATCCCGCTTGTTGTTCTCTTCCGTGGCAATGCCATGGTGAAGCGTCAGTGGTGGCGTCGAACAGGGCCGGTGCAACAAGCGAAGCGCTTTCGCCGTCTTTTGCTACCTCACACACCACCACCCGGCCAAAATTTTTGGAATGTTACAGCATTCCGACGCATCAGGCCAGCCCGCCATGACGAATCATGCTTAGTCCTGAGTCAGGCCCAGCACGTCCTGCATGTCGAAACGCCCGGCCTTCTGGCTCGACACCCAGCGCGCGGCGCGCACCGCGCCCTTGGCAAAGGTCATGCGGCTGGACGCCTTGTGGGTGATCTCGATGCGCTCGCCTTCGGTGGCGAACATCACCGTGTGCTCGCCGACGATGTCGCCGGCGCGCACGGTGGCGAAACCGATCTCGGTGTCGCTGCGCGGCCCGCACTGGCCGACACGTTCGAACACGCCGTGCTCCTTGAGGGTGCGCCCGAGCGCGTCCGCGACCACTTCGCCCATCTTGATGGCGGTGCCGGAGGGCGCATCGACCTTGTGGCGATGGTGGGCTTCGATCACCTCGATGTCGTAGCCCTCGTCGCCCAGCGCCCGGGCGGCGGTTTCCAGAAGCTTGAGCGTGAGATTCACGCCCACGCTCATGTTGGGGGCGAAGACCATCGGCACCCGGTCGCGGTAACCATCGAGGGCCTCGAGCTCGGCATCGCTCATGCCGGTGGTGCCGATCACGATCGCCTTGCCGTGCTCGGCGCAGAAGGCGAGATTGGCAAGCGTCACTTGCGGCGCGGTGAAGTCGATCAGCACGTCGAAGTCGTCCTTGATCGCCTCAAGAGAGTCCACGGCGGCCACGCCGCTCTTGCCGGTACCGGCCAGCTCGCCGATGTCGGCACCGGCCAGCGAACTACCCGGCTCGACGATGCCGCCAGCAAGCGTGGCGGTCTCGTCCTGGTTCACGGCGCTGACCAGGGTACGGCCCATGCGCCCGGCCACGCCCACGATGGCTACTCGAGTCATGCGATCTCCTAGAGGGCGCCTTTGGCGGCCCGTGTCAGTGAAAGGCCGCGAGTATACCAGAGGCGGCGAAGGCCGAGCTCAGTTCTCCCAGACGATCTCGAGGGTCTCGTCCTTGGCGGCCATGCGCACCAGGTGGCTTTCGACCACACCCTCGAGCTGATCGAGGGCCTCTTGGTCAAGCGTCTCAATCGAGACCGAAAGCTTGTCCGCCTCGGCGTGCAGCAGGCAGGTGCCCTTCTCGTCGGGAAAGACGATTCTGGCGTCCTGGTCGGTGTACTCGACCTCGAGCTTGTGCGACCAGTGCTTGCACAGGCGATTGATCAGGCGCGAGCCCGATTCGGTGGCGATATCGGCGCGAGAAATCGGCATGAAGACTCTCCTTGATGAGGCATGAGTAATATAGACGTTACACATTAGCGCATACGCCTTGGGCAGCACCATGCGGGCAGGCCGCAACGCGATGTTTCACATCGAGCAACGCTGCGTTGCGTGACGCTCGACAGCCCTGTTTCATTGCAGGATAATGCACCCTGTAAATGCGAATCATACACAGTCAATGGCACCGCCGACCACCCGTGGGCACTGTCACCGCCCCGCCTTTTTCTGAGCCAAGACGGATACGTTCATGATCTCCCTTTCTACCCGCTTGCTGGCGAGCCTCGCCGCTCTGAGCGCCCCGCTCGTCTTCGCCGATGGCATCACCGTGGTGGACGTCGCCGGCCGTGAAGTCACCCTCGATGCGCCCGCCGAGCGCGTCATCCTCGGCGAAGGCCGCCAGATCTACCTCCTGGGCCTGCTCGAGCCCGAAGCGCCCTTCACCCATGTGGTGGGCTGGCGCGAAGACTTTTCCCAGGCGGACCCGGACAACTACGCCCGCTACGCCGAGCGCTTCCCCGAGATGGCACAGATTCCTACCTTCGGCGGCTTCAAGGACGGCACCTTCGACGTGGAGCAGGCGGCGGCGCTCTCGCCGGACGTGATCTTCATGAACCTGGAAGCCCGGGCGGCCACCGAGGACGCCGCCTACGACGACAAGCTCGCGAGCCTCGGTATCCCCATCGTCTACGTCGACTTTCGCGAAGACCCGATCACCCACACCATCCCCTCGATGCGCCTGATGGGCCAGATCATGGGTGACGAGGAGGCCGCCCAGGCGTTCATCGATTTCGCCGAGCAAGAACTCGCCCGGGTGACGGAGGTGATCGAGCGCGAAGACCCGGAGCGCCCGAGCGTGTTCATCGACCGCGCCGGCGGCTACTCCGACGAGTGCTGCATGAGTTTCGGCCCCGGCAACTTCGGCGAGTACGTCGAACTCGCCGGCGGCACCAACATCGCCGACGGCATCATTCCCGGCAGCTTCGGCACGCTCAACCCGGAGCAGATCATCGCCGCCAATCCGCAGCATGTGGTGGTCACCGGCGGCAACTGGGACGCCTACGTGCCCGGCGGCGCCTGGGTCGGCGTGGGGCCGGGGGCGGACATGGCCGCCGCCCGCGACAAGCTCGAAGCGCTCACCGAGCGTACCGCGATGACCGGCATCCAGGCGGTGGAGGACGGCAACGTCCACGCCATCTGGCACCAGTTCTACAACAGTCCCTACTACTTCGTGGCCATTCAGCAGCTCGCCAAGTGGCTGCACCCGGAGCTTTTCGAGGATCTCGATCCCGAGGCGACGATGGAAGCGCTCCACGAGCGCTTTCTACCCATCGATCATGAACCCGGCTACTGGATTTCCCTGAGCGATGAGTGATCACGCCCTTGCCGCCCCGGCCACCCAGGGGCGCACCCACTACAAGCACCAGGTACTGCGCCGCCAGTTGATTCTGGCCGCGCTGGTGGTGACGCTGT
>NZ_JAMZBC010000048.1 GCF_024158715.1 Halomonas sp. 707D7 | reverse complement strand
CTCAAGGACCGCCATAACCCCAAGCGCCAGAACCTCTATCTGGCCCTCACCGCCGCCGGCGTGCTGACCGCCGTCGATCTCTGGTGCGCCAAGGCGCTCTCTCGACGCCACGCCTATCAGGGCGGCGTCACGCCGGACTATCGGGGCCGAAGCGGTTTTCCCGCCGGGCTCGCCGCCGCCCGCGGCGCGGCGCGCGGCTTCGAGGTGCCCCGGGACATGCGCCACGCCCTGCCGGACCCGTCAATGGCCAAAGGCGCAAGGCGGTAGCGCTCAGCACACGGCCTGCTTCTCGCGCTCGAGGGCGCGCGCCAGCGCCGGGCGCGCCCCGTGATGATCGCGGTAGTCGAGCAGCGCCTGGGGCAGGCGGTGTTTCATGCTCCCGGCCCACTGCAGCGTATGGGTCAAAAACAGGTCCGCCAGGCTGAAGGCGTCGCCTACCAGGTACTCGCCGCCGGTGTAGCGGCGCTCGAGCGCTTTCAAGGCGCGCTCGAACTCCCAGGCGCAGGTAGGGATGATCGCGGCGACGCGCCGCTCCTCGGGCAGGGCGAAGGTGTGCTTGGCCTGATTCCACAAGGGCTGCTCAAGCTCGGTGACGATGAAACTCAGCCACTGGTCCACCTGTGCGCGCTCGGCGGCGTCCTTGGGCAGCAGCGTGGCCTCGCCGCCGTAGCGCTCGGCCAGGTAGCGGCAGATCGCCACGGACTCGAACAGCACCAGGGCGCCGTCTTCGAGCACCGGCAGCTTGCCGTCCGGGTGGCGCGCCAGGTGTGCCGCCGAGCGACCCTCGCCCTTGTCCAGCGCCACGTGTTCGCAGCGGTACTCGAGCCCCAGCTCCTCGAGCATCCAGGTGGCGCGCAGCGAGCGGGAATGGGGAAAGGTATACAGCGTCAGCATGATCGATTCCTTGCGTTTGCGTGAGGGAGCTCTGACCTCGAAGATTAAGACGCCGAACAGAACATTGCCACGACCGACGTGTCCCATCGTCATGCCGCGGCGCTTTCGCTTTCGAAAATGGCTGTTAGACTTTCCGCGATATCGCTGCCCGGCGCCCCGCCCCTGACCTCCTGGAGATGCATCATGGCCTCACCCAACCCCGATACGCCCGTCCGTAAGAAAGCGGTCGAGCACGACCCCGACGTTGGCGAGTATCACAACCCGGCAGGCGGGTGGGGCGCGCTCAAGGCGGTGAGCCAGCATCTTCTCCACAGCCGGTCGCCGGCGGCCAACGCCCGGGCGCTGTTGAAGCTCAACCAGCCCGACGGCTTCGACTGCCCCGGCTGCGCCTGGGGCGACCCGGAGCACGGCTCCTCCTTCGAGTTTTGTGAAAACGGCGTGAAGGCAGTGACCTGGGAGGCGACCGCCAAGCGGGTCAAGCGCGACTTCTTCGCCCGCCACAGCGTCACCGAGCTCAAGACCTGGGACGACTACCGCCTGGAGGATCAGGGGCGGCTGATCGAGCCGATGGTCTACAACGCCGAGACCGACCACTTCGAACCCATCGGCTGGGAGGCGGCGCTCGATCTCGTCGCCGCCGAGCTCAAGGCGCTGCCCACCCCGGATGACGCGATCTTCTACACCTCCGGCAAGGCGTGCAACGAATCCGCCTACGTGTTCCAGCTTCTGGCGCGGCTCTATGGCACCAACAACCTGCCGGACTGCTCCAACATGTGCCACGAGGCGAGCGGCGTGGCGCTGGGCGAGGCGCTGGGCACCGGCAAGGGCAGCGTGCGCCTGGAGGACTTCGAGCACGCCGAGGCGATCTTCGTGTTCGGCCAGAACCCGGGCACCAACCACCCGCGCATGCTGGGGACCCTGCGCGAGGCCGCCGAGCGCGGCGCGACCATCGCCAGCTTCAACCCGCTGCGCGAGCGCGGGCTCGAGAAGTTCGCCGACCCGCAGAAGCCGCTGGAGATGCTGCATAACGGCAGCCACCGCATCAGCTCGCACTACTTCTGCCCCAAGCTCGGCGGCGACATGGCGGCGGTGCGCGGCATCGCCAAGGCGCTGTTCGAGCGCGAGGCGGCAGGCGAGGCGGTGCTCGACCACGCTTTCCTTGGCGAGCACACCGCGCACTTCGAGGCCTACAAGACGCGGGTGGAGGCGACGCCCTGGGCCGAGCTCGAGGCCCAGTCCGGGCTCACGCAGCGCGAGATGCAAGAGGCCGCCGAACTCTACGCCCGCTCGAACGCGACGATCATCTGCTGGGCGATGGGCATCACCCAGCACGTGCACTCGGTGGCCACCGTGCGCGAGATCGTCAACCTCCTGATGCTGCGCGGCAATCTCGGGCGCCCCGGCACCGGTACCTCGCCGGTGCGCGGCCACTCCAACGTCCAGGGGGATCGCACCATGGGCATCTTCGAGAAGCCCTCTGACGAGCTTCTCGACGCCCTGGAGGCGCGCTACAAGACGGCCATGCCGCGCGAACACGGGGTCGATTCCGTCGCCGCGGTGGAAGCGATGCGCGACCGCCCGGGCAAGGTGTTCGTCGGTCTTGCCGGCAACTTCACCCGGGCGATCTCCGACAGCCAGGTGGCCGAGGCGGCGATGGCCAGCTGCCGGCTCACCGCCTTCATCGGCACCAAGCTCAACCGCAGCCACCTGGTGACCGGCCGCAAGGCGCTGATCCTGCCCTGCCTGGGGCGCAGCGAGATCGACAAGACCGGCGGCAAGACCCAGCTGATCACCGTCGAGGATTCGATGAGCATGGTCCACGGCTCCGCCGGCATCAATCGCCCGGCAAGCCCCGGCCTGCCCTCGGAAGTGGAGATTCTGACCCGGCTCGGCGAGCGCCTGGTCGGCAGCGAGGCGGTGGAGTGGGCGGCGATGCGTGCCGACTACGACGTGATCCGGGACCACGTGGCCGAGGTGATCCCGGGCTTCGACGACTTCAACGCGCGAGTGCGCGTGCCGCGCGGCTTCTGGCTGGGCAACCCGACCGCCGAGCGCCACTTTCCCACCGCCAGCGGCAAGGCCGAGTTTTCCGATGCACCGCTGCCCGAGCGCATCATGCACCAGCAGATGGCCGAGCGCGAAGGCTGGCTGACGCTGCAGACCCTGCGCTCCCACGACCAGTACAACACCACCGTCTACGGCTACAACGACCGCTACCGGGGCATCGAGAACGGTCGCCAGGTGGTGTTCTTGAACCCCGCCGACATCGAGCGCCTGGGCGTATCGGCAGGGCAGTGGGTGGATCTGGTGGGCGAGTCGGAAGGCGGCATCATCCGCCGGGTCGAGGGCTTCAAGGTGGTGGCCTACGACACGCCCGCCGGCTGCGCGGCGGCCTACTACCCGGAAACCAACCCGCTGGTACCGCTCTCCCACAAGGGCGAAGGCAGCCACACGCCGGCGTACAAGTCCATCGCCATTCGCCTCGAGCCCAACGCCCGCATTGCCTGACATCGAAGCGCTCGAACGCGCGCTGGAGAATCTTCAGCGCGCCCATCCCTCGCTCGACGCACTGCAAGCGCTGGTGCTGCTCGCCCTCGATGGCCAGGGAAAAGACGGGCTCTCCAGCGCACGTCTTTCGAGGCGGTTCGGTGTCGAGCACGCGCTGATCCGCCGCGCCTGTACCGAGCTAGAAGCGCAGGGCTGGGTGCATCTGGCCGTTGCCGGCGGGGCGTCGCCGGCGCTGCGCGTCACGCTTGCACGCCCGCTGCCAGGCGCCACGCCGTCTACCTGAGCCAGGCAGGCAATGCGATACGTGCTCGCCACGCAAACGGGCAGGCCCATGGGCCTGCCCGTTTGCGTGGCGATGCTGCGTTGCTGGCGAAATGCCTAGCGCTTCAACAGCGCCAGGCGCTTTTCGATCGCGGCGCGAATGCCTTCGACATCCAGCCCGCAGTCATGAAGGAGCTCCTCCGGGGTGCCGTGCTCGACGAAGCTGTCGGGCAGGCCCAGGTGCAGCACGTTGGCCGTCGCGTTTTCCAAGTGCAGCAGCTCGCTGATGGCGCTGCCGGCACCGCCGGCGACCACGTTCTCCTCCAGCGTCACCAGCAGGTCGTGCTCGGCGGCGGCGGCGAGCACCGCGTCCCGGTCCAGCGGCTTGATGGTACGCATGTTGAGGTGGGTGGCGTCGAGCGCCTCGGCGACCTCGCCCGCCGGGCCGTTCATGCTGCCGAACGCCAGCAGCGCGATCCTGGGGCCGTCGCCTTCGGCGCGGCGGCGCGTCTCGGCGCGGCCGATGGTCAGCGGCTCCAGATGCTCGGGCACGGCCACACCCAGGCCGGTGCCGCGCGGGTAGCGCACCGCCGCCGGACCCTCGTACTGGTAGGCGGCACTCAGCATGGCGCGGCACTCGGCTTCGTCCGCAGGCGCCAGAATCACCAGGTTCGGCACGCAGCGCAGAAACGAGATGTCCATGCTGCCGTGGTGGGTCGGGCCGTCCTCGCCGACCAGGCCCGCGCGGTCGATGGCGAAGGTGACGTCGAGCCCCTGCACCGCCACGTCGTGGATGAGCTGGTCGTAGCCGCGCTGCAAGAAGGTGGAGTAGATCGCCACCACCGGCTTGATGCCCTCGCATGCCATGCCGGCGGCGAGCGTGACCGCGTGCTGTTCGGCGATCGCCACGTCGAAGTAGCGCTCCGGGTACTCTTTTGAAAAGCGGATCAAGTCCGAGCCTTCGCGCATCGCCGGCGTGATGCCCATCAGTCGCGCGTCGGCGGCGGCCATGTCGCACAGCCAGTTGCCGAACACGTTGCAGTACTTCTGCTTGGGAGCGGCGGGCGCGGCGGCGGGCTTTTTCGCCTCGGCCTGGGCGGCACGGGGTTTTTCCAGCTTGGTGATGGCGTGGTAGCCGATCTGGTCGGCTTCCGCCGGCAGAAAGCCCTTGCCCTTGACGGTCTTGATATGCAGGAACTGCGGGCCGCTCTGGCCGCGCAGCATGCTCAGGGTGTCGGTCAGCGCGTCCAGGTCGTGGCCGTCGATGGGGCCGACGTAGTTGAAGCCGAGCTCCTCGAACAGCGTGGCGGGGCTGACGAAGCCCTTCATGTGCTCTTCGGTGCGCTTGGCGAGCTTGAGCGCACCGGGCAGGTGCGAGAGCACCTTCTTGCCCTCTTCGCGCATCTTCAGGTACGGCTTGCTTGCCAGCATCCGCGCGAGATAGGTGGCCAGGCCCCCGACGTTCTCGGAGATCGACATCTCGTTGTCGTTGAGCACCACCAGCAGGTTGGCATCGACGTGGCCGGCGTGGGTCAGCGCCTCGAAGGCCATGCCGGCGGTCAGGGCGCCGTCGCCGATGATCGCGCAGACCCGGCGGTCGTCGTTCCGGGCGCGGGCGGCCAGCGCCATGCCGAGGGCGGCCGAGATCGAGGTGCTCGAGTGGCCCACGCCGAAGGTGTCGAACTCGGATTCGGCGCGGCGCGGAAAGGCGGCGAGCCCCCCGTGCTGGCGGATGCCGGTCATCGCCTCGCGCCGCCCGGTGAGGATCTTGTGCGGGTAGGCCTGGTGGCCCACGTCCCACACCAGCCGGTCCTTCGGGGTGTGGTAGACGTGATGCAGCGCCACGCTGAGCTCGACCACGCCGAGCCCCGCGCCGAAGTGTCCGCCGGAAACCCCCACGCTGTAGAGCAGGTAGGCGCGCAGCTCGTCGGCAAGCGTGGCGAGCTGGGCGTCGTTCATGGCCCGCAGCGCGGCGGGGTGATCAAAGGAGTCGAGCAGCGGCGTGGCCGGGCGCTCGCGGGGTATCTCGTCGAACAGCTTCATGGGCATGTATTCACGGTCTTCTTTGCGGGCTCTTGCATCGCGGCGAGCGTATGCATGGCCATTGTTCAGTGGTCGCGTTCGATCATGTAGCGGGCCAGATCGATCAGCGGCGCGGCGCCTTCGCCCAGCGGCGTCAGGGCGGCGATGGCCTCGTCGGTCAACTCGCGCGCCTTGGCGCGAGCGCCCTCCAGGCCCAGAAGGCTCGAATAGGTGGGCTTGGCTCTGGCGGCATCGGCGCCGGAGGTCTTGCCGAGCGTGGCGGTATCGCCGGTCACGTCCAGCACGTCGTCATGAATCTGGAAGGCTAGACCAACCGCGCGGGCGTAGCGAGCAAGTGCCGTCAGGCGCGGGTCGTCCTCCTCGACGGCGACGAGCCCGCCCATCCGCACCGCCGCCTCGATCAGCGCGCCGGTCTTGTGGGCGTGCATGTGGGCGAGTGCCGCGACGTCGGGAAGCCCGCCCACGGCGGCCAGGTCCAACGCCTGGCCCGCCACCATGCCCTGGCGTCCGGAGGCGACGGCCAGCGTCGTGACCAGTGCCCCCAGGCGCGGATGGCCGGCCTTCGCCAGCACCTCGAAGGCCAGCGCCTGCAGGGCGTCGCCGGCGAGGATCGCGGTGGCCTCGTCGTACGCCTTGTGGACGGTCGGCTGGCCGCGGCGCAGATCGTCGTCGTCCATGGCGGGCAGGTCGTCGTGGATCAGGGAGTAGGCGTGGATCAGCTCGATGGCCGCCGCCGGGGCGTCGAGGGACTCGTCCGATGCGCCCAGCGCCCGGCCCGACAGGTAGACCAGCAGCGGCCGCAGGCGCTTGCCGCCGACCAGCAGCCCGTGGTGCATCGCCTGCTCCAGGCGCGCGTCGACGGCGGGGGTGGAAAACAGCGCCTCGAGAGACGCATCGACCCGGGCGTTGCTGGCCTGGCGGTGTTCGCTCAGGCGGGTGAGGGTCTGGCTTACCATGGCGGCGTTGGCTCCTGGTCGTCGTCGGGGGCGTCGCCTGCGGCGCTCGGCGGCTGATCGAACGGCGCCACGCGCAGCTGGCCATCCGCATCTTCGGTCAGGGCGCGCACCTTGAGCTCTGCGCGGTCCAGGCGTGCCTGGGCATCGCGGGTGAGTTTCACGCCCTGCTCGAAGGCGCCGAGCGCTTCCTCCAGCGAAAGCTCGCCGGATTCGAGCCGTTCCACCAGGGTTTCAAGCGCTGAAACCGTGGTGGCGAAATCCTGTTCGGGGGGAGTGCTGTCGCTCATTGACCCTAGCCTGCCTGTTGGCGCCCGTTCGAGGCGGCGTACCTGCCCGCCCACCGTAAACGCACAGTATACACCGAGGCCGGGGGGTGGCGTCTGCCCTTGGCCGCGCCGTGCGGTCAACGTGCGACACGTTCATTTTGAAAACGCACCGTTTTCATCCAGGCCCAGGCGCCCACTGTGCTACCATGGCGGCCTTTCGTGAACCGATAAACGGCGCCCGTCGCCGAGCATAGGGGTTGATTCAGCCATGGCCAAAACGTCCCTGGAAAAGAGCAAGATCAAGATCCTGCTTCTCGAGGGCGTCCACCAGAGCGCGGTGGACAATTTTCGCAACGCCGGATACGAAAACATCGAGCACCTGCCGACGTCCCTGGACGAAGAGGCGCTGATCGAGAAGATCCGCGATGTTCATTTCATCGGCATCCGCTCGCGCACCCAGCTCAACGAGCGGGTGTTCGCGGCGGCGGAAAAGCTCGTGGCCGTGGGCTGTTTCTGCATCGGCACCAACCAGGTGGACCTGAACGCCGCGCTCAAGCGGGGCGTGGCGGTGTTCAACGCCCCTTACTCCAACACCCGGTCGGTGGCGGAGCTGGTGCTGGCCGAGGCCATCATGCTGCTGCGCGGCATTCCCGAGAAGAACGCCCGCGCCCATCAGGGCGGCTGGCTGAAATCCGCGGCGAACTCCCACGAGGCGCGCGGCAAGACCCTCGGTATCGTCGGCTACGGCAGCATCGGCGCGCAGCTCTCGGTGCTCGCCGAGTCGCTCGGCTTCAACGTCATCTATTTCGACATCATCACCAAGCTCGGCATGGGTAACGCAAGCCAGGTCGGCAGCCTCGAGGAGCTTCTCGGTCGCGCCGACGTGGTCAGCCTGCACGTGCCGGATCTGCCCTCCACGCGCTGGATGATCGGCCAGAAGGAGATCGCGGCGATGAAGCCCGGCGCGGTGCTCATCAACGCCTCGCGCGGCAGCGTCGTCGAGATCGAGCCGCTGGCCGAGGCGATCAAGTCCGGCCATCTCAACGGCGCGGCGGTGGACGTCTTCCCGGTGGAGCCTAAGGGCAACAACGAGGAGTTCGAGAGCCCGCTGCGCGGTCTCGAGAACGTGATCCTCACCCCGCACATCGGCGGCTCCACCCTCGAGGCCCAGGAGAACATCGGCATCGAGGTGGCGGAGAAACTCACCACCTACTCCGACAACGGCACCACCATCACCTCGGTCAACTTCCCTGAAGTGGCGTTGCCCGCCCACCCGGACAAGCACCGCCTGCTGCACATCCACGACAACGTGCCCGGCGTGATGTCCCAGATCAACCGCGTGCTGTCGGAAAACGGCATCAACATCTCCGGCCAGTACCTGCAGACCAACGAAAGCGTCGGCTACGTGGTGATCGACGTCGACAAGGCCTACGGCCCCCAGGCGCTCGAGGCGCTCAGGGAAGTCGAGCACACCCTGAAGATTCGCGTGCTCTACTCGGCGCACTGAGCGCACCTCCCCGGCGCGAACACGCAAGCGGCCTCCCTGGGGAGGCCGCTTTTTCATGCCCGGAGCCGGACGCTTCAGGCCAGATCGAACAGCAGCACGTGAGCGCCTTCGGCCTGGCCGATCTCGCGCGGCTCGTCGGGGTCGAGGGCGGCGGCGTCGCCGGTCTCCAGGCGCTCGCCGTTGAGCTCGAGCGCGCCCTCCACCACGTGAAGCCAGACGTGGCGCCGGGCGGGAAGCGCAGGCACCTCGCCGTCGAACAGGCCGCTGTAGAGATCGATGTCCTGATGGATGCCGACGGAGCCCTCGCGCGCGTCGCGGGAGACGACCAGCCGCCACTGGCCCTGGCGTGACGCCGGCGCGAACGCCTTCTGCGCGTAGCTCGGCGCAAGCCCGAGCGTGTCCGGCTCGATCCAGATCTGCAGGAAGTGCAGCCCGTCGCTTTCCGAGGCGTTGTATTCGCTGTGGCGCACGCCGGTGCCGGCGCTCATGCGCTGGACATCGCCCGGGCGCATGATCTCGACGTTGCCGAGGCTGTCCTTGTGGGCCATTTCGCCTTTCAGCACGTAGGAGACGATCTCCATATCGCGGTGGGCATGGGTGCCGAAACCGTGGCCCGGCGCGACGCGATCTTCGTTGATGACCCGCAGCGCACGAAAGCCCATGTGGGCCGGGTCCATATAGTGGGCAAACGAGAAGGTGTGGTGGGAGTTCAGCCAGCCATGGTCGGCGTGACCACGCTCCTGCGAGCGACGAATTTTCATGGGGACTCCAAAGGGGGGGAGGATGATGCCCACTATACGACCGTCGCCGGTGGCGCCGAAGTGAAGCTTTTGGCGCCCTGCGGTCGATAAAATCGACGATTGAGCCCGTCGCACCATGATCTGCGTCAAGTCGACACCGTTCACGCCGGGCGGGCACTTTGGTAGAATGGGCGCGTTTTCAACCCGGTCCGCCCTTTGCGAGGGCGACTACCAGGAGTATTTCATGACTGCCTCTTCCCCGACGGCCCCCATCGTGGTGGCTGCGCTGTACAAGTTCGTCACCCTCGACGACTTCGAGGCGCTGCGCGAGCCGCTCAAACAGACCATGGTCGACCACGGCTTGAAAGGCACGCTGCTGCTGGCCCGCGAGGGCATCAACGGCACCGTGGCCGGTTCCCGCGAAGGGATCGATGCGCTGCTTGCCTGGCTCGGCGCCGACCCGCGCCTGACGGACATCGACCACAAGGAGTCGTACTGCGACGAGATGCCGTTCTACCGCACCAAGGTGAAGCTCAAGCGCGAGATCGTCACCATGGGAATCGAAGGCGTCGACCCCAACGCATCCGTGGGCACCTACGTCGAGCCCGAACAGTGGAACGACGTGATCTCCGACCCGGAAGTGCTGGTCATCGACACCCGCAACGACTACGAGGTGGAGATCGGCACCTTCGAAGGCGCCATCGACCCCAAGACCACCACCTTCCGCGAGTTTCCCGACTACGTGCGCAAGCACTACGACCCGGCCAAGCACAAGAAGGTGGCGATGTTCTGCACCGGCGGCATCCGCTGCGAGAAGGCCTCGAGCTTCATGCTGAACGAGGGCTTCGAGGAGGTGTATCACCTCAAGGGCGGCGTGCTGAACTACCTCGAAAAGGTGCCGGAAGAGAAATCGCTGTGGCGCGGTGAGTGCTTCGTGTTCGACAACCGCGTCACCGTGCGCCACGACCTGAGCGAAGGCGCCTTCGAGCAGTGCCACGCCTGCCGCCGGCCGATTTCCGAAGAAGACATGCGAAGCGCGGCCTATGAGCCCGGCATCAGCTGCCCGCACTGCATCGACTCGCTGCCGGAGAAGACCCGCGCCGCCGCCCGCGAGCGCCAGCGCCAGATCGAGCTTGCCAAGGCGCGCGGCGAGCCTCACCCGCTGGGCTTCGATCAGCGCCAACGCGCCTGATTCGACCGCGTCACCCTCGATAGCGCCTGCATGGCGCTATCGTCGTTTTTATCCGCTGCCGTGGGATTTATTTCCGCAAACGCGACATTCGGCGGCGCCTCGCGTTATCCTGCCGGTTTTGCGTCGAAAGCGAGTGAGGAGAAAGTACGGTGAGCGAGGCCAAGCGCAGATCGGTAGGACGCCCGGCGGGAGCCGCGAAGGCAAGCGGCGGGCACAGCCAGTCGCTGGTGCGCGGCTTGACGCTGCTCGAGCATCTGGCGGCGAGCCCGCTGGGGCTGGCGCTTTCCGAGCTCGCCGAGATGGCCGAGCTCGCGCCGTCCACCACCCATCGCCTGCTCCAGGCGCTGCAGGGCCAGGGCTTCGTCACCCAGGAGAGCGAGCAGGGGCTTTGGCGCATCGACGTCAAGACGTTTCGCATCGGCAACAGCTTTCTCGAGGCGCGGGACGTGGTGGCCACCAGCCGGCCCTTCCTGCGCCGGCTTACCCTGGATACCGGTGAAACCGCCAACCTCGGCATTCGCGATGGCGCAACGGCGGTGTTTCTCGCCCAGCACGAATCGACCCAGATGATGCGCATGATCACCAAGCTCGGCTCGCGGGCGCCGCTGCACGCCTCGGGCGTGGGCAAGGCGCTGCTCGCCGGCATGAGCGACGACGAGCGCGCCGAGCTCTTGAAGGACGATACGCTCTCGCGGGTCACCCCCAACACCTTCTTCGACCCGGAGGCGATCGAGGCGGAGGTGCGCGTCATCCGCCGCCAGGGATTTGCCTGCGACCGCGAAGAGCACGCCATCGGCCTGCACTGCGTGGCGGCGTGCATCTTCGACGAGCGGCGCATGCCGATCGCGGCCATTTCGGTTTCCGGTCCCATGGCGCGCATTCCCGAAGAGCGCCTGATGAGCCTGGGTCAGCTCGTTCGCGAGGCGGCCAACAACATCACCGCCAAGCTCGGTGGCCGGCTGCCCTGAGCCGTCGGCCCGCCAGCCTCGATCCGTGTTCAGCCTGTTCTGGATTGCGCTGCTCAGCGCAACGCTTTTGCCCGGTGGCTCCGAAGTGTGGCTCGCCCGTCAGTGGTGCCAGGGTCACACGGTACTCGCCCTCTGGTGCGTGGCCACGCTCGGCAACACCCTGGGCAGCCTCGTCAACGTGGCGCTCGGGCGCTACGCGCGCCGCTTTCGCCACCGGCGCTGGTTTCCCGCCTCGCCTGCCCAGCTCGATCGCGCCGGGCGCTTCTACGCGCGCTTTGGCGCCTACAGCCTGTTGCTCAGCTGGGTGCCGATCATCGGCGATCCGCTCACCGTGGTGGCAGGGCTCTTGCGGCTCTCCTGGTGGCGCGCCATCGGCTTGATCGTGCTGGCCAAAGGCGCGCGCTACGCCCTGGTGCTGGCCTTCGCCGCCCAGTGGCTGGCGCCTTACTGCGTCTGATCCGGCGCTGCACGGTAACGATCAAAGAGGTGCCGTGTTACCCTGCGCCCTTGCGAAATCGGTCGTTGCACGCTGCCCGTTATGCAGGATTCACGACTCAACGCTATGATTTGCATAACGCGGTTTTGCCGTTAGTTCGACTACCCCCCACCACCTAAAGGGAGATTCAGGTGTGACGCCATCACGTTCACTACCCTGGCTCGGCGTTTGGCTGCTTATGCTGTTCGCCATGATTGCCCCGGCCTTTGCGCAAACCACGCTCAGCGCCGGCAACGACGAAACCGCCGACTCCACGCAGTCTCCGCCCTCCTACGAGGCGCTGGCCGAACTGCTCGAAAACGACCAGGCCCGCCAGGAGCTCATCGAACGGCTGCGCAGCGAGGCTTCCACGCTTCCTGCGGGGCTTGAAAGCCAGCTGTCGCCGGAGGCGGCCGCCGAGGGCGGCAACCTGGCCCCGGAAGACGTATCGACGCCGCGCCAACTGGCGGAACTGACCAGTCGCGTGGTGGGGGACGTGGGTACGCAGCTCGAGCAGGCGGTGGGAATCGTCGGTGCGTTGTTCAGCGGCCAGGGCGGGGGCAACTTCGATACCGCCGCCTTCATGAGTGCGGCGATCAACCTTGGCATCGTGATCCTGGCCACCTTCGCCGTCTTCTTCGTGCTGCGCCGCCTGGCGAAGAGCCTGTTCATGAAACTCAGCACGTGGTCGCGAGCCGGTGAGCAGGTGACGTCCATCTTCCGGCTGGTGATCTGCGTGTTCCTGGCCGCAGTCGTGGACGTGGTGCTGATCGGCGCTGCCTACGTGGTGGGCAATCTGATCGCCACCTTCGCCGTGGGGGAAACCGGCGAGCTCTCGACCCGGGCATCGCTGTTCCTCAACGCCTTCTTGATCATCGAGCTGCTCAAGGCGGCCATGCGCATGCTCTTCTCGTCGAGCTACGAAGGGCTTCGTCTGCTGCCGATCTCGAGCTACGAGGCCAATTACTGGAACCGCTGGATCGCCCGGCTGATCGGCATGGTCGGCTACGGGCTGATGGTGGTGGTACCGCTGGTCAACTTCTACGTGTCGCCCACCCTGGGCCAGGCCGTGGGCACGTTCATCATGGTGCTGGCGTTCGTCTACGCCGTGGCGGTGGTGCTGAAGAATCGGGTGCGCCTGCGCGACAACCTCTACGGCATGGGCAACCGCTCCACCATGACAGCCAGCCGGATCTCGCTGCATCTGTTCGCGCGTACCTGGCACCTGTTCGCGCTGCTCTACTTCTTGATCGTGTTCGTACTGGTGTTGATTCGTCCAGGCGAGGCGCTGCCCTTCGTGCTGTTCGCCACCCTCAAGACCTTGGCGGCAGTGGTGATCGGCATCTTGCTGTCCACCTTCCTGACCCAGACCATCGGCCGGCGCATCACGCTCTCCGACGACCTGCGCCGCAAGCTGCCGATGCTCGAACACCGGCTCAACAGCTACGTGCCCAATGCGCTGCGCGTGCTGCGCACGATCATCCTGGTCGCCGTCATCATGGTCGTGCTGGATGCTTGGGGCGCCTTCCACCTGGCCAACTGGTACGCTTCCGAGCGTGGTGGCCTGATCGTCGGGCGGCTGATCAGCATCGCGGTGATTCTCATCGTGTCTTTGGGCATCTGGCTTGCCCTGGCGAGTCTGATCGAGCACAAGCTCAACCCGGAAACTGGCGGCGGCGAACCTTCCCCCCGGGCCAAGACCCTGCTGAGCCTGTTCCGCAACGCTCTGGCGATCGCCATGGTGACGATCACCGGCATGATCCTGCTCTCCGAGATCGGCATCAACATCGGCCCCTTGATCGCCGGTGCCGGTGTGCTGGGTCTGGCGATCGGTTTCGGCGCCCAGAAGCTCGTCCAGGACGTGATCACCGGCGTGTTCATCCAGATCGAGAACGCCATGAACACCGGCGACGTGGTGACCGTGGGCGGCATCACCGGCACCGCCGAGCGCTTGAGCATTCGTTCGGTGGCGATCCGCGATCTCTCCGGCACCTACCACATCGTGCCGTTCTCGAGCGTGGATACCGTCTCGAACTACATGCGCGAGTACGGCAACCACGTGGGCGAATACGGTATCGCCTACCGCGAGAGCATCGACGATGCCATCGACCAGCTGAAGCTCGCCTTCGAGGACCTCAAGGCCAGCGAGGAGCACGGCTTCAAGCTCCTGGCGGACATGACCGTGGCCGGCGTCACCGCGCTTGCCGACAGCTCGGTCAACATCCGCGTGGTGATCAAGACCACCCCCGGGGACCAGTGGGGCGTGGGTCGGGCCTTCAACCGCTTGGTCAAGATGCGCTTCGACCAGGCAGGCATCGAGATTCCGTTCCCGCACTCCACGATCTACTTCGGTCAGGACAAGTCCGGCTCCGCGCCGCCGGCGAACCTGCGCGTCATGCAGCAGGACTTCACCATCGACGGCAGCCCCGCAGGCCAGCCGAAGAAGGGGGGCAGTGCGGTGGACGACCGCTTCGATCCGCGTCGCAAGCTGAGCGGGCCGGAAGTGGAAGGCCACAACCTGCCCGACGACGAGGACGTCTGACCCTCGACCGTCATCCAGCGGGGCCGCCTTCGGGCGGCCCCGCTGCGTTTCGGCGAGGGAAAATTAATGTTGCGGGCCTGCCTGCCGATAAGCCTTTCATGGGCGCTTACATCGACCCGATTCCAAGAGACGCGCACGACCGGCATGTTCACCCTGGCGACCAACCTCTCCTCGCTCGTGGCGCAGAAGCACCTGCGCGCCAGCCAGCAGGCCATCCAGACCTCCATGCAGCGGCTCTCCTCGGGGCTGCGGATCAACAGCGCAAAGGACGACCCGGCGGGCCAGGCGATCGCCAACCGCATGGGCGCGCAGATTCGCGGCATGCACCAGGCCATTCGCAACACCAACGACGGCATCTCGATGGTGCAGACCGCCGAAGGCACCCTCGACCAGATCAACGACAACCTGCAGCGTATCCGCGAGCTCACCGTTCAGGCGGGCAACGGCACCTACAACGCCCAGGACCTGCGCTCGATCCAGGACGAGATCGACCAGCGCCTGGAGGAGATCGACCGGCTCGCCGGGCAGAGCAATTTCAACGGCGTGGGGCTGATGGAGGAGAAGACCCTCGGCATCCAGGTCGGCGCCAACAGCGGCGACACCATCGGCGTGCGCATGGCCACCATGAACGTCGACGCGCTGGGGCTTGCCGGCTTCAGCGTGCTCGCCGGCGAGGCGAGTGAAAAACCCACAAACCTGCTCGACGGTGCCATCAAGACCCTCGATCGCCAGCGAAGCTACCTCGGCGCGGTGCAGAACCGCTTCGAGAGCGTGATCGACGGGCTGGAAAACGGTATCGTCAATCTCTCCGCCGCCCAGTCGCGGATCCAGGACACCGACTACGCCCGGGAAGTCTCCAACCTGATCCGCGCCCAGATCCTCCAACAGGCGGGCGTGGCGATCCTCGCCCAGGCCAACCAGCAGCCCAGTCTCATCCTGCGGCTGCTCGACGGCCTGTAACGCTCCGCCCTCGATTCATTCCAGGCCAGCCTTTTCACGACTGGCCCGGCGGCCCAAAGGGGGGTGACCGTGTGCTCGCATTCCTTATCGGAATGCGTTGAGCGTTTTTTTTCGTTTGTGCTGCCCGCGCCCGATTGGTTTGATAGCGCCACTCACCAGCCATGATGGAGAAGCAGTGGCGATGGATCTTCCCAATATCAGCGCCTCCCTGGGCGTCATCCACCCCGTCTGTATCGCGCGCGGCCGCAACGCCGACGTATGGGACGAACAGGGGCGCCGCTACATCGACTTCATCGGCGGCATCGGCGTGCTCAACCTGGGCCACTGTCCTTCGGCGGTGGTCGAGGCGGTCAAGGCGCAGGTGGAGACGCTGATGCACTCGGCGTTCAATGCCGTGCCCCACCGTGGCTACCTGGACGTGGCCAAGGCGCTCGAGCGCTTCGTGCCGCTCTCCTTCGAGGCCACCTGCATGCTCACCAACAGCGGCGCCGAAGCGATGGAGAACGCGCTCAAGGTGGCGCGCGGGGTGACGGGCCGCCAGGCGGTGCTGGCCTTCGACGACGCCTTTCACGGGCGCACCCTGGCGGCGCTGAACCTGAACGGCAAGGTCAAGCCCTACAAGAACCGCCTGGGGGCGCTGCCCGGCCCGGTCTACCATCTGCCGTTCCCGAGTGCCGACAGCGGCGTGAGCGCCGAGCAGGCGCTGGCGGCCCTGGAGCGGGTATTCGAGGTCGAGGTGCCGGCGGACGAGGTGGCCTGTATCGTGGTCGAGCCGGTGCAGGGCGAAGGCGGGTTTCGCATGCTGTGCCCACGCTTTGCCAAGGCGCTGCGCGCGCTGTGCGATACCCACGGTATCGTGCTGATCTGCGACGAGATCCAGTCGGGTTTCGGACGCACCGGGCGGCGCTTCGCCTATACGCACCTAGGCATCGAGCCCGATATCGTGCTGATGGGCAAGAGCATGGCCGCCGGACTTCCGCTGGCGGCGCTGGTCGGGCGCGCCGAGATGATGGGCGCCTTGCCCAGGGGCGGGCTCGGCGGCACCTACTCGGGTAACGCCGTTGCCTGTGCCGCCGCCCTGGCGGTGATGGAGATCATGAGCGAAGAGGCGCTCGCGGGCTGGGCAAGCGCCCAGGAGGCGATGATCGTCGACGCCCACCGGCGCTGGCGCGAGAGCGGGCGCTTTCCCATGCTCGGCGCTTTGACCGGGATCGGCGCGATGCGCGGCATCGTCTTCGAGGACACCGCCAGCGCCACCGGCGCCGAGCATCTCGATGCCTTGCTGGCCGCCGGTCGCGAGGCGGGGGTGCTATTGATGCCCAGCGGCCGCCGGCGCAACGTGCTGCGCCTGCTGGCGCCCCTGACCACCGAGCCCGAGGTGCTGGCCGAAGGACTCGACATGATCGAGCGGGCGCTAGAGGCGCTGACCGCGTGAGCACCATCCAACTGAACAACACAACACCGTGAGGATGCCATGACCACCTATCTTTCGACCGACGACGTACGCGACCGCTTCTCCAAGGCCATGTCGGCCATGTATCAGGAGGAGGTGCCGCAGTACACCACGCTTCTGGACCTGGTGGCCGAGGTCAACCGGGAGACGCTGGCCGCGCAGCCCGAGCTCGCTCGTCGCCTGGAGGCCCAGAGCGAGCTTTCGCGGCTGAGCGTCGAGCGTCACGGCGCGATCCGCGTCGGCACCGCCGAGGAGCTCGCCATGCTGCGCCGGCTGTTCGCGGTCATGGGCATGCACCCGGTGGGTTACTACAATCTCTCGGAAGCGGGCGTGCCGGTCCACTCCACGGCGTTTCGCCCCATCGACGATGACGCGCTGGCCAGAAACCCCTTTCGCGTCTTCACCTCGCTGCTGCGCCTCGAACTGATCGAGGACGCGGCGCTGCGCGAGCGCGCCGCCGAGATCCTCGCCCGACGCGACATCTTCACTGCTGGTGCGCGGGAGCTGATCGCACGTCACGAGTCCCAGGGCGGGCTCGACGCCGAGCAGGCGGACGCCTTCGTCAAGGAAGCGCTCGAGACCTTCCGCTGGCACCGTGAGGCCACCGTCGATCACGCCACCTATCAGGCGCTGCACGACGAACATCGGCTGATCGCCGACGTGGTGTGCTTTCGTGGCCCTCACATCAACCACCTGACCCCGCGTACCCTGGACATCGACGAGGTGCAGCGGCGCATGCCGGCGGTGGGGATCAACCCGAAGGCCGTGATCGAAGGGCCGCCGCGCCGCGAGCGCCCCATCCTGCTGCGCCAGACCAGCTTCAAGGCGCTGGAGGAGACCATTCGTTTCGCCGGCGACCACGAGGGCACCCACACCGCGCGCTTCGGCGAGATCGAGCAGCGCGGCGTGGCGCTGACGCCCAAGGGCCGGGCGCTCTACGACCGGCTGCTGACGAAGGGGCGCCAGCAAAGCGACGGCAAGGAGAACGACGCCCACCAGCAGGTGATGGCAAAGGTCTTCAGCGACTTTCCGGACGACGCTGCCGGCCTGCGCCGCGAAGCGCTGGCCTTCTTCCACTACCACCTGACCGAGCAGGGGCGTGGCTACCGGGGCGAGGAGCGTGATCTCGAGCGGCTGATCGAGCAGGGCGTGGTCGAGGCGCACCCGATCACCTACGAGGACTTCCTGCCCGTCAGCGCCGCCGGTATCTTCCAGTCGAACCTCGGCGGCGAGGCGAGCGGCGCCTACGCCGGCAACGCCAATCGCGAGGCCTTCGAGGCCGCGCTCGGCGCCCCGGTCACCGACGAGCTCGCGCTCTACGCCGAGCGTGAGCAGGCCTCCCGGCGCCAGGTGCTGGAAAGCCTCGGCGACTGACCGACTTAGGTCCCGCCCGACTCGGGGCGGGGCCTCCCCACGTTACGCTCCTTTTTTTCCCGCTTTTTGCCCCGTTGCGCGGCCTACTCGACGAGTTCGCTGCGGGTGATCTCGGCGCAGGCGACGATGTGGTCGACGAAGCGACGCACGTTGGCAAGCTCTCCCAGGTGCTCCGGATAGACCAGATAGTAGGCACTGGCGCTTTGAAAGCGATAGGGCCAGGCGATCGCCAACTGCCCGGCGGCGAGCTCCTCGTCCACGGTGAAGCGCGGCACCAGCGCCACCCCGCCGCCGGCCATGGCCGTGCGTACCAGCATGGGGAACGTCTCGAAGCGGGTGCCGTGATAGCTGCGATCGGTGGCGATACCCTGGTCGGCGAACCAGTGGTGCCAGGCATCCGGGCGGGTCGACAGGTGCAAGAGCGCAAGCTCGGCAAGCTGTGAGGCGCTCTGCACCGGGTGATGGGCCAGCAGCGCCGGCGCGGCGACCGCCACCATGCGCTCGTCGAAGAGCTTGTGGCAGGCCAGGTCCGGCCAACTGCCGTGACCGTAGAAGAACGCGATGTCGATGTCCTGCTGCTCGAGGTCGAAATCCTCCACCCGGTCGTGGAACTCGAGGCTGATGCCCGGATGGGCGGCCAGGAAGGCGGGAAGCTTGCTGGCCAGCCAGCGGCTGCCGAAGCTCGGCAGGGTCGCCACCTTGAGCACCTCGCTGTTGCCGCTGTAGGTCATGATCGCCTGGGTCGACATGTCGAGCTGGGTGAGCACCTTGCGCACGTCGCTCAGGAAGATCGCGCCTTCCGGCGTCAGCAGCAGGCTGCGCCGCACCCGGCGAAACAGCTTGTGCTGCAGCGAGGACTCGAGCTGGGCGACTTGCTTGCTGACCGCGCTCTGGGTCAGATTCAGCTCGTCGGCGGCGCGGGTGAAGCTCATGTGGCGCGCAGCCGCTTCGAAGCACTGCATCGCGGTGGTAGACGGAAGATTGCGAGAAAACACGCGTGGGGCTCCTGATGACCGATCCACCCTCCCGGCGGCGGGACCGGGAGGATAGCTCAAAGCCGCCGCGCTTACGAGATGGCGGGCGCCTCCGGGCGTCGGCGCTGCAGCCAGCCGATGACGACCATGGCGAGAAGCCCCGCGCCGGTGGTGAGAAGCTCCGGTACCACCATCGCCAGGCCCGCCGCCAGCAGCACCAGCCGCTCCCAGGGGCGGGAATCGCGCAGGAAGTAGCCGATCAAGGCGCTGCTGACGCCCATGATGCCGATCAGCGAGAAGGCCAGCGCGCCCAGGATGCCCAGCGGGGTGGCGTCGACCATCACCAGCATCGGGTTGTAGATGAAGGCGTAGGGAATGACGAAGGCACCGATGGCGAGCTTGACCGCGGTGAAGCCGGTCAGCATCGGGTTGGCCCGGGCGATGCCGGCGCCGGCGAAGGCGGCCAGGCACACCGGCGGCGTGATGTCGGCGATGATGCCGAAGTAGAACACGAACAGATGCACCGCCATGGGCGGCAGGCCGAACTCGTTGATCAATGCCGGCGCCGCGATGGTGGCGGTGACCACGTAGTTGGCGGTGGTGGGCAGGCCCATGCCCAGCACGATGCAGGCCACCATGGTGAACAGCAGCGCCAGGATCAGCACGCCGTCGGCCAGGCTGATGATGCCGGCGGCGAACTTGGCGCCGAGCCCGGTCATGCCGACCACCCCTGCGATGATGCCAGCACAGGCCACCGCCGCGATGACCGGCAGCGCCACGCGCGCCCCCTGCTCGAGAATCTCCAGCACCTTCTTGAGGTTCGGGCGCGTTTCCCTGCGGATGAAGCTCACCGCGAAGGCGCAGGCGATGCCCAGAAGCGCGGCGCGCTGGGCGGTGAAACCGGCGCTGATGGTGGCCACGATGACCAGCAGCGGCAGCAGCATATAGCCCTTCTCGAGCATCAGCTTGCGCTTGCTCGGCAGCTCCTCCTTGGGCAGGCCGAGGATGCGGTGGCGCTTGGCCTCGAAGTGCACGCCGATGAAGATGCCGGCGAAGTAGAGCACCGCGGGAATCAGCGCCGCGAGCATGATCTCGCGGTAGGAGACCCCCACGTACTCGACCATGATGAAGGCCGCCGCCCCCATCAGCGGTGGCA
>NZ_JAMZBC010000047.1 GCF_024158715.1 Halomonas sp. 707D7 | reverse complement strand
TGGCGTTGACCTCGCCAAGCGGTGACTACAACAACGTCTACATGCAGAACTACGCCACCCTCAATATCCTGGACGAGCTTCGCCAGGTGCCGGGGGTGGGCAACGCCGAGGTGCTCGGTGGCGGCGAGTTCGCCATGCGTATCTGGATGGACCCGGACAAGCTGGCCCAGTACGACCTGACGCCCAGCGAAGTGGCCAATGCCATCCGCACCCAGAACACCGAAGTACCGGCGGGTAATCTGGCCTCCTCCCCCCAGAGCGAGCCGCGCGCCTACACCTACACCATCACCGCCGGTGGGCGCCTGTCGGACCCGGACGATTTCCGCAACATCTACCTGCGTACCAACCCGGACGGCTCGTCGCTGCGCCTCGAGGACGTGGCGCGCATCGAGCTCGGCGCCTCCTTCTACGGCGTCGATGCGCGCTTGAACGGCGCCACCATGACGCCGATCATCATCAACCAGCAGCCCGGGGCCAACGCGCTCTCCACCGCCGAAGCGGTGCGCAGTACCATGGAGGATCTGGCCAGCCGCTTCCCGCCGGGGCTCGAGTACGTCACGCCTTACGACACGACGTTGTTCATCGATGCCTCGGTCGAGACGGTGTTCCACACCTTCATCGAAGCGTTTCTGATCGTCATCGTGATCCTGTTCATCTTCCTGCAGAACTGGCGCTTCACGGTGATCGCCATGTCGGTGGTGCCGGTCTCGGTCATCGGCACCTTCGCCGGGTTCTACCTGTTCGACTTCTCGATCAACCTGCTGACGCTGTTCGCCTTGGTGCTGTCGATCGGGATCGTGGTGGACGATGCGATCCTGGTGGTCGAGAACGTCGAGCGCGTGCTCAGCGAGGACGAGGAGATCACCGTTCGCGACGCCACCATCCGCGCCATGCGCGAAGTGGGCGGGCCGGTCATCGCCACCTCCCTGATCATGGCGGCGGTGTTCGTGCCCGTGGCGTTCCTGGGCGGCTTCACCGGGCAGATCTACCAGCAGTTCGCCATTACCGTGGCGATCTCGGTGGCGCTCTCGGCGCTGATGGCACTGACCTTCACACCGGCGCTCTCGGCGATCTTCATCAAGCACGACCTGCACCACGAGCGTCCGTCGCGCTTCAAGCGCGCGATCACCACGCCTCTGCGCCTGTTCGATCGCATGTTCGCCGGCATCACCGCGGCCTACATGTGGGTGGTCAAGAAGCTGGTGCGCTTCTGGCTTCTGGCGCTGGCGCTGACCGTGGCGGTCGGGGTGGGCTCCTACTGGCTGTTCGTCACCACGCCCTCGACGCTGGTGCCGGAAACCGATCAGGGCATCGTGCTGGTCAGCGTCTCGCTGCCTGACGCCGCCTCGCTCGACCGTACCCAGACCTACATGGAGAAACTCAGCGCGGCGATCGAGGACATCCCCGGGGTGCAGTACTCCTCGGCGGTAGCGGGGTACGACATCCTGGCAAGCGCGGTGAACACCGCCCGTGGCATCATCTTCGTCAACATGCTGCCCTGGGACGAGCGCGATCTGACCGCCACCGGTCTGGTCGGCCAGATCATGCAGCTGGGGGCGAGCATCGACGGCGGTTCGGCCATGGCCTTCAACGTGCCGCCGATCATGGGGCTCTCCACCACCGGTGGCTTCACCGGCTACCTGCAGTCCTTCGACGGCGCTTCGCCGCGCGAGCTGTATGAAGCCTCGCTGCAGGTCATGGGGGCGGCGAACCAGCATCCGGCGCTCTCCCAGGTGTTCTCGACGTTCAACGTCAACGTGCCCTCCTACCGCGCCGAGATCGACCAGCAGAAGGCGTTGAGCTACGGCGTGGCGCTGGAGAACATCAACTCGGCGCTCTCCAATACCTTCGGTAACGGCTTCGTCAACTTCTTCAGCTACCAGAACCGCAACTTCCAGGTCTACCTGCAGAACGAGGACGAGTTCCGCAAGACGCCGGACGACATCAACAACGTCTACGTGCGCGGCGGCAGCGGCGAGCGTATCCCGCTCTCCGAGTTCGTCACCCTCGAGCGTCAGGTCGGCCCCTCGGTGGTGTCGCGCTTCGGCGTGTACACCGGCGCCCAGTTCCAGGGCAACCCGGCGGAAGGTGCCAGCTCTGCCCAGGCCATCGCGGCGATGGACGAAGTGGTCATGGACACCCTGGGCCCCAACTGGGGCATGGGCTGGACCGGTACCGCCTACCAGGAGGCGAACCTGGGCAACACGGCCATGCTGGCGATCATCTTCGGTATCCTGATGGTGTTTTTGATCCTGGCGGCGCAGTACGAGAGCTGGGCACTGCCGCTGGCGGTACTCACCGCCACGCCCTTCGCGTTCCTGGGCGGCATCGGCGGCATCGTGCTGCGCGGGCTCGACACCAGTGTCTACGTGCAGATCGGCATGCTGGTGGTGGTGGGCCTGGCGGCGAAGAACGCGATCCTGATCGTCGAGTTCGCCGAGCTGCAGCGCAAGGAAGAGGGCAAGAGCATTCGCGAGGCGGCGATCACCGCCGCGGAGCTGCGCTTCCGGCCGATCGTGATGACCTCGCTCGCCTTCATCTTCGGCACGCTGCCGCTGGCGCTGGCCACCGGCGCAAGTGACGTGAGCAGTCACCACATCGGCACCACGGTGGCCATGGGCATGGCGTCGGTCGCGATTCTGGGCAGTCTCTTCGTGCCGACCTTCTACGCCATGATCGCGGCCACGGCCGACTGGATGCAGCGCAAGGCGAAGGGTGACCATCGCGACCGCGGTCAGCGTCTGGAGCACGATCCGAGCTGATGCCACAAGGCACGCATCGCGCGATGCACTCTCTGGCGGGCCCTTCGGGGCCCGCTTTTTTTCGTCGGCGCTTGATCGCGGTCAACACACCTATAAGCACGAAAGGATAGTTTGGCCTAGACTGGTGAGTAGGAGTTCGGCCTGCATCCAATACCATAACAGCCGGCCAGAACGCACCAGGCAATCCACCTGGAGGAGCACACGCCATGCAACCGATCCTGTCGGCCGCCTTACTGTATCCCACCATCGTCTTCACCTTCGTGCTGGGGCTTCTGGCCCTCTACTGGCTTCTGGTGCTGCTGCGCATCGCTCCGCTCGAGCTGTTCGAGCACGACAGCCTGCGCGACGATCACCTGGCCAGCACATTGGTGTCCCTCGGTTTCATCGGGGTGCCCGCGAGCCTCGCGCTGACCCTTCTCATGCTGCTGGCCGGGGGCTTGTCCCTGGCACTCGAGCTCTTCGTGCTGCGCTGGCTGGAGCTTGGCATGCTGCGCGTGCCGCTCGGGGTGCTGGTTCTCTGGGGCTCGCTTGCCATCGCCTCGCCGCTGGCCGCCGGCCTGTGCCAGGGGCTCGCCCGAGGGCTCAATCGCTTTGCGCCCTTCAAGCGCCGCAGCCTTCTGGGCATGGTCGTCGAGGTGACGGCGCCGGAAGGGGCGGAATACGCTAAGGCTCGGCTGATCACGAGCCACGGTTGCGAAGTGGTGCTTCACGGCAAGGAGGAGAACGCGTTCACGCCCGGCGAGCGACGGGTGCTGGTGAAGTACCTGAAGGAGGAGGGTGCCTATCGCAGCGTGGAGGAGCGCACCTATCTGGATACCCGGCAGTGGCTTGGCAAGCTGCGCCTTCGTCACAAGCACCAGGAAACGGCCCATTTCGGTTGAGCGCCCGAAAGAAAAAAGCCTGCGTGAGCGCAGGCTTTTCGTGAGGGCCAAAGCGATGCGCTCAGCGGCGCATCAATGTCACCAGGGTGTCGATCAGCGTGGTGCCGCGCTCGCGGACCGAATACGCCTCGGGGGCGCGCAGCCAGTCGTGGAAGAGCCCGCCCATGGCCGACTGCATCAGCCGAGCGGCGATCTCCGGCGACAGGTCCTCGCGCAACTGACCCTGCTCCTTGGCCAATTGGAAGACGTTCACCATCTCCTCGAAACACTCCTCGCCGATCTCGTTTTGCATCTCGAGCGGGTTGATGTCGCTGAAGAACTCGCAGCGGTGCATGAGAATCGACAGGATGCGCCGGTGGGAGGGTTGCTCCAGGCGTTTCAGGCCGGCGAGGCTTGCAAGGCGCATGGCGTCCAGGGGCGAGATGTCGGGGTCGAGGTTCTTGACCTCGTCGATCAGCGACTGGAAGGGCATGCGCACGCGCTCGATCAGCGCCATGAACAGGTCGCCCTTGTTCTTGAAATGCCAGTAGATCGCCCCGCGGGTCACGCCGGCGTGCCGAGCGACCTGCTCGAGGGAAGTGCGGGCCACGCCTTTGTCGAAAAAGACCTCTTCAGCCGCGTCGAGCAACGCTTCGCGCGTCGCCGCCGCTTCTGCCTTGGTTTTTCTTGCCATAACGCAACCTTGCTCGTTCACCGTAAAGAGGGCATTTTAGCTGAAACACCGTTCTTTTACATTCAAAACTGTATGGTTAACGGACGGATATCATCACCTGGATCAACAAACGTGCGCCTTGCGCCGTTTTTCGTCCGCCGACAGGACTTGCCATGGCCAACACTTCCTTTCACATCGCCGGTCACACCTTGCAGCCCGGGCAACGCCAGCAGATCGACGTGCCGGTGGCGCGTCTTTACACCCATACCCCGCTGCACATCTCCATCGAAGTGGTACACGGGCGCAAGCCCGGTCCGGTGATGCTGGTGTGCGGCGGCATCCACGGCGACGAGATCAACGGCGTGGAGATCGTGCGAAGGCTCCTGCGCTCGCGCTCGATCAACAGCCTGCGCGGTACGCTGATCGCCGTGCCGGTGGTCAACGTGTTCGGCTTTCTGCAGCACACCCGCTACCTGCCGGACCGGCGCGATCTCAACCGCTGCTTTCCGGGCAGCGACAACGGGTCGCTCGGCGGGCGTATCGCCGCGCTCTTGCGCGAGGAGATCGTCGACCACGCGACGCACATCATCGACCTGCACACCGGCGCCATTCATCGCACCAACCTGCCGCAGATTCGCGCCCAGCTCGAGCCCGGTAGCGAAACCGCGCGCATGGCGGACGCCTTCGGCGCGCCGGTGATCCTCAACGCCGAGCTGCGCGAGGGGAGCCTTCGCCACTACGCGCAGAATCGCGGCATTCCGGTCCTCACCTACGAGGCCGGCGAGGCGCTGCGCTTTGACGAGTGGGCGATCGCGCCAGGGGTGCGCGGCATCCTGCGGGTGATGCGTCGCCTGGGCATGCTGTCCGGCGAGCAGCGCCGCCGCCTGCCGGCCCCGGCGGAGCTGGCCAACGGCTCGAGCTGGGCGCGGGCGCCGATCGACGGCATCCTGCGCCCGATGGTGCGCCTGGGCGCGCGCGTCGCCAAGGGCGAGGTGCTGGGCAAGGTGGCCGACCCGTTCGGCAACGACGAAGGCGACATACGGGCCATGGCGGACGGCATCGTCATCGGCATGAGCCGCCTGCCGCTGGCCAACGAAGGCGAGGCACTCTACCACATCGCGCGCTTCGACGAGATCGAGGAGGCCGAGACCGCCATCGAAAGCTTCCAGTCGAGCCTCGACCCGGCGCCGGACCCGATGTTCTGAAAAGTCGGGGCTTGTGTCTCGATCCATGTCCTCAAACGAATGATAGCCGTGATCGTCTGGAGAGGGAGGCGTCGATGGCTTCACGCTATGAACGCCATAGCTGAGCAGCTCCCCGCTGGCGTGGCATGATACCGACGTATTGACTATAACTGTTGGCACGCCAGCCAGATGAATGAATGGCTCGAGATAGAGCCGAAACGAAAGTGGCCCCGAAGAGGCCACGAATCGTGACATGGAGGAAGGGTATGACGAACGGTAAATCCACTTTTACGACCACGGATGCAGGAATACCGGTAGCCAGCGACGAACACTCGCTCTCCGTCGGCCCCGATGGCCCGATCGTGCTGCACGATCACTACCTGATGGAGCAGATGGCGGCCTTCAACCGGGAAATGATTCCCGATCGTCAGCCCCACGCCAAGGGCGGCGGCGCCTTCGGTCACTTCGAGGTGACCCACGACGTCAGCCGTTACACCAAGGCGACGTTCCTGCAGCCGGGCAAGAAGACCGAGATGGTCGCTCGCTTCTCCACGGTGGCCGGCGAGTCGGGCAGCCCCGATACCTGGCGTGACCCGCGCGGCTTCGCGCTGAAGTTCTACACCGAGGAAGGCAACTTCGACATGGTGGGCAACAACACCCCCGTGTTCTTCGTGCGCGACCCGCTCAAGTTCCAGCACTTCATTCACTCGCAGAAGCGCCGCGCCGACAACGGCCTGCGCGATCATGACATGCAGTGGGACTTCTGGACGCTGTCGCCGGAGTCCGCCCACCAGGTGACCTGGCTGATGGGCGACCGCGGCGTGCCCGCCTCCTGGCGCCACATGAACGGCTATTCGAGCCACACCTACATGTGGGTCAACGACGCCGGCGAGCGCTTCTGGGTGAAGTACCACTTCAAGACCGACCAGGGCATCAAGTGCATGACCCAGGAGCAGGCGGACCAGATGGCGGGCACCGACGCCGACTACCACCGCCGCGACCTGTTCGACGCCATCAAGCGCGGCGATCATCCGACCTGGACGCTTCACGTCCAGATCATGCCCTTCGAGGACGCCAAGACCTACCGCATCAACCCGTTCGACCTGACCAAGGTGTGGCCGCACGGCGACTACCCGCTGCAGGAAGTGGGCAAGATGACCCTCGATCGCAACCCGACGGATTTCCACACCGAAATCGAGCAGGCGGCGTTCCAGCCGAGCAACTCGGTACCGGGCACCGGCTTCTCGCCGGACAAGATGCTGCTGGCGCGTACCATCTCCTACGCCGATGCGCACCGCGCGCGGCTGGGCGTCAACTACCAGCAGATTCCGGTCAACCAGCCCAAGTGTCCGTTCCACAGCTACGCCAAGGGCGGCCGGATGCGCATGACCAACACGTCCGACCCGGTCTACGCCCCCAACAGCAAGGGCGGCGCCCACGCCGACCCGCAGCGCTTCCCGGAAGACGCGGTATGGCAGGCCGACGGCGAGTTCGTGCGCGCCGCCTACACGCTGCGCCCGGACGACGGCGACTTCAACCAGGCCAACGACCTGGTCAACAAGGTGATGGACGACGCCGCCCGCGACCGGCTGGTCAGCAACATCGTCGGCCACGTCTCCGATGGAGTGGAGGAGCCGGTGCTCTCACGGGTATTCGAGTACTGGAAGAACGTCGACCAGACCATCGGCGAACGTGTCGAGAAGGGCGTGATGGAAAACCGCCAGAAAGCCGGCAAGTAACCGCTCACTGGTAAGCGAACCCGCCACGCCCTGCGTGGCGGGTTTTTTCATGCCTCGAGTTCGGGCTCGCGCACCAGGCTCAGGGCCTCGTCATACAAGCGCAGCCCGGCGCCCTCCTTGTGGGCGTGTTCGGAGAGGTGGCGGCGAAAGCGCCGCCCGCCCGGGCAGCCCTGGAAAAGCCCCAGCAGGTGACGGGTGATGTGATTCAGCTTGGCGCCCTCGTCGAGCCGCGTCTGGATGTAGGGGCGAAAGGCCTGGGCGGCTTCCAGCCGGCTGGCCGCCGGCCCGGGCTCGCCGAAGATCGCCTGATCCACCCCGGCCAAGAGCCACGGGTTCTGGTACGCCTCGCGCCCGACCATCACGCTATCCACGTGCGCCAGCTGCGCCTGACACTCCTCGAGGGTTTTGATGCCACCGTTGATGCCGATGTGCAGTGCCGGGTTGGCCGCCTTCAAGCGATGCACGCGCGGGTAGTTCAGCGGTGGAATGTCCCGGTTCTCCTTGGGCGAGAGCCCCTTGAGCCACGCCTTGCGCGCATGCACGGTGAAGGTGGCGCAGCCAGCCTCCGCCACCAGATCGATGAAGCGGGCAAGATCGGCATCCTCGTCCTGATCGTCGATGCCGATACGACACTTCACCGTCACCGGAATCGACACCGCCGCCTGCATCGCCTTCACCGCCGCCGCCACCTTCTCCGGATGGCCCATCAGGCAAGCGCCGATCAGGTTGTTCTGCACCCGGTCGCTCGGGCAGCCGACGTTCAGGTTCACCTCGTCATAGCCCCACTCCTGAGCGATCGCCGCACACTCGGCGAGCTCCCCCGCGTCGCTGCCGCCCAACTGCAGCGCAATCGGATGCTCCACCTCGGTGTAGCCCAGAAAGCGCTCACGAGGCGAGCCGTGCAGGATGGCGCCGGTGGTCACCATCTCGGTGTAGAGCAGGGTGCGCTTGGTGAGTGTACGGGCGAACGCGCGGTAGTCGCGGGTCGTCCAGTCCATCATGGGTGCTACCGAGAAGCGGCGGCCCCGGTCGGCGGCGTTTTCGTTCGTAAAATCGGTCATGGAATGGGTTCTTTAGCTGTATGAATATATAGCTACAATGAGAGTGCGGATGAAACGACATGGGCGCGTAACCAGTAGCGACGAGCCGGTTTCATGCACGATAAATGGGATGGGCGGTATTGTACGGAAGAAAAGGGAGCGCTCCCAGCGCAGCGAGTCCGAAAGTGTCAGGAAAGCTCAGGATAGGCTGCATGCACCAGCGTCTGGACTGAGCGAGGAAATTGAGAGCAAAAAGGGGCGTTATTGCGATAGTGATGTGGAGGCTATTGGGTTAAGCTCGCTTAATAGAAGCGCAGACTGCTTAGCGCTAGGCTTCTCCTTTGGGCAACGAACTGGTGAGTAAAATGACATCGCGCAACCTAAATGGGTGTTGAGGCCTAGTGGTTTGCGGATAGCCATAAAACTCTGGTAAACCGGGTTGATGGCGACCCACAGTAAGAAGGTGTTCCTGCTGCTGGTGAGTAGAGAGCGACGGATCAAGTGGATACAGCGCCTAGCAGGGGGCGCGCTGTATCTGATCAGTGATAACCAGCTGTATCAGCCGGAGAAGATCAAGCCGCAGGATATGGGGACCTGGAGATTCTGGGCGGTGTGAGATTCGGATTGGGTGAGTTGTTTGATAGTTCTATAAGGGAATATGATGAATACTTTAATCAGTGCTAAAAAATTATTACAGCAAGAGTTCTCAGAAGTTTATGATTTGTTTCGTAAATATGGTATCGGTCAATCTCATATTAGAACGAGAGTGTTCAACCCGCTGAAGTTCCCTAGGGTAAAGATCAGCGATGATCATAAAGAAGCATGTGAAAAATATGTTTCTTTGATGAATGAGAATGACTTACGCACCGCCATACGCAGCATAAAAGAGCTTTTGGAAAAGTATATTATATATAATAATAAGATCGTGCAGTTTTATGACGTAAGTGCTGCTACTCTTCGTGCTATTGATAATAATATTGAGAAACAGCTTCTCAGCTCTGACCCGGCTAGCTTGGCGGGGTATTACCCTGATTTTCCAGCTGATTCTAAAGTTATTAGCGAAGACATTTTACCCATAAAGTCAATTAAGATTAATGATGAATTAAAAGTGTTCTTAGTCGGTTCAAGAAGAGAGTATTATAAGATATTTCAATTAAATAAAGGAGATTTGACTCCGTCTGCTTTAAGTATGATGCAGGATGTGAAAGAAGTATCTGCAAAAGGGATGGTGTCTGAGCTGTCAATCGATGTGCTGGTTTTGGACTATAACTCCTCGCGTTTAGAGTTGAGGCTGTCCAATGCCGTTTCAATGTCTAAAATGAACACATCTAATTTTCAGAAAAAGCTGATTAAATATGTGCAAGGTATTTTAGGCGGAAAGATTAATGACCCTATCGATTTTTTAAGCAAGGTAAATGACTATTATTTTGCAAATGATTTGGGTAGAGTTGTAGCTTTTGATTTTCTTACTGAAGAGGGTGTAGAAAGAACTGAAAAAGTAAGAAATAGAAAAGATGATTTAAAAAACGAAAGCTATCATATTGGTGGCACAGAGAAAGTAAATAAAATATTTCAAAGTCATAGTATCGCAAAAGTCTGGGACTTTAAGTCTGATGATGGAGATCATCAGGTTTCTCTAAAAGTTAAAGGTAGTTTACGTTTAATTCTTAAAGCAGGACAAACTGTCGATCAAGTTTATCTATTAGATTGTTTTGGCGAATCGGACTATAATTATCTTCTTTCTAAGTTGTTGCTTTGAGTAGCAAGCATGAAGTCTGAAAAGCTTAAAAGATTCATAGATACTTATTATAATCCTAGTGCTAATGGGAGGGGGTGGCGCGAGTATAAAGCACTATGTGAATTTTTAAGCTTTCTGGAAAGCTATCCAGCCGATAATTATAACCTCGTTTTTACAAAGTTTAGGCTTCATAGTATTTTTGAAATATATTTTTATGATTTTAACGAAGTTGAGGATTTTATAGGCGAGCTAAGCTATAAATATCCTTATCTTTTGATAGCTAAGTATTACTTTGAAGACGATCGTGAAAAAAGAATCGACCTAGATGCAGGTGATGTTTTTAAATATTTGTCGAATCGATCGAATATTGATCCTATTAGTGGCGAAGTCTCGCATTCTATAGCTGAGTTTATCTTTGTCGAATACGTATTGAATAAAGAGGCGGTCGAGAATGTGCAATATGGCCGTCAATAGGTTATCTGGTGTAGATGAGGCTTATTTGTTATGTACCCAAGCAGCGACGTTTGAAGACTTTGCTGCTGGCGTACATATTTTAATTGATAGAGCTGCTGCTCGAGCAGAGCAAAATGCACATTTGCAGTTTGCTAATGGTTCAGTAGAAGATGGTTGGACTTCTCGGATAATTGAGCGTTTGGATGGCTTCGGTGTTTCAGCACGTCCTGGAACAGCGGGGGGGAACGCTGATATTGTTATTGAAAACCAGGCTGGCCAATTTACTATTATATGTGAATCAAAAGTCTTAGGAAAAATACCTACTAGTTCAACTAGGTATGATAGTGGGCATCTCTTTGAAGGAGTAAAGCAACTTGTAACTCGCTATACTACTGGCACAGTAGGTCAAGATCATTGCATTCTAATAATTTTTTGCTTTTCACCTAAAATGAAAATGGCTATAGAAAGATGGAAAACATTCTTTTTTGATAAGGTAATGAATGGGGAAGATGAAGAAAAAGAATATTTCGAAGATTTGGATGACTATTCTTTTCCACGTTATAGTGGTTTGAGGGGGTTTTTTACTACTCATACTCATCATTCATCAGGCTATCCCGTGAAAGTTAGACACTTGCCGGTTTGCCTTCACCATCAACCTATTGATAAGTCAGCGCAAAGTAAGTCTTAACCCTTGGTACGTTTTATACCCCCCTTTATCCGTATAAGCCCGCATCAATTCCCCCACTGCGTCGTATACCGCGGGCTACAATGGGCACACCGCAAATGCCACAGCGCATTCTTCTCCGGTAGTCCCAGCCGTACCGTTCCCTTATCCATCTTCTCGTTCAGCGCGTTCATGATGGCCACAAGCTGTTGGCTACACTGGCCGTTTGCAGGGTGTACATCAGGCTGAAAAGCTGGCGGTGCTGGTTGGCGTGGCTGTTAAAAGAGTATTCAAAGCCCTATCTGATCTTCTATCCTCGCTCATCCACCCTTGCTCATCCACCATGCCATCAAGAGAACCCCATGCTACGTCTTCCTTCATTGGCCCTGCTAGCCCTTTTTTTTGCTCTGCACGCTGTGGGCGCAGGACGGTGTTCATCCCGGCTTATGGCGTATCGACATGACCATATTCAACCTACCACGAGTGGAGGGTGACGCGCCGATCTCTACCGCAACCGAAACCCTGTGCCTGACACCAGACCAGGCGCAGAGCCAGCAAGGCGTGGTTCAGGCGCTCTGGGGTGAGATTGCCTGTGACGATATCGAGATCGCCACTGCAACGGTGGGGCGAGGGTGTCGGTGGCCTGTGGCAAAGGCGAAAGCGCCCTCCGTTCCGTCGATACGCTGACGTTCGATAGCCCCACCGCGTTCGTCAGCGATCTGAAAACCCACACCCACGGTTACAGCGCGCAAACCCTGAGCCAATACCGTTGGCAGGCCCCCGGCTGCTAGTGACGCGCTTGCACCTTTAATGGTATAGCCTAGGGTTCGGATTCGGGGTGAGGAACGGGTATGGTTAAAGCACGCAGAGGTATCGCGATGGTGGCCGGGCTTCTACTGCTGGCCGGTTGCAACGAACAGCCGGACGAGCCGGCCCCGGTGCCCGAGCCCGCGCGTCACGAAGCTGCAACACAGGCTGACGATACTGCTCGCGAGCCCGAACCGTTGGAGGTGGCGGTCACGGCGCACGTCGAGCTTGCAAGCGATCGGCGGCTGATGGTGGCCGGGGAGACCAACCTGCCGGAGGGTACGCGGCTGCAGGTGGTGGTCGAGCGTGAATTGAGCCGGGTGCGATGGCAGTCGCGCACGGCGGTCACGGGCGGGCAGTTTCGCGCCGGGCCCTTCGGTTCGGGCAGCGGCTTGCCGGACGGCGGTTATATCGTGCGCGTGCAGTCGAGTGAAGCCAGCGTGCAGCCGCAGGCCGTGCAGGAGGTGATCGGGTCGCGCGGGGAGTATCTGGCGGGCGAGCTCGTCACGCAAACTCGCCACGGCCTGGGGCAGGTGACCACCTACTCACGACGCTTCTTGGTGGGGAGTGAGCCAAGACGCACGCGTGACCAGGTGGACGTGGTTGAGGACTAGGGGCAAAAGGGTGCTTTAGGCAGAACACCAGTGAGCGAGCACGACGGCGTGGATCTCGACGTCGTTCGGAGACTTGGGGAAATGCTCCAGAACGAATCGATCGTCGCGCTTGACCAGATAATGGCCGGCTTTGTGGAAGACGTGCGTGGGGCCGAGCAGCAGGAGATCACCCGGGGAGGCGGGAGCGAAATCCGAGTCGGGGGCCGGCGTGGTCATCACGCAAGGCGCTTTCCAGTCGATCTTGAGCGGCAGGTGGGGCGGCGGCGTCAAGGTGGTGGCCTGGACCTGTTCCCAGGGCAGGGGGCCTTGATGGGTCAGCGTCAGAAGCGGCGGGGCGCTGTCGCCTTCCAGCAGCGTCGCCAGCGAACAGTCCAGTGCGTCGGCCAGCGCCACTAGGCGCTCGTGCCCGATCTGCTTGATCGCACCGGACTCCCAGTACGAGATAGTCACATCCGACACGCCAACCTTCCGGGCCAGGGCGGCTTTGTTAAGCTTCACCCGCTGCCGGAGTTGCTTGATACGTGAGCCTAGCGATTCCATTATGTTTTCCCATTGATGAGCCAAACAAACTCGTGTGATGAACGTTCATCGTTGCCAACGGCGGTACGCCGTACGCGATCGCTCGGGGCTTCGCGCACGGCCATGCATCATAGGTAGAACGCTCGAAATAGCAAAGCGACTTGAGCGCCCACCGCTATATCCTTAGCAACTTTCATTCGGACGCTTTTCGGCCAAAGATGTTCCCCACGCATACTGATGGATGGTAGATGGGCGCGTATAATGGCGCCACGCTCTGACGCCAAAAGGATATCTTGATGACCGTACGTACGCGTATCGCGCCCTCGCCTACGGGCGACCCCCACGTCGGCACCGCCTACATCGCGCTGTTCAACCTCTGCTTCGCTCGCCAGCACGGCGGCGAATTCATCCTGCGCATCGAGGACACCGACCGGGTACGCTCGACCGCCGAGTCCGAGCAGATGATTCTGGATTCGCTGCGCTGGCTCGGCATCGAGTGGGACGAGGGCCCGGACGTCGGCGGCCCTCACGGCCCCTACCGCCAGAGCGAGCGCGGCGAGATCTACGCGCGCTACGCTCAGGAGCTGATCGACGCCGGCCACGCCTTCAAGTGCTACCGCACCAGCGAAGAGCTCGATGCGCTGCGCGAGTCACGCAAGGAGGCTGGCCTGCACCTGGCGCTCAAGCCGGCGGATCTGGCGCTGTCGCCCGAGGAGCAGGCACGCCGCGAAGCGGAGAGCTGGCCGTTCGTGGTGCGCATGAACGTGCCGAGCGACGGCGTCTGCGTGATCGAGGATCTGCTGCGCGGCACCATCGAGGTGGACTGGGCCCAGGTGGATGCCCAGATCCTGATAAAGTCCGACGGCATGCCGACCTATCATCTGGCCAACGTGGTGGACGATCACCTGATGGGCATCACCCACGTGCTGCGCGGGGAAGAGTGGATCAACTCCGCGCCCAAGCATCAGCTTCTCTACGAGTACTTCGGCTGGGACATGCCGGTACTCTGCCACATGCCGCTTTTGCGCAATCCGGACAAGTCGAAGCTCTCCAAGCGCAAGAACCCGACCTCGATCAACTACTATCGCCGCATGGGCTTTCTGCCCCAGGCGGTGACCAATTACCTCGGCCGCATGGGCTGGTCGATGCCGGACGAGCGCGAGAAGTTCTCTCTCCAGGAGATGATGGGCGTCTTCGACATCCAGCGCGTCTCGCTCGGCGGGCCGGTGTTCGACCTGGAGAAACTGACCTGGCTCAACGGCCTCTACATTCGTGAGGATCTGGACGACGACGCGCTGTTGGCCGCGCTCAGGGAGTGGGCCTTCAACGAGGAGTACGTGCGCCAGATATTGCCTCAGGTGCGCCCGCGGGTGGAAACGCTCTCCCAGGTCATGCCGCTGGCCGGGCATTTCTTCTCGGGCCTGCCCGCCATCACGGAGGCGGATTTCGAAGGCGTGAAGCTCGAGCGCGAAGAGCTCGTGCGGCTTCTGCAGTTTCTGGTGTGGCGCCTCGAGACGCTGCCGGCCTGGAACAAGGAAGCGCTGCTGGCCGAGGTTCAGGCCCTGGCCGGCGTCTTCGATCTCAAGATGAAGGCGTTTCTGGCGCCGGTGTTCATCGCCGTGACCGGATCGAGCACCAGCACCTCGGTCATGGATGCCATGGCGATCCTCGGTTCGGACGTGACCCGAGCACGCCTGCGCCACGCCCTCGAAGTGCTGGGCGGCGTCTCGAAAAAGCAGGCCAAGCGCTTCGAGAAGGAGTACCGGGCGCTGTAACCGAGAAGGGCATTATCGCCCGACGCGTGCTGCGCCAGATCCCATTGCGGGATTTGGCGCATTTTGGGTTGACGAAGGCGAGCCTAATCAGTACTATACGCATCGTCTTCACGACACGGGGCCTTAGCTCAGCTGGGAGAGCGCAACACTGGCAGTGTTGAGGTCAGCGGTTCGATCCCGCTAGGCTCCACCAACTCAAGCGCGCAAGCGCACGATGTAAAACGTCCCATTCGTCTAGTGGTCCAGGACACCGCCCTTTCACGGCGGTAACAAGGGTTCGAACCCCTTATGGGACGCCACATCTCTTCTGCTCTATCTCTTATCTTTTGATAATTTTTCATCGCAACCCGTTAGGGTATGGCGAGAATTATTGCTGCCTTTGATACGTCTTTCAGACCGAATTTTTTGCCTTTTTGCGCTTGACTTGTCCACTTTTGCTGTTCCTTGGGCGGGGTTGTACACAAGGGGCGGCTAACTCTTCATGAAATCAGCCTTTTAAAATTTATTTAATTAAAACAATGGCTTATGTTAGATCAAAAAGTGATCAATCTAAAGCCAAGCCACTGTTCATGGCGATTGCGGGATGTTTCTGTGTGGTTGTGAACAGGGTTATCCACAGATAGTGTGGAAAACATTTTTCTTTGCTTTTGGCCCGCCTTGTCAAGCAAAAAATGGTCGCGATACGGGGTCTCTTTCATCGCATCGAGCGAGCCTGGTGCTGTTCAAAAGCGAAAGTGACGAGTTCAGTGAGAGGTGAGGGTGCGCTGCTCGAAAAGCCTCCTGAATGCACGAAGGCCGCCCTGGGGCGGCCTTCGCGTCGAATCGGCGAGACTTACTTCTTGGTCGGGTAGTCGCGCTTGTCGTGGCCCGTGTAGAGCTGACGCGGACGGCCGATCTTGTAGCTCTCGCTGAGCATTTCATGCCAGTGCGAGATCCAGCCGATGGTACGCGACACGGCGAAGATCACGGTGAACATGTTGGTCGGAATGCCCATCGCCTTCAAGATGATGCCGGAGTAGAAGTCGACGTTCGGGTAGAGCTTGCGCTCGATGAAGTACTCGTCTTCCAGCGCGATCTGCTCGAGGCGCTTGGCGATCTTGAGCTGCGGGTCGTCGGCCATGCCGAGTTCCGCCAGTACCTCGTCGCAGCTCTCCTTCATCACCTTGGCGCGCGGGTCGAAGTTGCGGTAGACCCGGTGACCGAAGCCCATCAGCTTGAACGGGTCGTCCTTGTCCTTGGCCTTGTCGATGAAACGCTGAATGTTCTCTTCGGAGTCGTCGCCGATCTCGTCGAGCATGTTCAGCACCGCTTCGTTGGCACCGCCGTGGGCCGGACCCCAGAGCGCCGCGATACCCGCGCTGATGCAGGCGAACGGGTTGGCACCGGTCGAGCCCGCCAGGCGCACCGTGGAGGTGGAGGCGTTCTGCTCGTGATCCGCGTGGAGCATGAAGATACGGTCCATCGCCTTGGCGTAGACCGGGTTGATCTTGTACTCCTCGCAGGGGTTGCTGAACATCATGTAGAGGAAGTTCTCTGCATAGCTCAGGTCGTTGCGCGGGTAGTTGAAGGGCTGACCGACGTTGTACTTGTGCGACATCGCGGCGAGCGTGGGCATCTTGGCGATCAGACGGATGGCGCTGATGACCCGGTCTTCTTCCTGGGTGATGTCCATGTGGTCATGGTAGAAGGCCGCCAGGCCACCCACCACGCCGCACAGGATCGACATCGGGTGCGCGTCGCGGCGGAAACCCTTGAAGAAGTTGTTGATCTGGTCATGGACCATGGTGTGGTTGCGAATGCGCGTCTCGAAATCCGCGTACTGCTCGTCGGAAGGCAGTTCGCCGAACAGCAGGGTATAGCAGAGCTCGACGAAGTTGGACTCCTTGGCCAACTGGTCGATGGGGTAACCACGGTGAAGCAGCATGCCCTTGCCGCCATCGATGTAGGTGATGGCGGACTGGCAGGAAGAGGTGGCCATGAAGCCGGGGTCGTAGGTGAACAGGCCCTCTGCACCGAGGCCTCGTACATCGATAACGTCTGGGCCTAATGTGCCGGAATACATGGGTAGTTCGATCGGCTTGTCCAGACCGTCTACCGTCAATGTCGCTTTCCTGTCAGCCATGAAGGCCTCCTTTCGAATTCGGTTTGGGACGTAAAGTCGTTGTTTCGCATACCGCGCCGGCGAAAAGGCTCGCCTACTATAGAAGCGTGCGACTTTTTGTCAATTAGCCTTAATATCAACTATATTTGTACAAATTTATTCGGGGTTTGTATTTTTGTCTAATTTTTAGATGAGCCGAACGACTGCCTCGAAGACGTAATAGACTGTAGCTGTTAACAGGCTTACTAAACCGGTCGGCTCGTTGACACTATAAACATGCTGCAACGCAAAATCGACTCCACCTGCCGGGCATTTTCATTGTCTTAGTGGAGTTAGGCTTGCGTTTGGTTTGTAAGCGGAAGCGAAGGTTCTTATAATCCCCGGCGCGCGACCGGCAGATAGGTGGTCGTGTCCGACTTGGCAACGGCCGAGCCCCTTCCAGCAACCACCGCCCGCTCGGGGTAAGCCCGAACCTTTGCAGAGTGGGCCAAGAGAGTGTGTATAACGCCGTGAATAGCAAACGACCCGTAAACCTAGACCTTTCGACCATTCATTTTCCCCTGCCGGCGTTGACGTCGATCACGCACCGCATCACCGGTGTCATCCTGTTCGTCGGCCTGATCTTCGCCTTCTGGGCACTGGGGAAATCCCTCTCCTCACCGGCCGAATTCGATGCCGTGCGCGATGCGCTGGCGAACAACCTGCTCGCCAAGCTCGTCGCCTGGGGCCTTCTGTCCGCGCTGGCCTTCCACTTCGTGGCCGGCATCAAGCACCTGCTGATGGATGCCGATATCGGTGTCACCCTGGAAGGTAGCGTGCAAAAGGCGCAGATCACCGTGGTGGTGAGCGCGGTTCTGATCATTCTGGCAGGAGTCTGGGTATGGTAACCAACATCACAAGTTTCGGTCGCAGCGGCCTGTCCGACTGGCTGATGCAGCGCGTCTCGGCCGTGATCCTGGCGCTCTACACGCTGTTCATCGTGGGCTATCTGCTGTTCAATCCCGGGCTCGACTACTACACCTGGAGCGGGCTCTTCAGCCAGATCTGGATGCGCATCTTCTCGCTTCTGGCCTTCATCTCGCTGGCAGCGCACGCCTGGATCGGCCTGTGGACCGTCACCACCGACTACCTCAAGTCCACCCGGCTGCGTGTCGCGGCCCAGACGCTCATCATTCTGGCCATCTTTGTCTACCTGGTCTGGGGCATCCAAATTCTGTGGGGAGCTTAATCCATGTCTAACCTTCGTAGCCTGACGTTTGACGCCATCATCATCGGTGGCGGTGGCTCTGGCCTGCGTGCCGCTCTGGAACTCGCCAAGTCCGGCAAGAAGACCGCGGTACTGTCCAAGGTGTTCCCGACACGCTCTCACACCGTTTCCGCCCAGGGGGGTATCACCTGCGCGATCGCCTCCGCCGACCCGAACGACGACTGGCGCTGGCACATGTACGACACCGTCAAGGGCGGCGACTACATCGCCGACCAGGATGCCGCCGAGTACATGTGTTCCGAAGGCCCGAAAGCGGTATTCGAGCTCGAGCACATGGGTCTGCCGTTCTCGCGCTTCGACAACGGTCGTATCTACCAGCGCCCCTTCGGCGGCCAGTCCAAGAACTTCGGTGAAGGCGGTCAGGCCGCGCGCACGTGTGCCGCCGCCGACCGTACCGGCCACGCGCTTCTGCACACGCTCTACCAGAACAACCTCAAGAACAACACCACGTTCTTGAACGAGTGGTACGCGGTGGACCTGGTCAAGAATGCCAGCGGTGACGTGGTCGGCTGTATCGCCATGTGCATCGAGACCGGCGAAGTGGTCCACGTGAAATCCAAGGCGACGGTGCTGGCCACCGGCGGTGCGGGCCGGATCTACGCCTCCACCACCAACGCGCTGATCAACACCGGCGACGGCATCGGCATGGCGCTGCGCGCCGGCTTCCCGATGCAGGACATGGAGATGTGGCAGTTCCACCCGACCGGTATCTATGGTGCCGGCACGCTGGTCACCGAAGGGTGCCGCGGCGAGGGTGGCTACCTGGTCAACAAGGATGGCGAGCGCTTCATGGAGCGTTACGCCCCGAACGCGAAGGATCTGGCCGGCCGCGACGTGGTCGCGCGCTCCATGGTCATGGAGATCCTCGAGGGCCGCGGCTGCGGCGACAAGGGCGACCACGTCTTCCTCAAGCTCGACCACCTGGGTGAAGAGGTGCTGGGCAAGCGCCTGCCGGGTATCGTCGAACTCTCCAAGACCTTCGCCCACGTCGACCCGGCCAAGGACCCGATCCCGGTCGTGCCGACCTGCCACTACATGATGGGTGGTATCCCGACCAACGTTCACGGTCAGGCCATCATGCAGAACGAGGCCGGCGAAGATCAGATCATCAACGGTCTGTTCGCCTGCGGCGAAGCGGCTTGCGTCTCGGTCCACGGCGCCAACCGCCTGGGCGGCAACTCGCTTCTCGATCTCGTGGTCTTCGGCCGCGCGGCGGGCATGTTCATCGAAGGCGCGCTCAACGAAGGCATCGAGTACCTGGACGCCTCCGAGTCCGACATCGAGACCGCGATGAAGCGCATCACCCGCTGGAACGAGTCCGAGGGCGGCGAAAGCATCCCCGCGCTCAAGGCGGAGCTTCAGGACATCATGCAGAACTCCTTCGGCGTATTCCGCGAAGAGGAGAACATGCAGGAGGGCGTGAAGAAGCTGGCGGCCCTGCGCGAGCGTATCGCCAATGCCCACCTGCCGGACAAGTCCAACGCGTTCAACACCGCGCGTGTCGAAGCGCTCGAGCTCGACAACCTTATGGAAGTGGCGGAAGCAACGGCGATTGCTGCCCTCGAGCGTAAAGAGAGCCGTGGTGCGCATTCGCGCTACGACTACCCCGACCGTGATGACGTCAACTGGTTGAAGCACTCGCTCTACTTCCCGCTCACCAAGGAGCTGAAGCAGCGCGACGTCAACTTCAAGCCGAAAACCGTTGATATGTTCGAGCCGAAGGTTCGTACCTACTAATCTTCGCCGGGGTCGGCAAGCGTCGGCCCCTGCACCGAGAGGGAGTCACAATGTCCAATCTTCAGGTATCCATATACCGCTACAACCCGGAAACCGACTCCGCGCCGTACATGCAGGAGTTCCAGGTCGACACCAAAGGTCGCGATCTGATGGTGCTGGACGTTCTGCACCTGATGAAGGAGCAGGACAGCGGCCTGGCGTTTCGTCGCAGCTGCCGTGAAGGCGTGTGCGGCTCCGACGGCATGAACATGAACGGCAAGAACGGCCTGGCGTGCATCACGCCGCTGTCCGACGTGGTCAAGGGCGGCAAGCTGACCCTGCGCCCGCTGCCGGGTCTTCCGGTCATCCGTGACCTGGTCGTCGACATGGCGATCTTCTACAAGCAGTACGAGCGCATCGAGCCGTACCTGCAAAACGACACGCCGGCGCCCGCCATCGAGCGTCTGCAGTCGCCGGAAGACCGCGACAAGCTCGACGGCTTGTACGAGTGCATCCTGTGCGCGTGCTGCTCTACCTCGTGCCCGTCGTTCTGGTGGAACC
>NZ_JAMZBC010000046.1 GCF_024158715.1 Halomonas sp. 707D7 | reverse complement strand
CAGCCTCACCCGCGGCTTCGCCCGCCACGAGGCGCTGCCCGCCGGCGTCGGCGTGCTCAACCTGCATCCTGGCTGGGTCAAGACCGACATGGGTGGCGACGATGCGCCGGTGACCGTCGAGCAAAGCGCTGCAGGCATTGTCGACGTAGTGAGCGCTTACTCATCTGATCCTGAGCAGCGTTTCATCGACTATACCGGCGTATCGCTTGCCTGGTAGGCCCTTTCAACCGCCTCACTTGCCGATGCAGAAACTGCCGAAGATCTCGCCGAGCAGGTCGTCGGCGCTGAACTCGCCGGTGATCTCGCCAAGCGAGGCCTGGGCGTCGCGCAGGTCCTCGGCAAGCAGCTCGCCGGCACCCATGCCTTCGAGCTGGGCGCGACCGGCCTCCAGCGCGGTGCTGGCGCGGTCCAGCGCGTCCAGGTGACGCCGGCGCGCCGAGAAGCGCCCCTCGGTGGTGGCAGCGAAGCCCATCACGTCCTTCAGATGCGCCTTCAAGTTGTCCACACCCGCTCCGGTCTTCGCCGACAGGCGCAGCGTCGGGGCGGATGTGGACAAGTCGATGCCGGCGGTCTCCGCGCTTTCGTCGATCTTGTTGCGTACTAGGGTCAGGCGCCCTCGATCCGGCAGGCGCTCGACGAACTCGGGCCAGATCGCCATCGGGTCGGTGGCCTCGGTGGTGGCGGCGTCGACCATCAGCAGCACCCGGTCGGCTTTTTCGATCTCCGTCCAGGCGCGGGCCACGCCGATCTTCTCCACCGCGTCCGGGGTGTCTCTGAGCCCGGCGGTATCGATCACGTGCAGCGGCATGCCGTCGATGTGGATATGCTCGCGCAAGACGTCCCGGGTGGTACCGGCGATGTCGGTGACGATCGCCGTCTCCTGCTCGGTCAGGGCGTTCAGAAGGCTCGACTTGCCGGCGTTGGGGCGCCCGGCGATCACCACGCTCATCCCTTCGCGCATCAGCGCCCCCTGGCCCGCGGCGCGGCGCACCGTCGAGAGCTCCTGCTGCACGGCGGCCAGGCGCGCTGCCACGTGGCCATCGGCGAGAAAGTCGATCTCCTCCTCGGGGAAGTCGATCGCGGCTTCCACGTAGACCCGCAGCTCGATCAGCCGCTCGACCAGCGCGGCCACGCGCTGAGAGAACTCGCCTTGCAGCGAGCGTACGGCGTTCTCGGCCGCCGAGCGCGAGGTGGCGTCGATCAGGTCGGCGATCGCCTCGGCCTGGGAAAGATCGAGCTTGTCGTTGAGAAAGGCGCGCTCGGAGAACTCGCCAGGCCGGGCCAGGCGGGCGCCAAGCTGCACGCAGCGCTCGAGCAGCATGTCCATGATGACCGGGCCGCCGTGGCCCTGGAGCTCCAGCACGTCCTCGCCGGTGAAGGAGTTCGGGCCCTGGAACAGCAGCGCGATGCCCTCGTCGATGATGGCATCCTCGCCGTGAAACGGCCCGTAGTGGGCGTAGCGGCTGGCCGGGCGGCTGCCCAGCATGGCGGTGGCGATATCGCCGCAGGCGGGGCCGGAGACCCGAATGATGCCGACGCCGCCGCGCCCGGGCGGGGTGGCGAGCGCGGCGATCGTGTCCTGGGTGTAGAGTCTTGAGGCCATGGCGCGTCTCTTTGAGAAATGGCGTTAGTGTGAATTCACGGCGCCCGAAACGCCAGACCCCCGCACGGGGCGGGGGTCTGGAGGTCGAGCGCGAGGGCGTTACTTGGTTCGCATGCCCTTGCCGACGGTGGGGTCGTTCTCGATGCGCTTGGTGATGAAGTACTGCTGCGCCACCGAGATGATGTTGTTGACCACCCAGTAGATCACCAGGCCCGCCGGGAACCACAGGAAGAAGAAGGTGAAGATGATCGGCAGAAGCTTCATGATCTTCGCCTGCATCGGATCCGGAGGCGTCGGGTTGAGAAGCTGCTGCACGTACATCGACACGCCCATCAGGATCGGCAGGATGAAGTAGGGGTCCTTCACCGAGAGATCCTGGACCCAGAGCATGAACGGTGCGTGGCGAAGCTCCACGGACTCGAGCAGCATCCAGTACAGGGCGATGAACACCGGCATCTGTACCAGGATCGGAAGACAGCCGCCGAGCGGGTTGATCTTCTCTTTCTGGTAGAACTTCATCATCTCCTGGGACATCTTCTGGCGGTCGTCGCCGTACATCTCCTTGAGACGCTGCATTTCCGGGCCGAGCTTGCGCATGCGCGCCATCGACTTGTACGCCTTGGCGGAGAGCGGGAACAGCGCCGCCTTGACCAGCACGGTCAGCAGCACGATCGACCAGCCCCAGTTACCCACCAGGTCGTGGATCTTGTCGAGCAGCCAGAACAGCGGGTTGGCGATGAACCACAGCCAGCCGTAATCCACGGTCAGCTGAAGATTCGGCGCCACCTGTTCGAGGTAGTCCTGCACCTTCGGGCCCATGTAGAGCGTGGCGCCGAGAGTGGCGTCGCCTTCGGCGGCGATGCTGCTGGTGGGGCCGGCGAAGGCGACCACGTTGCGATCACGCGCGTCGGTGGTGACGTAGTAGAGGTTCTGCTGGTTCTGGGAAGGCGCCCAGGCGGACACGAAGTAGTGCTGGATGATCGCGATCCAGCCGCCCTGGGCTTCGCGGTTCTCGAAGCGGCGGTTCTGGATGTCGGCGAAGTCGATCTTCTCGTAGCGGGTGTCCGGGGTCGAGAAGGCCGCGCCCATGTAGGAGTTCATGCCCAGGGTCACGCCGCTGGACGGGTCGGGGCTGTTGTCGCGGGCGAGCTGGCCGATGAAGCGAGCGGTGACCGGCTCTTCGGTGTTGTTGGCCACGAAGTAGCTGACGTCCACCGCGTAGCTTCCGCGCTCGAAGGTCAGGCGCTTGGTCACGTCGACGCCGTTGACCTCGGCGCGAAGATCGACCTCGAGGGACTGCTCGTCGTTGCCCAGGCGGTATTCGGTGCTCGCCGGCGTGAAGGCGATGCGGCTGGCCTGGCCGTCGAGCTGGATGCCCGAGCGCGCCACGTAGCTGCGCGAGGCGTTGTCGGAGAGCAGCACGTAGTTGCGCTCGGAGTCCAGCGTCATCTTGTGCTGGGGGAGGGCCGCGAAGACGATGTCGCCGCCGTAGGGGTCGATGCGCACGTCCAGCACGTCGGTGGTGACGGCGATGAAGTCACGGCTGGCGGATTCGCTGCCGTTGTCCGTGGGAATCGCCTCGTTGGCGCTGCCCTGGGGGGCATTGGAAGTGGGAACGGCCAGGTCGTTACCGCTGCCGTCGTCGACGCCTTGCTCGCTGCTCTGGCGCTGGGTGATCTCCGGCGTCGAGTCGAAGCTGGTCTGCCCGTAGTCCTGATTCCACTGAACAACCAGAAGATAGGCCAGTACGGCCAGTGGAATCAGCAATAAAAGTCGTTTTACGTCCATGAGGGTTCTGCCCGATGGGTGGTGAACATGCTAATGGCGCAGTGTCATTTCTCGCCCCAAGACACACGAAAGCCTGCCATGAGGCAGGCCGGGGCCGAGCGGCGAGGTGTGCGATCAAGCGCCGTGCGTAACATTAGCAAGCGAGGGAGGCGGCGAGAGTGCAAGCGCATCGCGCGAAAGTCGCTTCCACATGCCGTGCAGCTGGCGGGCGAGCGTTTCATTGTCGATATCCTGCACACCGCGCTTGGCCAGGATCACGATGTCCATGGAAGGCAAACGGTGCTGGCGAAGCCGGACGGATTCTCTGACGAGACGCTTGAAGCGGTTACGGTCGACGGCGAGCTTGACATTCTTCTTGCTGACCACCAGTCCAACGCGAGGATGCCCCCGGGTACTGAGACGCGCGAGCGCCATCATACCTTTGCCGTGGACCTTCAGGTCTGCCTGCTCGAATACGTGGCTGAAATCCCCGGCATTCAGTAAGCGCAAATCCCGGGGAAAGCCTTGGTGCGGCACACGCAATCTGAAATCAGGCGCTCAGACGCTTGCGGCCCTTGGCGCGACGACGGTTGATGACGGCGCGGCCGTTCTTGGTGGCCATGCGAGCACGGAAGCCATGCGCGCGCTTGCGCTTGAGAACGCTGGGTTGAAAAGTGCGTTTCATAACTGGTTATTCCCACGTGGTTTAGGACGAAAGTGAATTCCAAACGACCCGGTCCAGTGGAAGAACTAGCCGGGGAGGTTCAATTCAAGACCGGAAATTGTAGAGACTTCGCGGGCTGGGTGCAATTTTTCCATGCATAAAAAGCGCTAAATATGCTCTAACGCCCCTTAACGTGCCCTCAAGTCGAGGTTTTGACGCCACTATCATTACTAATGAAGTTATTTGAAACCCGTTGTTATTAATAGTGGGGATACTAATTGTGGATAAGTGTCTTTTGAATTTTATTAACAAATGCTTACAAGCATAAAAAATGTGTGCATAAGCCGTTGGAAAACGCTTTGGAAGGTGTGCGCGAGGTGTGCATGGATCCTTGAAAACGACGATTTCGCCTCTCTGTCCTCATGTCGTGCCCGGGTTCTCCCAATGGCTCACGATGAGTTGTCCACAGCCCGGAGCGAGCCCCTTTCGCGTGTGGATAACCGACGCCATGGGCGGTACAATGGTCGGCCGTTTTCAACTGATGGTGAGATGAGTGTCACTCGCGCTTTGGCAACAGTGCCTGGACTATCTGCAGGACGAACTAAGCTCCCAGCAGTTCAACACCTGGATTCGTCCCTTGCAGGCGGAAGAGGGGGAGGCCAACGAGCTCTGCTTGCTGGCGCCCAACCGCTTCGTGCGCGACTGGGTGAGCGACAAGTACGCCAAGCGCATCAGCGAGCTGATTCGTGAGCTCGCGCCCTCCAAGCCTCCCAAGGTGAGCCTGAGCGTGGGCAGCCGTCGCACGGTGGCCGCCGCGCCCCAGCCGCGCGACCTGGGCCATCCGGTGTCCGCCGCCCCGGAGCGGCCCGCGGCCCCCGCCGTGCATACCCCGCCTCGCGGCGATATCGCTGACGAGCGCGAGATCGATCGGCTGCGCGAGGAGCCCGCCGGGCGACGCGGCAACGAGCGCCAGGTACAGGTCGAGGGCAGCCTCAAGCACGCCAGTGGCCTGAACCCCAACTTCACCTTCGACAAGTTCGTCGAAGGCAAGTCGAACCAGCTGGCCCGCGCCGCCTCGCGCCAGGTGTCGGAAAACCCGGGCGGTGCCTACAACCCGCTGTTTCTCTATGGCGGCGTGGGGCTGGGCAAGACCCACCTGATGCACGCCGTGGGCAACGCCCTGGCCGGGCGGCGGGAGAATGCCCGCGTGGTCTACCTGCACTCCGAGCGCTTCGTCGCCGACATGGTCAAGGCACTGCAGCTCAACGCCATCAACGACTTCAAGCGCTTCTATCGCAGCGTCGATGCACTGTTGATCGACGATATCCAGTTCTTTGCCGGCAAGGAGCGCTCCCAAGAGGAGTTCTTCCATACTTTCAACGCCTTGCTGGAAGGCGGCCAGCAGATGATCCTTACCTCGGATCGTTATCCGAAGGAGATCAACGGGGTGGAGGAGCGCTTGAAGTCGCGCTTCGGCTGGGGGCTGACCGTGGCCATCGAGCCGCCGGAGCTCGAGACCCGGGTGGCGATTCTGATGAAGAAGGCCGACCAGGCGAGTGTCGATCTGCCCCACGATGCCGCGTTCTTCATCGCCCAGAAGATTCGCTCCAACGTGCGCGAGCTCGAGGGTGCGCTCAAGAAGGTGATCGCCGACTCCCACTTCATGGGCAAGCCGATCACCCAGGATTTCATCCGCGAGTCGCTGAAGGACCTTCTGGCCCTGCAGGACAAGCAGGTGGGCGTGGACAACATCCAGCGCACCGTGGCGGAGTACTACAAGATCAAGGTGGCGGACCTGCTCTCCAAGCGCCGCTCGCGCTCCGTGGCGCGGCCGCGCCAGGTCGCCATGGCGCTGGCCAAGGAGCTGACCAACCACAGCCTGCCGGAAATCGGCGACGCCTTCGGCGGGCGCGATCACACCACGGTGCTGCACGCCTGTCGCAAGGTAAAGGCGTTGCAGGAAGAGAGCGCGGATATCCGCGAGGACTACAAGAACCTTCTGCGCCTGCTCACCAGCTGAGCCTGCGCGATTGAACCCGATAGCGAAGCCGACCACGGCTGACGACCATTGAAACCGGAGTAGTGATGAAGTTTTCAATTTCCCGAGAGGCACTGCTGCGCCCCTTGACCCTGGTGGCGGGCGTGGTCGAGCGCCGTCAGACGCTGCCGGTGCTTTCCAACGTGCTGATCCAGGTCGAAGGCGACCAGGTGGCCCTGACCGGTACCGACCTCGAAGTCGAGCTCGTCGGCCGCACCGTGGCAAGTCAGGTGGAGCAGGAGGGCGGGGCGACCGTTCCCGCCCGCAAGCTGATGGACATCTGCAAGTCGTTGCCGGAGCAGTCCGAGATCCAGTTGGCCCTCGAAGAGGGCCGCGCGGTGCTGCGAAGCGGCCGCTCGCGCTTCACGCTTTCGACCCTGCCCGTCGCCGAATTCCCCAACATCGAGGATGGGGCGAGCAGCCAGGAGCTGAGCATCCCTCGCGGCACGCTCAAGCACCTGATCGAGGCGACCTCCTTCGCCATGGCCCAGCAGGACGTGCGCTACTACCTCAACGGCATGCTGCTCGACATCCAGAACCACCTGCTGCGCGCCGTGGCCACCGACGGCCACCGCCTGGCGATGTGCTCGCGCCAGACCGAGGTCGCGGTCGCCGAGCCGCAGAAGATGATCGTGCCGAGAAAGGGCATTCTCGAGCTCTCGCGCCTGCTCGATGACAGCGACGAGCCGGTCAGCCTGACGCTGGGGGCGACGCACCTGCGCGCCCACACCGGCGATTTCACCTTCACCTCCAAGCTGATCGACGGCAAGTTCCCGGACTACGAGCGGGTGGTGCCGAAAAACGGTGACAAGGTGCTGATCGCCGACCGCGCCGAGCTGCGCCAGGTCCTGTCGCGCACCGCGATCCTCTCCAACGAGAAGTACCGCGGCGTGCGCCTTTACCTGGAAGAGGGCAACCTCAAGGTGATGGCCAACAACCCCGAGCAGGAAGAGGCCGAGGAGAACGTGGCCATCGAGTACACCGGCCCCGGCATGGAGGTCGGCTTCAACGTCGGCTACCTGGTCGACGTGCTGGCGGTGCTCGACGAGGAGCGCGTGCAGATGACCCTGGCCGACCCCAACAGCAGCGCGCTGCTGGAAGAGCCCGGCGGCGGCGATGCGCTCTACGTGGTCATGCCGATGCGGCTTTGAGACCTCGCCCCTTCGAGACGGCGCCTCAGCGAAGGCGCCGTTTTCTATTGACCGACCCGAGGCGAACCTCCTAGATGAGCCTGACCCAGCTCGGCTTCCAGGGCCTGCGCAATCTCGAACCGCTGTCGATGACGCCCTCTCCCCAGGTCAACCTGGTTCACGGCTTGAACGGCAGCGGCAAGACCAGCCTGCTCGAGGGGATTCATATCCTCGGCATGGGACGCTCGTTTCGTACTCGCCAGCTCAAGCACGCCATCCAGTTCGATGCTGCCGCCATGACGCTCCATGGCCGCCTGGCAGGCGATCCCCAGGTGTCCCTGGGGGTCAGGCGGCTACGCGCCGAGCGCGAGCTGGAGCTGCGCCTGCGCGGCCACAAGGACGTGCGCCTGGCGGAGCTGGTCGACGCCATGCCGCTTCAGCTGATCAACCCCGATGCCTTTCGCCTGCTCGAGGGCTCGCCCGCCGGGCGTCGCGAATTCATGGATTGGGGCGTGTTTCACGTGAAACATGACTTTCTTGACGCCTGGAAGCGCGCCAGGCGTGCGCTGAAACATCGGAATGCGCTGTTAAGGCGTGGTAGAATGACCGATGCGGAAGTCAGCGTATGGGAGCAGGAGCTGGCCGAATGGGGCGAGCAGATGCATCTTATGCGTCAGACCTGGTTCAGCGCGTTCAAGCCGGTATTCGAGGAGACGCTGGATCGGATGCTGCCGATCGAAGGGCTGACGCTTCGCTACGCCCGCGGTTGGGATATCAAGCGGTCGCTGACGGACGTGCTGCGAGACAGCCGAGGAACCGATCAGCAGATGGGCTTCACCCAGCAGGGCCCGCAACGCGCCGATCTGCGAATAAGACTCAACAAGCAGCCCGCGATCGAAGTGCTTTCCAGAGGCCAGCAGAAGCTGGTCGTCAGCGCCCTCAAGCTCGCCCAGGGCCGGCTTCTGGAAAGCAGCGCCAGGCGGCGCTGCATTTACTTGATCGATGACCTACCGGCAGAGCTCGATCATCGACATCGCTCGCTGTTCTGCGAGCTGCTCGAGGAGATGCAGTGCCAGGTATTCATCACCAGCGTCGAGCCGGACGCGCTCAGATCGATGTGGCAGGAGAAAACCGCCATCGAGATGTTTCACGTGAAACAGTGCGATGACGGCCTGAGCCGACTGACGTCGACCGGCTAGACGACACGGAACGAGACAGACTTCACGACGGAGTGGTCAATGAGCGAGCAGGCTTACGATTCATCAAGCATCAAGGTGCTCAAAGGGCTCGATGCGGTACGCAAGCGTCCCGGCATGTACATCGGCGATACCGACGACGGCACCGGGCTGCACCATATGGTTTTCGAGCTGGTGGATAACTCCATCGATGAAGCACTGGCGGGCCACTGCAGTGAAATTCGCGTGGTGATCCACCCCGACGAATCCATCACCGTCAGCGACAACGGCCGGGGTATTCCGACCGAGCTGCACGAGGAGGAGGGCGTCTCGGCGGCGGAGGTCATCATGACCGTACTGCACGCCGGCGGCAAGTTCGACGACAACTCCTACAAGGTCTCCGGCGGTCTTCACGGCGTGGGCGTATCGGTGGTGAACGCACTCTCCGAAGAGCTCAAGCTGACCATCTGGCGCCAGGGCGAAGTATTCGAACAGATGTACCGCCACGGCGTGCCCGACGCGCCGCTGGACGTGGTCGGCAAGACCGAGAAGAGCGGCACCAAGGTGCACTTTCGCCCGTCGCCGGCGACCTTCGCCAACATCGAGTTCCACTACGACATCCTCGCCAAGCGCCTGCGCGAACTATCGTTCCTGAACTCCGGCGTGGCCATCCGACTGATGGACGAGCGCAGCGGCAAGGAAGAATTGTTCCACTACGAGGGCGGTCTCAAGGCGTTCGTCGACCACCTCAACAAGAACAAGTCGACCTTGAACCCGGTGTTCCACTTCAACGCCAGCCGCGAGGATGGGGTCGAGGTGGAAGTGGCGATGCAGTGGAGCGACGCCTTCACCGAAAGCATCTTCTGCTACACCAACAACATTCCCCAGCGCGATGGCGGCACGCACCTGGCGGGCTTTCGCGCCGCGCTCACCCGTACGCTCAACCACTACATCGAAGCCGAAGGGCTTTTGAAGAAGTCCAAGGTCAACACCTCCGGCGACGACGCCCGGGAAGGCCTGACGGCGATCATCTCGGTGAAGGTGCCGGATCCCAAGTTCTCCTCCCAGACCAAGGACAAGCTGGTATCAAGCGAGGTGAAGACCGCCGTCGAGCAGGAGATGGGCCGGCTGTTCGCCGAGTACCTGATCGAGAAGCCCAACGAGGCGAAGGCGATCGTCAACAAGATGCTCGACGCCGCCCGGGCCCGGGAAGCCGCGCGCAAGGCGCGCGACATGACGCGCCGCAAGGGGGCGCTGGATATCGCCGGCCTGCCCGGCAAGCTGGCGGATTGCCAGGAGAAGGACCCGAGCCAGTCCGAGCTCTACCTGGTGGAGGGTGACTCCGCCGGTGGCAGCGCCAAACAGGGGCGCGACCGTCGCACCCAGGCGATCCTGCCGCTCAAGGGCAAGATCCTCAACGTCGAGAAGGCGCGCTTCGACAAGATGCTTTCCTCCGCCGAGGTGGGCACGCTGATCACCGCGCTCGGCTGTGGCATCGGCCGCGAGGAGTTCAATCCGGACAAGCTGCGCTATCACTCGATCATCATCATGACCGATGCCGACGTCGACGGCTCGCACATCCGCACGCTGCTGCTGACCTTCTTCTTCCGTCAGATGCCGGAGCTGATCGAGCGCGGCCACGTCTTCATCGCCCAGCCGCCGCTCTACAAGATCAAGCGGGGCAAGCAGGAGCTCTACCTGAAGGACGAGCAGGCGATGGTCGACTACCTGACCACCACGGCCCTGGATGGCGCCAGGCTGCACGTCAACGCCGAGGCGCCGGGCATCTCGGGCTCCCAGCTCGAGACGCTGGTCAACCAGTATCGCGGCGTGATGAAGCGTATCGACCGGCTGGGGCGTGTCTTCCCCATCGAAGTACTGCGCCAGGCGATCTACGCAAGCGCACTCCAGGGCGAGGCGAGCCTGAAGGATCGCGTCACCATGGAGAACTGGATCGGCGAGCTGCAGACCGCCATGGACGAGCGCGTGGCCTACGAAGGCGGCCCGCGCTACCAGTTCTACCTCAAGGAGGACAGCGAGCGGGGGCTTCAACTGCCGGCGGTGTCGCTGATCGCCCACGGCGTGACCAACGAATACGTCTGGGGGCTCGATTTCTTCGAGAGCGCCGACTACCGTGCGATGTCGGGGCTGGGCGAGACCCTCAACAACCTGCTGGAAGAGGGGGCCTATATCGCCCGAGGCGAACGCCAGAAGCCCGTGGCGGAGTTCGCCGAGGTGTTGCAGTGGCTGATGCTCGAAGGCCAGCGCGGCCTCTCCGTGCAGCGCTACAAGGGGCTGGGCGAGATGAACCCGGATCAGCTGTGGGAAACCACCATGGACCCGGACAGTCGTCGCATGCTGCGCGTGACCATCGAGGACGCCGTCGCGGCGGACATGATGTTCAACACGCTGATGGGCGACGAAGTGGAGCCGCGCCGCGACTTCATCGAGACCAATGCGCTGGTGGCCAACCTCGACGTATGACGTGTTTCACGTGAAACATGCAAAAGCGCCGCGTTTAACGCGGCGCTTTTTTTTGGCTCAGCCCTGCCGACAGAGCCAGTCGGTAAAGCCCGCCAGATCGTCGAAGACGCGAGTCTTGTCGAGTCCCTGGCCCTTTTCGAGCGTGCGTTGTCCCTTGCCGGTCTTCACCAGCACGCCATGGCAGCCCATCGCTTCGCCGGCCTGCAGGTCGCGCAGGCTATCGCCCACCATCCAGCTGCCCTCGAGGGAGGGGAGTCTCAGCGCCTGCTGGATCTCGAGAAGCAGGCCGGGCAGGGGTTTGCGACAAGCACAATCGTCCTGCGGGCCGTGAGGGCAATGAGCGATGTGCACGAACCGTCCGCCGGCCTCTTCCACCAGTTCGATCATCCTTCGATGCATAGCGGCGAGCGTCGCCTCGCTGTAGTAGCCGCGCGCGATGCCGGACTGGTTGGTGGCGACCGCCACGTCGAAGCCGGCACGCACCAGGCGGGCGATCGCCTCGATCGAGGTAGGGTAGGGAAGCCACTCGTCGAGGCTCTTGACGTAGTCGTCGGAGTCCTGGTTGATGACGCCGTCGCGGTCGAGGATGACCAGCCGGGAAGGGGAGTAGTCGGGCATCGGGTGTCTCATGTCAGTTGCTCGTGCAGCGCTGCCAGCGCGACGAGGGTCTGGTGGATCTTGCGGCCATCACTGCCCAGGCGCTTGAAAGGAATCGCCTTGAGCCTCAGGAGCGGCGGCAGCAGGGCCGTGAAACGCTCGCGCACGTCCGCCCGCTCCCGATGCAGAGCCGCAACGAGTACTGGTGTCAGCCGCTCGCGCTGGAGGGGCGATTTCGAGAACTTGCCGTAGAGCGAGAAGATCAGGCAGTACCAGTCGCGCACCATGCAGTCGACGGGCGTATGCACAGAGCCAGGGTCGGTCTCGAAGTCGATGAAGACGACCTCGTCATCGACCAGCAGGATGTTGCGAGCAAAGGCTTCGCTCAGGTAGCACTCGCGTCGATGCACGTCGATGAGCGCCGCGACCCCCAACCCGATGAGACGATCGACGTCGCTTCCATGGGTGGCGGCTTTCAGGCGATCCAGGAGCGTGGCGGCAGGGGCCACGGGCGTACCGGCGTCCGCCAGCAAAAGCGCGCGAGGGGAGTGAGCCAGAAGCTCGGGAACCTTGATCCCCGCCGCGCCGAGCGTCTCGAGGCGCGCCACTTCCGTTCGAATGCTCTGCTCACCCCCCAGGTTGGGAACGGGCCTGAGCGCTTCCACCTTCAAGAGTCGTGCCAGCCAATTAAGCGGCGCGTAGGCCAGGCGCGAATTGCGCTTGGCGGCGCGCTTGAGCCACACCTTTTCTCCGGCGAACGTATGCGCTGCCATGGAGTCGCGTTGACCGGTGCTGGTCGTCTCCAGAAACGTCTGGTACGTGGATGTATCGCTCATGGGGTTTACCTCGTCTGTTTCCGGGCGCACCGGCCCTTCTTCTCTATCGTCGTCTTCGAAAAATGACCGTATGGTAACAAACCATTCCTCGACATGAGTGTTTCACGTGAAACAGTCGAGTCTGGGAAGCCGTCATGTTTGCTTGTGCAGCCACGAAAAAGGGGACGCCTTGGCGTCCCCTTCGGTGGTGGCGAGCGGCTTACTGAGGCAGCAGTGAAATGTCCGCCACTTCGAGGAACAGCGCCTGGAGGCTCGCCAGCAGCGCCAGGCGGTTGCGGCGTACCGCTTCGTCCTCTGCCATGACCATCACGTCATCGAAGAAGGCGTCGACGGGCGCACGCAGCGTGGCCAGGGTATCCAATGCCTGGGCGTAGTCGCCGGCGGCGAACAGCGGTGCCACCTCGACACGGCAGCGCTCGACGGCTTCGAACAGGTCGCGCTCGGCGCTTTCCTGGAGAAGCGCGGTATCGACCTGGGCGACACCGTCGAAGCCCTGCTTGTCGAGGATGTTGGAGACTCGCTTGTTGGCGGCAGCCAACGCCTTGGCCTCCGGACGCTGGGTGAACGTCTTGACCGCACGCAGGCGGCGGGCGAAGTCCAGCGGCTTGGTGACCGGGCGAGCGCGCACGGCGAGATACATCTCGGCGGTGATGCCCTCGTCCTGCCCCCAGGCGCGGAAGCGATCGAGCATGTAGGTGAGGACTTCATCGACCAGCTCGTCGGAAGCGAGTTCGCGGTGCTGCTCGGCGGCCACGCTCAGAAGCGCGTGCAGGTCCAGGTCGAGCTCGCCCTTGACCAGGATGTTGAGCACGCCGATGGAGGCACGACGCAGCGCGAAGGGGTCCTTTGCGCCGGTAGGGCGCTGGCCGATGGCGAAGATGCCCACCAGCGTGTCGAGGCGGTCTGCCAGCGCCAGGGCCATGCCGGCCTGGCTCTGCGGGATGGCGTCCGTGGCAAAGCGCGGCAGGTACTGCTCCTCGAGTGCCTGGGCGACCTCGTCGGGCTCCCCGTCCTGCTCGGCGTAGTAGCGGCCCATGATGCCTTGTAGCTCGGGGAACTCGAGCACCATCTCGGTGACCAGATCACACTTGGCGAGCGCCACGGCGCGCTGGGCGTGGCCGGTGTCGCCGCCGATCTTCTGGGCGATGAAGGTGGCGATCGCCGTGCTGCGGCGCACCTTGTCGGCAAGCGAACCAAGCTCCTTCTGGAACACCACGTTCTCGAGCTGGGGAATGCGCGCCGCCAGGCGCTGCTTGCGGTCGGTGTCGTAGAAGAACACCGCGTCCGCCAGGCGTGGGCGAATGACCTTCTCGTTGCCAGAGATCACCTGCTGCGGATCGGCGCTCTCGATGTTGGAAATGGTGATGAACAGCGGCTTGAGTGCGCCGTCGTCGTCCAGCAGGTGGAAGTACTTCTGGTTCGCCTTCATCGACGAGATCAAGCACTCCGCCGGCACCTTCAGAAAGCGCTCGTCGAAGCTGCCGGTCAGCGCCACCGGCCACTCTACCAATCCGCTCACCTCGACCAGCAGATCCTCGTCGATCACCGCCGTCGCGTCGACGACCTCGGCTTCGGCCAGTACCTGCTCGCGAATGCGCTCGCGGCGCTGGGTGCGATCCGCCAGCACGTAGGCGTTCTCGAGGGTGTCGAGGTAGTCGTCGGCGTGGGCGAGCTGAAGAGCATTCGGCGCGTGGAAGCGGTGGCCGTAGGTGGTGCGGCTGGCCTCGAGGCCCAGCGCTTCGGCGGCGATCACGTCACTGCCGTAGAGGGCCACGAGCCAGTGTACCGGGCGCGAGAATTCGACCCGCGAGGCGCCCCAGCGCATGTTCTTGGGCACGGGCAGCGACGTGAGCGTCTTGCGCACGAGCGCCGGCAGCAGTGCCTGCACGCTCTCGCCGCTCTGGCGCTCGCGGTAGCCAAGCCAGGTGCCCTTGTCGGTTTCCAGGTGGATCAGCTCGTCGACGCTCACCCCGCAGGAGCGGGCGAAGCCTTCGGCGGCCTTGGTCGGCACGCCCTCCTTGAAGGCGGCGGCCAGCGCCGGGCCGCGCTTTTCGACTTCGCGGTCCGGCTGCTTGTCGGCCAGGTTCTCCACCCGTACGGCCAGGCGGCGCGGGGTGGCGTAGGCGATGACTCGGTCGAAGGCGATCTCGGCCTCCAGAAGCCCCTTTTCGATGCCGGCGGCAAAGGCGTCCGATAGCGCGTCGAGGGCGGTGGGCGGCAGCTCTTCGGCGCCGAGTTCGAGTAACAGCGTATCAGCGGCCATTCAAGCGTCTCCCTGGTCGTCCAGCAGTTCACGGCGAAGGGCTTCGGATGCCATGGGGAATCCGGCGTCCTTGCGCGACTGGTAATAAGCGTGGGCCACGTCACGGGCCATGGTGCGCACCCGCAGGATGAAGCGCTGGCGCTCGGTGACCGAGATCGCGTGGCGAGCATCCAGCAAGTTGAAGGTGTGCGAGGCCTTGAGCACCTGCTCGTAGGCGGGCAGCGGAAGTGCGGCCTCCAGCAGCTTGCCGCACTCCTGCTCCTGGTGATCGAAATTGGCGAAGAGCTGGTCGACGTCGGCGTGCTCGAAGTTGTAGGCGGACTGCTCGCGCTCGTTCTGCAGGTAGACGTCGCCGTAGGTGACCTTGCTGCCGTCCGGGGCGATCGCCCAGACCAGGTCGTAGACGCTGTCGACGTCCTGCAGGTACATGGCGATGCGCTCGAGCCCGTAGGTGAGCTCGCCGGTCACCGGGTAGCACTCGATGCCGCCGGCCTGCTGGAAGTAGGTGAACTGGGTCACCTCCATGCCGTTGAGCCACATTTCCCAGCCCAGGCCCCAGGCACCGAGGGTGGGGGATTCCCAGTTGTCCTCGACGAAGCGCACGTCGTGGACCAGTGGGTCGAGCCCGAGGCGCTTGAGCGAGCCCAGGTAGAGCTCCTGGAAGTGGGCCGGGGAGGGCTTCATCACCACCTGGAACTGGTAGTAGTGCTGCAGGCGGTTGGGGTTCTCGCCGTAGCGGCCATCGGTGGGGCGCCGCGAGGGCTGCACGTAGGCGGCATTCCAGGATTCCGGGCCGATCGAGCGCAGGAAGGTGGCCGGGTGGAAGGTGCCCGCGCCTACTTCCATGTCCAGCGGCTGAAGGATCACGCAGCCCTGTTCCGCCCAGTACTGCTGCAGCGCAAGGATCAAGCCTTGAAAGGTCGACACGTCCGGCGTCGATTGATTCGTCGAGACACTCATCGCAAAAAGCACCATTGGCCATGAATTCATTAGCCGTCAAGTATACAATCCCCAGCAGATGGGTTATAGGCACGCATGCCTTTCAAGCCGCTTTTGAAGGAGATCCCATGATCGTAGTGACTGGCGGGGCCGGATTCATCGGCGCCAATATCGTCAAGGCGCTCAACGCGCGCGGGCGCACCGACATCCTGGTGGTGGACGACCTTTCCGATGGCACCAAGTTCGTCAACCTGGCCGACTGCACGCTTTTCGATTACCGCGACAAGGACGACTTCATCACCGAGGTGCGCGCCTCGCTCAGGGGCGAGCCGTGTGACCTGCCCGCCATCGAGGCGATCTTCCACGAAGGCGCCTGCTCGGACACCACCGAGTGGGATGGCCAGTACATGATGGAGAACAACTTCGAGTACTCGAAGCTGCTGCTCGAGTACTGCGAGCAGCACGGCATTGCGCTTCTCTACGCCTCCTCGGCGGCCACCTACGGCGGCAGCGACGTGTTCAAGGAGTCGCCGGAGTTCGAGAAGCCGCTCAACGTCTATGGCTACTCGAAACTCCTGTTCGACCAGCACGTGCGCGCGCGGATGCCGACGCTGACCACCCAGGTGGTCGGGTTTCGCTACTTCAACGTGTATGGCCCGCGCGAGCAGCACAAGGGCAAGATGGCGAGCGTGGCCTTCCACAACCACAACCAGGTGAGCGCCGGCGGCGATTTGAAGCTCTTCGGCGCCCATGATGGATTCGAGGCCGGCATGCAGAGCCGCGACTTCGTGTTCGTCGGCGACGTGGTGGACGTCAATCTGTGGTTTCTCGACCACCCGAAGGTGTCCGGCATCTTCAACCTGGGCACCGGTCGCGCCGAGCCGTTCAAGGCGATCGGCGAGGCGGTCATCGACTACTACGGCAAGGGCACCATCGAGTACATCGACTTCCCCGAGGAGCTCAAGGGGCGCTACCAGAGCTATACCCGTGCGGACATCTCACGCCTGCGCGAGGCGGGCTGCGACGTCGAGTTCAAGACCGTCGCCGAGGGCGTGAAGGCCTACCTGGAGTGGCTCAATGGCTAGCGTCGGGCCTCGGCTGCTGGTCGTCGGCCCCTCATGGGTGGGCGACATGGTGATGGCCCAGAGCCTGTTCATCACGCTCAAGCGCCAGCACCCAGGCGCCCACTTGGGCGTGGTGGCGCCTGCCTGGTCGCAGCCGGTTCTGGCGCGCATGCCGCAGGTGGACGAAGTGCTGCCCCTGGCGGTAGGGCACGGCCAGTTCGGCTTGAAGAGCCGTCGCGAGCTGGCGGCTCGCCTGAAAGGGCGCTTCGATCGCGCCATCGTGCTGCCGCGCTCCTGGAAGGCGGCGCTGGTGCCATTTCTGGCGCGCATCCCCGAGCGGGTGGGGTTTCTCGGCGAGTACCGCTACGGGCTTCTGACCGAGACGCGCAGGCTCGACAAGGGCGTGCTCGACCAGACCGTCAAGCGCTTCGTGTCGCTCGGCCTGCCCGGGGAGCAGGCGAGCCGGGGCACGTTCGACATTCCCGCGCCGCGCCTTGGCGTGGATCATGACAACCTCGTGAACCTGCGCCTGAAGCATGCGCTCTCCTCGCGCCTGGCGGTGGGCATGATGCCCGGGGCGGAGTACGGACCGGCCAAGCAGTGGCCGCCGGAGTACTTCCGTGCGCTGGCTCGCCGGCTGATCGAGGATGGTTTCGAGGTGCGCATCTTCGGCGGGCCGAAGGATCACGCGGTGGGCGAGCGTATCGTCGAGGGCCTGGAGCACGCCCACAACCTGTGCGGCGCCACGTCGCTCGCCGATGCGGTGGACCTGCTCGCCGACTGCCGCCAGGTGGTCACCAACGACTCCGGGTTGATGCACGTGGCCGCCGCCGTGGGCGTGCCGGTGCATGCGCTCTACGGCTCGTCGTCGCCGCGCTACACGCCGCCGCTGACCGACAGTGCCACCATCCATTATCTCGGGCTCGAATGCTCGCCCTGCTTCAAGCGGGTATGCCCGCTCGGCCACACCAACTGCCTCAACCAGCTGGGCGAACAGGGGGTTTACCACGCCCTGCGCGCGGTGCAGGCGCGCGCGGGCGGGGTGATCGTCAGCGGTCGGGGGTGATGACCTGCTCGACGGGCGAGGCCGCCTCGCGGCGCTGGGGAGCGAGCCCCTCCCAGAGGCGGTGCTGAAGGGCGGTCTCCTCGCGCAGGCGTTCGTTGAGCACGTCGAGGCCGTGGGTTTCGGCTAGCGTCGAGTGATCGCCGGTCAGCGAGGCCCCGAGCCCGGCGCGGTGCTCCTCCAGCGGCAGGCCGAGCGCCTCCAGCAGGGTGGGAAAGACGTCCAGCATGGCGGCGTTGCGGCGGATGCGCTCGGGTTCGATGCCGTTGCCCAGCATGATCAGGGTATTGTCGCGATCCAGCGCCGTCAGCTGGTCCCACACCGAGACGCGCATGGTCAGATGATCGCTCATCAACACCACCAGCGTGTTCTCCAGAAGCCCCTCGGCCTCGAGCCGCTCGATCAGATCCCGCGCCTGCCAGGCGGAGCACTTCACCGAGTAGAGAATGTCCTGGCCGTCGAAGGGGCCCTGGCGGTCGATGCAGGTCTGCGAAGGAAAGCCGTGAGGGGCATGACCGGCCAGGCTCAGGTTGACCACCGCCCAGGGGCCATCGTCTTCTTGCCGGTAGCGGCGAATCTCGCGCTCGACCTCGGCGTAGAGGGTGTCGTCGAACACTCCCCAGCTGTTGACGTACTCCGGGTCGTCAAGCTCGGGAAGCCAGTCTTCCTTGCCCTTGACGGTCTGGAACTGGTGGCCGCGGTAGAACAGCCCCTTGCCGGCGAACTGCGAGCTGGCCCCGCCCAGGTAGCTCAGCCGGTAGCCCTGGCCCGCCAGGATGTCGCCCAGGCAGTCGACGCCGGGCACTACCTGCTGCAAAGGTTCGAACTGGGTGTCGTGCAGAAGTCCCGCCGGCATCAGCGGTACGCCGCACTGGCTTGCGATCATGCCGGCCATGGTCCAGCCGGTGTTGTCCATCTGGCGAATGCCCTCGAACACCCGGCCGCGCTCGCCGAGCGCCTCGAGATCGGCGTAGGCGTCGCCGAAGACATCGCTCGAGTAGGTACGCTCCAGGCTCTCCAGGTACATCAGCAGCAGATTGGGCCGGTGCGTCTGCTCCTCGGTGGGCGGTGCCACGTAGCGCCGGTCGAGCCACTCACCGTCGTCGGTGACGATCGCCGCGCTGCGCTGGCCAAGGCCGTAGAGCAGCGGGTTGATCGCCAGGATCAGCAGGGCGAAGAAACGCTCGGCCAGTCGCCAGCGCGGGTCCCGGCGCGCAAGCCAAGTGACCGAGGCCAGCACCGCCAGCATGCTCACCACGTACACCGCCGCGATGACGACCTTGCCGCCGCCACCGTGGTCGGTCATGCCTGCCTGAAGATGGAAGAACACCGCGCCGAGATCGACGTTGCCGAAGCTGTCGGCAAGATAGACGTAGATGCCCAGAAGGCTCAGCGGCACAAGCGACCAGGGCCAGATGCGCCGGTAGCGCGCGTTGCGCGGCACCCCCCAGTTGAGCTTCAGCCCCACGCCGATCCACGCCGCCGCCATGATGAAAAGCGACCACCAGGGCAGGCGCGTGACTACCGTCACGGCGTAGCCGAGGCTTGCGCCGATGACCAGCAGCGGAAGCCACGGGGTGAATCGAGAGGTCCTTGTCGACGCCATGCCAAATTCCCTTTCCATCTTCGACCGAATGAGTATGGTAGCTTACCAAGTTAGTGCGCGCCGGTGGGAAGATCGCCGGCGGGCAACGCTATTCTCGACTGCGCTGGCAAAGGTGACCCGTGGCCATTTCCGCTGTACTGATCGTCAAGAACGAGGCGCACCACCTGCGTGCCTGCCTCGAAACGCTCTCCTTCGCCGACGAGATCGTCGTGCTCGACGCCGGAAGCCAGGACGAGACCCTCGCGATCGCCCGTGAGTTCACCGACAACGTCCAGGTGGCGGCGGATTGGCAGGGGTTCGGCGTGCAGCGCCAGCGCGCCGAGGCGCTGGCGCGCCATGAGTGGATCCTGATGATCGATGCCGACGAGCGCGTCACCGAGGAGCTCGCCCGCAGCATCCAGCAGGCGGTGACGGTGCCCCCGGCGGTGTATGCGCTGCCCCGGCTCTCCTGGTGCTTCGGGCGCTTCATCCGCCACTGCGGCTGGTACCCGGACCGGGTGCTGCGCCTCTACCCCAAGGGGCTCGCCTCCTACAACGCGGCGCTGGTCCACGAGAAGCTGGTGGTGCCGGATACCCTCGAGGTGCGTCCGCTCGCCGGCGATCTCTTGCACTACACCTACCGCGACGTGCGCCACTACCTGGAGAAGTCCGCGCATTACGCCGATGCCTGGGCGGAGCAGCGCGCCGCCCGGGGCAAGACGGCCTCTCTCGGCCAGGGCGTGGCCCACGCGCTGGGCTGCTTTCTCAAGATGTATCTGCTCAAGGCGGGCTTCAGGGATGGCCGGCAGGGGTTCTTGCTGTCGCTGCTCTCGGCGCACTCCACCTTCAACAAGTACGCGGCGCTATGGGTGCGCGGCCAGTCCGGCCCGGAGCAGCGCTGAGATCTCGTCGGCGGCGGCGGCGAGGTCGATGGCCGTCATGTCCTGCTGGGCCGCTTTGACAGGCGGGCTGAAGGCCAGGCGCCTGTCGGCGTCGTTGCAGGTCTGCCAGCGCAGCGGCGTTGCCGAGCGCTTGGCGGGATAAAAACCGGCGGTGGCGACATTCAGACAGCCGGCGATGTGCAGAGGGCCCGTGGAGCCGGCGATCAGCAGATCCGCGCCGGCGAGCTGGTGGGCGAACGCCGTGACGCTCTCGCTGGGCGGCAGGCGTCGCGCCTCGACCCCCAGCGCCGCCAGGGCGTCGACCAGCGCGTCGGCCTTCGCCTCCTCGCCGGGGCCTGCGCTGACCCACCAGGTAAGCGGCGTCTCGCAGCGCCGGGCGACGTCGGCTGCGAGCGCCGCGTACTGTTCGATCGTAAGATTCACCGCCGAACCCCCGCTGCCCGGGTGGATGACGACCGCAGGAGTCCGAGGGCCGGCCAGCGCCTGCCGGGCGCTGTCTCGCGCGGCCTGCTCCAGTGGCCAGAAGGGCGGGGCGGGCAGGCGGGCCAGCTTGAGCGACAGCCGCTCAAGCAGCGCGCAGGCAAGATCGACGTTGTACTGATACTCCGGCTTCTCCGAGCGCGAGCGGCGCTGGGTGATGCGCACGGTGTAGAACAGCTGCGCCCACTTGGTGGCCGGCGCCAGGCGCAGCGGAATCCTCGCGCGAAAGCCGAGCCAGCCGATACGCGGCGTCGAGAACAGCGTGAGCAGCGCATCGAAGCGCTTCGCCTTCACGCTGGCCAGCAGCGCCGCTTGCGCCGAGCTCGCCCGCGC
>NZ_JAMZBC010000045.1 GCF_024158715.1 Halomonas sp. 707D7 | reverse complement strand
GGCCTCGCGCGCGAGGCGCTTCGCCACGGCGTCGGCGCCCAGTGACAGGGCCGTCGTGTCGCGGGGAACGAAAACGCGAATGCTCATGCGCTCACCTCCAGCGGCCGGGTCTGCAGCTCGTCGAGCAGTTCGTCGAAGGCTTCCTCGGTCACGCGTCCGCGTACCTGGTCGTCGACGCGAATCGACGGGCCGCAGGCGCAGTTGCCCAGACAGTAAACGGCTTCTAGCGTGATCTCGCGATCCGGCGTGGTCTGGTGGTAATCCACCCCCAGGCGCGCCTTGGCGTGGGCTTCGAGTTGGCGCCCACCCACCGACTGGCACGCCTCGGCGCGGCAGATCTGCACCACGTGGCGCCCCGGCGGGGTAGTGCGAAAATGGTGGTAGAAACTGATCACGCCGTGGATCTCGGCGCGGGTCTGCTGGAGCGAGGCGGCGATCAGGGCAATCGCATCGGTCGGGATGAAGCCGAAGCGGTCCTGCAGGGCGTGAAGAATCGGCAGCAGCGCGCCGGGCTTGTGCTTGAGCGCGTCGATCTCGGTTTGAATCGACGCCGACGACCATTCTGGAGACGGCTTCATGGTGTCTCTCCCGGTGCGGATTGTTTGTTATAAATATGCACGCTAATGCTTATTTGAAGTCGAGTCGAAAAGGCGTGCACCACGGTCGATGTCACGCTAGCATCAAGCTCATAACGACAAAATATGAAAGATGCTGCCAATGAAGAAAATCACCGTGCTTCCCACCTGGTGCTTTCGCGACGAGGCGGGCAACCCGCTGGACGTACAGCTGCTTCGCCTCTTGGGCGCGGTTCATCGACGAGGCAAGTTAACCCAGGCCGCCGAGGACGTGGGTATCTCATACCGGCATGCGTGGAACGTATTGCGCCAGGGCAACGCGTTTTTCGGTGTGGCGCTGGTCGAACTCAAGCGCGGGCGCGGCGCGCAGCTCACGCCGCTGGGTGACAAGCTTCTATGGGCGGAGCAGCGCGCCGTGGCGCGGCTGGGGCCGCAGCTCGAAAGCCTCGGCTCGGAGCTCAATCTCGCCATCGCCCGCGAGCAGCAGGGGGCGGTGTCGGTGCTGCGCCTGCACGCAAGCCACGGCTTCGCCGTCGAGCTTCTGCCCAGGCACCTGACGGCGCTGCCGCTGGACCTGCAGTACTGCAGTCCTCACGAGTCGCTTGCCGCGCTCGATCGCGGCAGCTGCGACGTGGCGGGCTTTCATCTACCGCGCGGTGCGGTGGGCGAGCGCATTCGCGCGAGCTACCACGAGCGCTTGAACCCCCGCGAGCATCGGGTGATCGGCTTCATCACCCGCACTCAGGGGCTGATGGTGGCCCCCAACAATCCGCTCGGCATCGAGGGCGTGGCATCGCTTGCGCTCGAGGGCGTGCGCTTCGTCAATCGCCAGGCGTCCTCCGGCACGCGCTCGCTGCTCGACGGCCTTTTGAGCGAGGCGGGCGTGGCGAGCACCGCCATTCGCGGTTTCGAAGTCGAGGAGTTCACCCACTCCGCCGTTGCCGCTTACGTGGCCGCCGGCATGGCGGACGTCGGCTTCGGCGTGCAGGCCGGCGCCGAGAAGTTCGGCCTCGATTTCATTGCGCTTGCCACCGAGGATTACCTGCTCGCCTGCCGCCATCAAGCCTTGAAGGAACCACGGCTGCAGGCGTTTCTCGACGTTCTGGGGAGTGACGCTTTCCAGCAGGCGGTGCAGACGCTGCCCGGCTATCGACTGAGCCGGTGCGGCGACGTCATGACGGTGGAAGAGGTGCTGACACCATGAGAGAGCGATTCTCGAGCACGCTGAAGAACAAGAACATGGCCTACATCGCCCCGAGCGGCACCGGTGGCGATGCCCGGCGCGTTCGGCGCGTCGCCTTCATCCTGCTCGATCACTTTTCGATGATGGCGTTCACCGGCGCGGTGGATGCGCTGGTGACCACCAACCTGATGAAGTCCTCGACGCTGTACGAGGTGCTGGTGGTGGGCGACGAGCGCGGGGCGACGGTGTCGGATCTGGGGATCGAGGTGTCGACGGACGTGGCGCTTGCAAAGCTCGACAGCGCCGCGCTCGGCATCGACGTAGTGATCGTCTGTGGCGGGCTCAGGGTCAAGCCGCAAGCCACCTCGCTTCTGCGCAGCCGGCTCAAGAGCGCGGAGGGTCACGGCGCGATTCTGGGCGGGCTATGGAACGGTGCCTACTTTCTGGCCGAGGCGGGGCTTCTGAGCGGCTACCAGTGCGCCTATCACCCGGATGGCCGGGCGATGATGGCGGAGCAGTTCTGGGACGTATCGGTGACCAGCCGCAGCTTCATCGTCGACCGTAACCGGCTGAGCTGCGCCGGGGCGAGCAGCTCGCTGAGCATGATGCTGGAGCTGGTGCGTTCGGACTGCGGCAACGAAGTGGTGGGTGCGGTCGAGGAGATGCTCAGCTGCGACAAGGGGCTCGATTCGCCGGATGTCTCGACGCTGCGGGTCGACCGGAACCACACCCTGCCGGAGAAGCTCAAGATCTCGCTCCAGCTGATGAAGAACAACATCGAGGAGCCGCTGTCGATCCCCGAGATCAGCAACTGGGTGAATCTTTCGCGACGCCAGCTCGAGCGCCTGTTCGCAAGCTACGTCAGCGCCAGCCCGTCGCGCTACTACATGGAGTTGCGCCTGACCCGCGCGCGCCAGCTGCTCCAGCAGACCAACAAGCCCTTGGCGGAAGTGGCGGTGGCGACCGGCTTCGTCAGCATCTCGCACTTTCGCAACTGCTTTCACCAGCTCTTCGACATCACGCCGGGGCAGTTTCGCAAGGCCTGCCAGCAGGAGGGGCACGCCGGTTGAGTGCGTGTGAACGAAAAAGGGAGCCCCTGGGGGCTCCCTCGTGGCAGGCGCCTCAGCGCCCCGACCAGCCCATGAAGATGGGCACGTAGACCACCAGCAGCAGCACGCCGATCAGCCCCAGCATGTACGGCACGATCGCCCGGGTGATGCGCTCCAGCGGCAGCTGGGTGACCGACGAGGCCACGTACAGGTTGATCGCCACCGGCGGGGTGATCATGCCGATCGAAAGCCCCACCACGATGATCAGGCCGAAGTGGACCGGGTCGATCCCGAGCTGCAAGACCAGCGGCAAGAGCACCGGCGTCAGGATGATCAGGGCGCTGGCGGTTTCGATGAACACGCCCGTGAGCAGGATCACCGCGACCACCAGGAGCATCACCACCAGCGGGTCGGTGGAGAGCGACAGCACCGATTGCGCGATCGCACCGGGCACCTGCCAGCTCGACAGCGTCCAGCTCAGCACCGCCGACATGGCGATCACCAGCATGATCACCGCCGTGGTCATCGCCGAGCGCAGCAAAAGCCGGTACACCTGGGGCAGGGTCAAATCGCGATAGACGAACAGCGACACCAGCAGCGCGTAGTTCACCGCCACCACCGCCGCCTCCGAGGGGGTGAAAATGCCGGTGAAGATGCCGCCCAGAATGATCACCGGGGTCATCAGCCCCCAGCTCGCCGCCTTGAAGGTGCGCCAGATGGTGGCGGCCGAGAGCGGCGTGCCCTTGGGGTACTGGCGCTTGTAGGCCTGCACGATGGCGATCGCCATCAGCCCGAGACCCATGGCGAGCCCGGGCAGAAAGCCGTTCAGAAACAGCTTCGAGACCGACTGCTGGGCGATCACCGCGTAGATGATCATCGGCACCGACGGCGGGATGACCACGCCGATGGTGCCGCTCGCGGCGATCAGGCTCGCCGCCGAGGCGGGATCGTAGCCCTTGCGCTTGAGCTCCGGCACGAGGCTCGAACCCACCGCGGCGGTGGTCGCCGCCCCCGAGCCCGAGATCGCGGCGAAGAACATCCCCGCCATGACGGAGACGATCGAAAGCCCGCCGCGCAGAAAGCCCACCAGCGAATCGGCAAAGCTCACCAGCCGCTCGCTGACCCGACCCTGAGCCATCAGGTCGCCGGCCAGGATGAACATCGGGATCGCCACCAGCGCAAAGGAGTTGATGCCCTGGAACATCTGCTGGGTCACCACCATCAGCGGCACGCCGCCCTGATGGAGCGCGTAGAGCGAGCTTGCGCCGATGGCGAAGGCGATCGGCACGCCGAGCAGCATGAGCAGAAAGAACAGCCCGAAGAGAAGAAGCGTCATGGCGTCTGCTCCCCCATCGGCTTGCGCGGCTCGCCTTCCAGCACGGTCTCGAGAAGATCGACGAAGGCGTACCAGGCCATGATCGCCGCGCTGATCGGCATCACCGCGTAGACGTAGGACATCGGCACGCGCAGCGACGCGGATTTCTGGAAGCTCTGCACCTGCATGTAGCGGTAGCCGATCACGATCAGCGTGATCAGAAAGGCGATCACCGCCAGCACGGCGAGTGCGCGGGCAAGGCGGCGAACGCGTACCGGCAGGGCATCGACGGCGAAGGTGACGGCGATGTGGTGGCCACGCTGGAACGCCAGCGTGCCGGCCAGGAAGGTGATCCAGATCAGCAGGAAGCGGGCAAGCTCCTCGGTCCAGCCTGCGGCGGTGAAGAACACTCTTGATACGATCTGCAGCGTGATCACCGCGATCAGCGCGGCCATGCCGAGAAACACCACGGGCTTGAGCACGGCGTCCAGGCCGCGCTCGACGGCGCGCAGCAGGGAGACGACAGGGTCGAGAGACGAGTTCATCGACATGACGGCCTACTCGAGCGCCTGCTGGATACGCGGCAGGTAGTCGCCGAACTGATCGCCGTAGCGCTCGTACACCGGCGCGACGGCAGCGCGGAAGGCCTCGAGGTCCGGCGCATCGACGATCTGCATGCCGGCATCGGCCAGCGCCTGGAGCTGCTCGGCTTCGGTGGCGGCGTTCTGTTCGCGGGCGTAGGCGGAGGCCTCGGCGGCGGCCTCCTGCACCAGCGCCTGAACCTCCTCGGGCAGCGCGTTCCACTTGGGCAGGCTCATCACGAACAGCGCCGGCGCGTAGATGTGGCGCGTCATGGTCAGGTAGTCCTGGGTCTCGGCCAGATCGAAGGCGTAGATGGCGTTGATCGGGTTCTCCTGGCCGTCGATGGTGCCTTGCTGGAGCGCCGTCAGCGCCTCCGTCCACGCCATCGGCACGGCGTTGGCGCCCAGGGTGCGGAAGGTATCCACGTAGACCTCGTTCTCGATCACGCGCAGGCGCAGCCCGTCGAGATCCGCCGGCTCGCTGATCGGGTTGCGGCTGTTGGTGATGTTGCGAAAGCCGCGCTCGGCGAAGGCCAGACCCTTGAGGTTGACCCCTTCGAGCTTGTCGAGGATCTCCTGGCCGATCTCGCCGTCGAGCACCTGGTACGCGGACTCGGCATCGGGGAACAGGAAGGGCAGCTCGAACACCGAGAATTCGTCGACGAAGTTGGCCACCGGCCCGTTGGTGATCACGCCCATGTCGACGGTGCCGATCTGCATGCCCTCGAGCAGGGTGCGCTCGTCACCCAGGCTGGCGTTGGGGAAGATCTCGACGCTCACCGCGTCGTCGCTGCGCTCGGCGAGAATCTCCTGAAAGCGCGTGGCGGCGATGTGGTAGGTGTCGTCGCTGTTGACCACGTGGGCCAGGCGCAGCGAGGTCTGGGGCACGTCGGCGCTGGCGGCGGTGCCAAGGCCGAGAAGGCCGACGGTGGCGAAAGCGAGGGCAATGTGTCTGGCGCGAGAGCGGGGCTCGAGCAGCGAGAGGCGAGAATTCACGTGATCTCCTTGGGTGTGCAGGCGTTGTCAGAGTGGTGCTGTTTTATAAGAGTGGCTGCATTATATAGATATCGGCGCGTGAGCTTCACTCTATCGGTGTTATCCACCGATGCCTCGTAGGCCAAGGCATTGTTCGCCGAAAGAATGATGGCGCTTGAGCGCGACCGGCGTAGGCGGTAGCCTGCATGGCCGCCCTGCGCCGCGTTCGGGGTGGCGCCGGCAGTGGCATCACTTTATATTCGAAATGACTAAATTAAAAACAGGCGGGCCACCGCGCAGGGCCCGTTCGACAGGTAGAGATCATGAACACGTTGATGGACGAGCTTGAAAACATCGTCGGCAAGAACGGCGTTCTGCTGGGTGACGACGTCGCCCAGAGAAGCGTCGACTGGTTCACCAAGGCCCCCTGCGAGGCCATGGCGATCATTCGCCCGCAAAGCACCGAGCAGCTCAGCCAGGTGATGGCCGCCTGCCACGCCGCGCGCCAGCCGGTGGTGACCCACGGCGGCCTGACCGGCGTGGTGCACGGCGCGGTCGCCAGCCCCAACGAGCTCGTGGTCTCGCTGGAGCTGATGAACCGCATCGAGGAGGTCGACGCGACGGGCTCGACCATGCAGGTCCAGGCAGGCGTGACCCTGCAGCGCGTCCAGGAAGCCGCCGACGAGATCGACCTGCAGTTCCCGCTCGATCTCGGCGCACGCGGCTCCTGCACCATCGGCGGCAACATCGCCACCAACGCCGGCGGCATCCGCGTGATTCGCTACGGCATGATGCGCCAGCAGGTGCTGGGGCTCGAGGCGGTCCTGAGTGACGGCACCGTGGTCAGCTCGATGAACACCATGCTCAAGAACAACGCAGGCTTCGATCTCAAGCAGCTCTTCATCGGCAGCGAAGGCACGCTCGGCATCGTCACCCGCGCGGTGCTGCGCCTGGCGCCCAAGATGCCCAGCGAGCAGACCGCGCTGGTCGCGGTGCCCTCCTTCGATGCCCTGACGAAGCTCTTGCAGCTCGCCTCCAGGGAGCTCGCCAACAGCTTGAGCGCCTTCGAGGCGCTGTGGAACAATCACTACGCGCTGATGACCAGTGCCGCCACCAAGCACGCCGAGATACTCGCCGGCGACTCGCCCTTTTACGCCATCATCGAGACCCTGGGCGCCAACGAGGCGCAGGACGCCGAGGCCTTCGCCGCGATGCTCGAGAAGGCGCTGGAAGAGGAGCTGATCACCGACGCGGTACTGGCGAACTCCAGCACCCAGCGCCAGGGGATCTGGGACATTCGCGAGGATATCGAGACGCTGGTCCACGAGCTGAACCCGATGTTCTCCTTCGACATCAGCCTGCCGATCGTCCACATGGACGAATACGTCACCACCCTCGAAGAGAAGCTCAAGGCGAAGTGGCCGGAGACCGGCCAGATGGTGGTGTTCGGCCACCTGGGCGACGGCAACCTGCACATCATGATCACCGTGCGCGACCCGAGCCCGCACAGCCGCCACGAGGTCGAGGAGCAGGTGTACGGCACGCTGTCGCAATATCGCGGCTCGATCTCCGCCGAGCACGGCGTGGGCCTCGAGAAGCGCGACTACCTGAGCCTGTCGCGCAGCCCGGAAGAGATCGCGCTGATGAAGCGCATGAAGCTGGCGCTGGACCCCAAGGGGCTCTTGAACCCGGGCAAGGTGCTGGCCTAGGCCGCTTCGTCCTGCCATGAAAAAGGCCACCTCCGGGTGGCCTTTTGCGTGAGGTAGAGCGCGTTACTGACCGATCGCCTCGCGAATGCGCGGCAGGTAGTCGCCGAAGCGCTCGCCGTACTGCTCGTAGATCGGCTCGACGGCGGCCTGGAAGGCCTCGAGGTCCGGCGATGCGTTGATCTGCATGCCCGACTCCTCCAAGGAGGCGAGCTGCTCGGCTTCCATGTCGGCGTTGAGCGCTCGCTCGTATTCGGCGGCTTCCTGGGCGGCCTCTTCCAGTACCGTTTGCGCCGCTTCCGGCAGCTGGCTCCAGGCGGGCAGGCCCATCACGAAGAGCGCCGGCGCGTAGGTGTGGCGCGACAGCGTCATGTAGTTCTGCGTCTCCTCCAGGTTGAAGGAGTAGACCACGTTCACCGGGTTCTCCTGACCGTCGATGGTGCCCTGCTGCATGGCGGTCAGCGCCTCGGTCCAGGCCATCGGCACCGCGTTGGCGCCCAGCGCCCGGAAGGTATCGGTGTAGACCGGGTTCTCCATCACGCGAATGCGCAAGCCCTGCATGTCCTCGGGCGTGTTCACCGCGCGTTCGCTGTTGGTCAGGTTGCGAAAGCCGCGCTCGGCGTAGGCGAGGCCCTTCAGGTTCACGTCAGCGAGCTTGTCCAGAAGCTCCTGACCGATCTCGCCGTCGAGCACGCGGTAGGCGGCCTCGGGGGAGGGGAAGAGAAACGGCAGCTCGAACACCGCCATCTCCTCGACGAAGTTGGCCACCGGGCCGTTGGTGATCACGCCCATGTCGACGGTGCCGATCTGCATGCCCTCGAGCAGCGTGCGCTCGTCACCCAGGCTCGCGTTGGGGTAGATCTCGATCGCGACCTTGCCGCCCGTGCGCTCCTCCACCAGCTCCTCGAACTTGGTGGCGGCCATGTGGAAACCGTCCTGCTCGTTGACCACGTGGGCCAGGCGTAGCGTGATCGGGTCCATGTCGTCGAAATCGTTGGCGTTGGCGGTGCTCGCCGCCAGTGAAACCGCCAGGGTCAGCGTGCTCAGCGTAAAGATTTTCATTTTTATGAGGTTCCGAAAACAGAAATGCGACAGTGCCCGTCGAGCATGCCCCAGCCCGGGGAAGCCGGTCAATCGCTCGCGTTGCGGCGCGCACGCGGCTGGACAGCGACCGCCCGCACAGGTAGGATACGCACCCTATGCGCCCGTAGCTCAGTTGGATAGAGTATCGGCCTCCGAAGCCGAGGGTCGCAGGTTCAAATCCTGCCGGGCGCGCCAGAACATCAAAAAGCCCGCGACCTTGTCGCGGGCTTTTTCGTCTGCGCCTTTTTCACTTTTTACTCCACCCGACTGATCGGCGCCCGATCCGGGTCCACGTACCAGACGAGCCCCAGCCGCGAGTTGCGCTCGAGCTCGGCGATCACCTGGGCGCCGAGCAGCAATATGATGGCGCCGATCTCGAGGCTGAGCAGCACGATGATCAGCGCGGCGAGGGAGCCGTAGATGGCGTTGACGAAGGAAAGATGGGTGAAGTAGTAGACCAGCAGCAGGCGCACGGCTTCCCACAGGAGCGCGGCGACGAAGCCGCCGACGATGGCCCGGTGCAGGGCGATCCGGACCACCGGCAGCACCTTGTAGATGGCGCTGAACAGCAGGAACACGCCGAGAAAGCTCGCCAGGTTGAGCACCGAGCCTGAAAGGCCCGCCAGCGGCAGCTCCTGGGCGAAGAGCGCCAGCGCCAGGGCGTTGAGCGAGCTTGCCAGGGTGACCACGAGCGTGAGGGCGGTGAGCCCGGCGCCCAGTACCAGCATGAAGGCGTAGGGCAGCAGCATCGAGATCCACAGCCGCCGCTTCGGCGTCTCGGAAGTGTGGAAGATCAGCGCCAGCGCGTCCTCGAGCATGCGAAAGGCGAAGGAGCTCAGCAACAGCAGAATCGGAAAGCTGAGAATGCCGATCACGTCGCGGGAGTCGAGGAGTCCCCGCACTGCGTCCATCACCACCTCGGCATGCGCCGGGGCGAGGTGGCGCGCCTGGACCGCCAGCACCTCGAGCAGGTGCTGCTCGTCGACCACGCGGGTCAGCATCACCGCCAGCAGGGCGAACAGTGGTACCACGGAGAGCAGGATGTTGTAGCCCACCCCGCCCGCCAGCAGGATGCCGCGGTTGTGCAGAAAGTGATTGATCACTCGCCAGGCAAAGGCGGCCAGCCGGGGCAGCAGTAGCAAAAGGGCGCTGAACAGGGTGCGATTGCGAGCCATGGGTGCCACGTTCCTTGTGCGCCTGGGTGAGGGTCTCGAGCCGCACGGCGGGCTTCTCGAGCATCGATCACCACAGCTTACCTTTTTTCACCACCGAAGGCGCCGTTCGGCGCAATGCGCGCGGCCTTGCCGGGCCGCATCAGTCAGGCGTTGTGCCCTCGAGCAGCCGGGTGAAGTGCGCCGGCGACATCGGGCGCGCCAGATAGAACCCCTGCGCCTGGTCGCAGGTCAGCTCGATCAGCCGGTCGAGCTGTTCGGCGGTCTCGATCCCTTCCGCCGTGACCGTCAGGGAGAGCGCGTGGCCCATGCTGATGATGGCATCCACGATGGCCTGGCTGCTTTGCGACTGCTCCATCCCCAGGATGAAACTGCGATCGATCTTGAGCCCGTCGAAAGGGTAGCGGCGCAGGTAGCCAAGCGACGAGTAGCCGGTGCCGAAATCGTCCATCGACAGGCGCACGCCCAGGGCCTTGAGCCGGTGCATCATTCTCAGCGCCGAGACCGCATCCTCGAGCATGACGTTCTCGGTGATCTCGAGTTCCAGCCGGTGCGCCGCTAGCCCGGTCTCCTCAAGGGCGTTCTGGACACGCTCGACCAGGTCGGCGCGCTGGAACTCCACGGCGGACAGGTTCACCGAGACGATCAGCGCGTCGCCCCAGGCAAGGGCGTGGCGGCACGCCGCGCGCAGCACCCAGTCGCTGAGCTCGAAGATGAGGCCGGTCTCCTCGGCCAGCACGATGAAGCTGGCCGGGCTCAGCAGGCCGCGGCTCGGATGCGCCCAGCGCACCAGCGCCTCGGCACCCAGCACTTTCCTGGACCGGGCATCGAAGCGGGGCTGGAAGAAGACGCGAAACTCGTCCAGGTGTAGCGCCTGGCGCAGGTCCATCTCGAGCTGGCGCCGGGTCATGATGCGCTCGTTCATGGTCGGTTCGTAGAGGCTGAACCGGTTGCGTCCGCCGGCCTTGGCTTCATGCAGCGCGATATCCGCGTAGCGCAGCAGCTCCTCGGCGACCCGGCCATGCTCGGGAGCGGCGGCGATGCCGATGCTGGTACCGACGTTGACGTCGATGTCACCGACGCGAATCGGGCGGTTGATCTGCTCGATCAGACGTTGGCAGAAGCGCTCGGCGCTCTTCACGCTGCGACAGCCGGTGGTCACGATGACGAACTCGTCGCCGCCCGGTCGGGCGATGAAGTCGCTCTCGCGGGTACAGCGGCTGATGGCGTTGGCCACCTCCTTGAGGACGATGTCGCCGGCCAGATGGCCGAAGGTATCGTTGATCGGCTTGAAACGGTCGAGATCGAGGGCGAGCAGAAAGAGCGGCTGTTCGGCGCTGACGTACTCGTCCAGGCGATGGCCGAGGTAATGGTGGAGGTGGTGGCGGTTCGCAAGCCCGGTCAGGGCGTCGTGATGGCTGATGTGCTCGATGTGCGCCCGGGCCTCGATCTCCGGGGTGATGTCGCACACGGTGCCCTGGTAGCCTTGCAGGCGGCCTCCCTCGCGCACTTCGCAGGCGAAGAGCTGGCAATGGCGCAGATGCCCGTGGTGGTCGCGCATGCGGCAGTCGACCGGCTTGCGTCCCGGGACGTCGTCATCGCTTGCCGTGGCCGTGAGCCTGGCGGCGTCGTGATCGAGAAGCTCGCTCAAGGGACGTCCGATCCAGTCGCTGCGCGAAAGGCCCGTCAGGGTGGTGAATCGCTCCGAGAGAAAGGTCAGCGTTTGTCGCGCATCGGTTTCCCAGATCCAGTCCGAGGTGGCCTCCGAGATGTTCTTGAACCGCTGCTCGCTGATGCGCAGCGCCTGCTGCGCCCGCTCGGTGGTCTCGCCGGCACGCTGGACGCGACGACGCAGGATCAGGACCAGGACGGCGACCAGCGCCCCCAGCACTGCCAGCACCGGCAGGAACTTGATCAAGATCGCGCGCCCCAGCGCTTCGCTTTGCCACTGCAAGGTGATGCCGTCGCCAATGCTCTTGCTGAGCGTCAGCGCCGGCGAGGCGACGTCGAGCGCGACCCCGGGCCGGGCGGTCAATCCCGGCAGGTTGAAGTCCGTGGCGATGCGTGCAAGCTCGGCCGGGGTCAACACGTCGACGAACAGCAGATAGGAGAGCTGGTCGAACTGCTGGTCCGTGCTCTGCTCGCGGATGACGGCGGCGTAGGTGATGGCGGCGGCGCCGTCGACGGAAAAGTAGCCGGAAGCGATGTCATCCTTCACGGAGGCCTCGCGGGCGCGGGCGAGCAGGGTGGGAATATCGCCCTGCAGCCAGTCGCTCGCCCTCACGTCGTCCAGGGCGCCCTCGATCAGGGTGTAGCGGGTCGCGCCGTTGGGACCCAGGACGAAGACGCCCTCCAGGCCATAGGTCGCGTACAGGGAGGGGCCGAGGTTGTCGCGCTCGAAGGCCCAGTCGTGATCGATGACGCCGAGCGTGGCGCGATAGGCTTCGAGCCAGAACGCGTAGTCCGTCAGCGCCGTGCCGGTCTTGTCCTCCCGGCTCTGAAGTGCCTGGGCCGCGTAAGCCTCGCTCTGGCGTACCTGGTGCGCGTCCATCGTCAGGCTCAAGTGAACCAGCGTGCCTCCCGCCACCAGAAACAAGGCGCAGATGACCGCAATGAAGATGCGCGATGCTCCGCGAGCCGTCATGGCGTATTGAAGGACGTCACCGGAGGTCGTCGAGGTGGGTTCGGCCATAGAGCAGTGACTAACCTGGCAAAGGGAGGGGCTCATCGCGCCATATCGACCGGTGACGCGCGTTCTTGAATTCAGGATAGGCCTTGAAGCCAGGATAGGCGAAGCTTGCCGTCGGCGTCGCACAAGCAAGCGCCACGCCCAAGGTGAACGCAACATGAACGCCGCCATCACGCTGGCGAAAGGTAGCGCCGGATAGAGTGATCCTCGATGGAGGGAGTCGCCGGCAACGCCGCGCTCCACCTGCGGAGTCACTCATTGAAAAGGATGATCACCATGAAAAAGACATCGATCGCATTTGCTATCACCGCCGCCGCCGCACTGGGTCTCAGCCAGGGTGCCATGGCCGACCGCAACGACTACCAGGAAGCGCTCGACCAGGCGGCCTTCGCCAACCTGATCGAGCAGTCCGCGAGCGCAGGCGTGGCCTCGTTCCGTGAGCTTCAGGTCGATGAAGAGCGCGGCACGCTGGAGTTCGAGGTCGAAGGGTGGGACGCCGAGGGCCAGCAGATCGAGATGACGCTGAACGGCGAGAGCGGCGAAGTGCTTCGCCAGTCGGCTCACGCCACTCAGGTCGCGCCTTGGGGACTCGACGCCGAGCAGCTCGCGAGCCTTCTGGACCGCGCAAGCCAGGACGGCTTCGACCGCTTCGAGGATATCGACCTCGACGAGGATGGTTCGGTCGAGGTCAGTGGCTTCGACGCCGACCAGCGCGAGATGGAGCGCAGCTACGGCATCGACGAGTTCAACGGCGGCCAGTAACTCCGCCAGGTTCCCTCATTCGGTGCCCCGCGATCCGCTCGCGGGGCGCTGCCGTTTTCAGGTCGGCCAAGGATGGTCGAGCAATGAATTCATTGCTCCAGAGCGATTGATGGCATACGAAAACTGCACAGATGTTAAACAAAACTTTAAAATCTAACCGATTTGACGCCAGGTGGAAGCCTCTAACTGCCATTGAAAACATCAGGTAATTCCGTAAATCATAATAAATGATAATAATTATAGTTAAATGCCTGACTTGCCACTTCAGGCACAGGTAGTTCTCACGAGACCCCGGATGAAAAACCTTTCCGTCAAGACGCTCATCTCGACAGCGCTGATACTGCTGCTGAGCATGATCATCATCACTGGCACGCTGGCCATTCGCAGCGAGCTCGAATCCATCGACAAGCTGTCGGAAATCAACCAGATCAGTGCCGTTCAGGCCAACGACGCCAACCGCTTGAAGTCGCATCTCATGGAAGTGCGCCTGCGCCTGGCCCGCATGGTACTGCACAACATGAGCGGTAACGCCGACCGTGCCGCCAACGCCCTCGACCAGGCACGCGACAATCTGGTCGAGAGTGACACGCTCGTCGAGTACCTGGGGCTGGCCGATGACGCGCCCGCCGGCGAGCACCGTGATCTGCTGCGCGCCATCACCACGGCCTTCGGCAACGTCATGACGTCGCCGCTGCGCCAGGCCATGGCCGCTGGCGACTACGCCGAGCTCGACCGGCTGCGCGATGGCATCAACGAAAGCTTTCCGGCCTTCAGCGACGCGGTGGATCGCTTCAGCGTGCATGCACTCCAGTACGGCGAAACGCTCATCGAAGACGAGCGCCAGGACAGCAAGGTCTCCATGCTGGTCGTCGGTACGCTGCTGGCGGTGGGCGTGGCGCTGTTCATTGCCATGCAACTGCTCGTCAACCGCCTGATCGTCTCGCCGCTCCAGCGCGCCGCCAACGTGTGCGAAGGCATCGCCCAGGGCGATCTTACCCATCGACTCGAGCCCGGCGGGCGCAACGAGGTCGGCCGGTTCTATAACGCCCTGGCGGACATGCAGTCGCGCCTGGAAGGCGTCATCGGCACCCTGAGCCAGAGCGGCGAGGCCGTGGCCAGCAGCTCCAAGCAGATCGCCGGCGGCAGCCAGGATCTGGCCTCGCGCACCGAGCAGCAGGCGGCGGCGCTGCAGCAGACCGCCGCCAGCATGGACGAGATCTCGTCGCTGGTGCGCCAGAACGCCGAAACCGCCTCGGAGGCGGAGCGCCTGACCCAGGACGCCGCCGGCAAGGTGGCGCGCGGCCAGCAGACCTCGGAGCGCACCACGCAGCTCATGCGCGAGCTCGAGGCGACCTCTCACCGGGTTCACGATATCGTTCAGGTCATCGACTCCATCGCCTTCCAGACCAACATCCTGGCCCTCAACGCCTCCGTCGAGGCGGCGCGGGCCGGCGAGCATGGCCGTGGCTTCGCCGTGGTGGCAAGTGAAGTCCGTTCGCTGGCCACCAAGACCTCGTCGTCGTCCAAGGAGATCCGCGCCATGATCGAGGACATCGCCCAGCGCATCGCCCAGGGCGCCGAGCAGTCCGCCCATAGCCGTCACGACATGGAAGAGATCAACGCCGCGATCATGAAGGTCAACGACATGATGCAGTCGCTGGCCATGGCGGCGAAGGAGCAGGACGCCGGCATCAGCCAGGTGAGCACGGCGGTGGCCCAGATGGACAGCGCCACCCAGGAGAACGTGTCGCTGGTGGAGGAAACCAGCACCGCTTCCGCCGCCCTCGAGGACGAGGCGAGCCGCCTGGCGGAGCTGGTCGGTACCTTCAAGCTCAACCAGACCATCGAGCGGCGTCCTGCGCGGGAGCGCTCGATGCCCCTGCCCAGGCCCGCCGCTCGCGCCGCGGCCGAAGAGCCCGAGTGGGAAGCGTTTTAGCCTGAAACGATGGCCGCTGGTCGATCAGGGCACGCTCGCCGCCTGATCGGGCGAGCGGGAGTGGCGGCGGCCTCGATACTCAAGGACACGCCCAGGCGCCATGCCGGTCACGACCGGCATGGCGCTCTTTTTTGCGCGTCGAACGTTCAGAACTCGGTGCGCAGCGTCACCATCGCGCTGCGCGGGGCGCCGTAGATCGAGTGGGCGTAGAAGCCGTAGCGCTCGTAGTAGTGCTTGTCGAACAGGTTGTCGACGTTGAGCGTCACGTTGGTGACATCGGTGATGTCGTAGCGCGCCATGGCATTGACCGTGGCGTAGCCATGCCAGTTGGCGGCCGTCGCGCCGGTGCTGACGCCGTCGGTGGGCTGCCCGGCGGGGCTCGAGATGGCGTCGATGTCGCTCTGCGCATACACGCCGGCACCGAAGGTCCAGCGGTTCAGCGCCCCGGTCGGTGCGTAGGTGGTGGAGAGCTTGAACAGGTGCTTGGGATCGCTGCGTCCATCGGAATCGATGCGTCGGAAGTGCAGGTAGGTATAGCCGCCGTAGACGTTCCAGTTCGGCGTGAGGGCGCCGGCGATCTCCAGATCCACCCCGTCGGTCTCGTTGCCGGTGCCCGCGCGGTAGGCCTGGTCGCCGTCCGGCGTCAGGTTGGCGCCATCGAGCACGGCGCTGTTCTCCTGGCGGGTGCGGAAGTAGGCGGCCGAGGCGTTCAGGCGACCATCGAACCACTCGCCCTTCATGCCGGCCTCGTAGCTGTCCCCCTCGATCGGGGTGACCGTGTCGCCGCTCACCGTCTGGCGGGTCTGCGGGGTGAAGACGTTGGTATAGCTGGCATATAGCGAGTGGTTGTCCGTCAGATCGAGGACCAGGCCGGCGTAGGGTGTGAACACGCCGGTTTCGCGCTGGCGGGTGGTGTCGCCGGCGGCCGTCTCGTTGTCGGTCTTGTAGTAACTGGTGCGACCGCCCAGGATCAGCGAAAGCGGCTCGGTCAGGCTCAGCCGCGTGGCGGCGTAGAGCCCGCGCAGCTCGGTATCGGTGGTGCTGAAGCGACCGGTGCGCGCGCCGTCGAGGCGGATGTCGGCATCGACGCCGCGACGCCAGTCGCTGATCGGCAGGCCGTTGGTGGCGCGGTACATGCAGCCTTCGGAAAACACGGACCGCGTGGCGCTGGACATGGTGCAGTCCTGCTCGAAGTTGCGCGAGCGGGTGCGACTGTCGCTGTAGCCCAGCGCCAGGTCGTGGCGTCGCCCGGCCAGCTCGAAAGCGCCGTTCAGGTCGATCTGTGCGGAGCGCTGGCGCGTCTCGTTGTCGTCGCGCATGGCGTTGAGCACGGCGCCGCCGCCATCCTCTTCCCAGTAGCCGATGTAGGTGCCGCCCGGGCCGCGGTTGACCTTGCCCAGCGCCAGGTTGTTGAACGCATCGGTATCGCTCTGGGCGGCCTGGACGTTCAGCGACCAGTCGTCGTTGAAGCGGTGGGTCAGCGAGGCGAAGACGGTATCGGTCTGCTGATCGGCGAAGCTCCACTCCGGCGCCAGGTTGGTGCTGCGCGACAGGTCGGTCTTGCGCCCACTGGCGAACCAGATCGGCACGTTGGCGCCCCATCCCGCGCCGCTGGTCTTGTTGTATTCATGCTGGTAGCCCACGCCCAGGGTGGTCGCCTCGCTCACGTCCGCCTCGAGATTGGCCAGAAAGCCCCGGCTTCGAGTCGACTCGTGATCGCGAAAGGCGTCGCCCTCGCCCTGGCTCACTACGAAACGCGAGCGCACGCTGCCGTCCTCGGTCAGCGGCAGGTTGACGTCGACGCTGCCCCGAGCGTCGTCCCAGCGTCCGTAGGAGGCGTAGGCGCTGCCGCCGAACTCCCGGCCCGGGCGCTTGCGAATCAGGTCGACCGTGGCGGACGGGTCTCCGGTGCCACCCAGCAGGCCGTTGGCGCCGCGCACGATGTCGGCACGCTCGTAAAGGTCCATGTTGACGGCGCCCCCACCCCCGCTGAACCCGGTGGCCCCCTGGAACTGCAGGCCATCCACCTTCCAGTTGCTGATGTCGTAGCCGCGTGCCCGGTAAGACGTACGCACACCCACTTCAAGCTTGCTGGCGGCGATGCCCGGCGTCAGCGCCAGCGCATCCTCCAAGGTGGTGGCCTGATGATCGTCGAGCTGTTGACGCGTGACGCTGGTGACCGATTGCGGCGTCTCGCGGGGGGACAGATCGAGCCCGGTGGAGGCGCGGGTGTCATCGACGGTATAGCGGGTGCTTGAATCACCCAGCGGGCTTGCCTCGACCTGGAGGGTTTCCATCCGAACGTGTTCGGGCGTGGCGTCGGACGTCTGGGCCAGCGTGCCGGTGCTCATCAAGGCGCTGCCACAGGCGACGGCGATCGCCACTGAAAGGGGCGTGCGGGACCCTGCGACACGAGCCGTGGAGATGGGTGAAGCGCGATGCGTCATGAACGATCCTTTACAGCATAAGAATAATAATGATTGGCATTTACGATTTTGACGATCGCGATTATATTAGCAATTTCGCTTAAGAACCTTTCGCTTTACGAGTCATATGTAATGAACTGTATGGAAAGTATGGCCAGACCGGAGGGCCCGCCGCCGGCGCCTATGCAGCGCGACCTGATTCTGGTGGTCGACAGCGATACGCAGGCGCGCGAGCGGCTGTGCGCCTACCTGGCGCGCAGGGGATACCGCACCCGTGCGGCGGCGCACGAGCACGAGATGTGGGCGAGCCTGAAGGATACGAACCTGGTGATACTCGATCAGATGCTACCCGGCGAAGGAGGACTCGCCGTCTGCCGGGCCCTGCGCCGCAAGGGTGACTGGCCGATCATCATGACCGGCACTCATGGTGATGCCGAGGAGCGCATCATCGGGCTCGAACTCGGGGCCGATGACTATCTCAGCAAGCCGTTCGACCCGCGCGAGCTGCTGGCGCGCATTCGCGCGATTCATCGCCGACTGCGCCCGGCCCCCCCGTGCGCTCGGCCACCAGGCGACATTTCGGCGGCTGGTGCCTGGAGGTGAACCTGCGCCGGCTGCACGCCCCGGACGGCCAGATCCACGACCTCAGGCGCTCCGACTTCCAGGTGCTCGACGCCCTGAGCGAGGAACCCAACCGCATCGTCAGCCGCAACGCGCTCAGCCGCCGCGCCTTCGGACGCGACTGCCTGGCCAACGACCGCGCGGTGGACGTCTGCATCAGCCGGCTGCGCCAGTGCCTGGGCGACGACGCCCGCTGCCCGCAGCTCATCCGCACGGTGCGCAACGAAGGGTATCGGTTGGAGCTGACGTTGCCGGGAGGGTAAGCACCTTGCACGCGCCTCCCGTGCAAGGTGGTCAAGGCGAAGGAGTCACTTGCTTACATATTAAAGTAACGCCTGGCGCAGGGACGGATACGCCCTTATTGCCCTCTTCTTCCGGACATCCAGTGGGCGACTCCAACCGGTAGCGGCTTCATGCATTCAACGATGTTATTGCGCCCGCTTCGGTGGAGGAAAACATTTAAATATAGTTCAGTATCCTTTGACCGCTACAAATCGACATAAAACTCCGCATAATACGTCATCGCTAAGTGGCTAATAAATCTTCGCCTGTAGTCAGCGGCGTTAGAGTAAAGGAGTGGGCATGGAGTGGGCAGGGCTGGCACTTTTCGTGGCGTTTATCGCTTATTTCATTCATCTATACAACGGCCTGATCAGGTATCGGCAACTGAGCCAGGAGGGCTGGTCGGGAATCGATGTGCAATTGAAGCGCCGGGCCGATCTGATCCCCAGATTGCTTGAAACCGTCAAGGCCTACATGCGACACGAGCGCGAAACGCTGCATGCGGTGGCGGTCGCCCGACAGGCCGTACTGGAGGCGCAAGACGAGGGGGGCCTGGTACAGCGTGGTGAGGCAGAGAACCAGCTCTCTGCAGCGCTGGGGCGGCTTTTGATGGTGGTGGAAGCCTACCCGGACCTCAAGGCAGATACCACGTTTCTGGAGTTCCAGCGTGCGTTGCAGACGGTGGAAAACGATATCCAGTACGCACGCCGCTATTACAACGGCACGGTGCGCAATCTGAATGTGGCGGTAGAGTCTTTCCCTTCCAATATCGTTGCCCGAAGCTTTCGATTCGAAAAAGCGAACTACTTCGAGCTCAATAACGAAGGTCGTAGCGTGCCGCAAGTGACTTTCGCCCAATAGTGGCGCGGCAGGAAACTAGAGCAAGGGGATAATTGATGATCAATAACGTGTCCATGCGCAAGGTGGCGATTACCTCATGTCTGGCTATCGTTACCCTCGTGCTGTCCGGTATGGCGGCACTGCCGGTAGCGGCGGAAGAGGTCATCGAACGATTCGAGACGGACATCGAGGTAAAGCCCGATTCCTCGGTGGAGATTACCGAGACAATCCGTGTCAATGCCGAGGGCGAGCAGATCCAGCGTGGTATCTTCCGCGACATTCCTACTGTCCTGGCTGGCGAGGGCCGACGCCGAGTGAGACAGACGCTCGACGTGCTCTCGGTGAAGCGCAATGGAGAGCCCGAGCGCTATACGGTCAATGCGTTGATGAACGGCAAGCGTATCCAGATCGGGCGCGCCGATGCCACCCTGGCGCAGGGCACGCACACCTACGAGATACGCTATCGAATCGACCGGGCGGCTCGCATGTTCCAGGAGCACGATGAGCTCTACTGGAATGCGACCGGAAACTTCTGGGCGTTTCCGATTCTCGAGGCATCGGCACTCGTCACGCTGCCTGCCGGGGCCGAGATCCGTGAGCTCGACGTCTTTACCGGACGTCAAGGGGCGACCGAGGAAGCAGCCCGAATGGAGCAGCTCAGGGATAACGTCGCTCGCTTTGATATGACGCAGCCGCTGGCGGTTCGGGAGGGGATGACGATTGCGGTAGCCTTTGAAAAAGGCGCTTTGCTTTCTCCTGATTTCGTCCATGAAATGCGCTACTGGTTGTCGGACTACCGAGAGGTGGTCGGGGCGGTCGCTCTGCCCCTGGTGGTCTTCCTCTATTTCTTCTATGCGTGGTATCGCGTCGGCCGAGGCCCGGCCAAGGGCACCATCATTCCTCGTTTCTATGCACCGGAAGGGTTTTCTCCTGCACTGACCCACTTCGTCTATTACAAGGGGCAGTGGGAAAAGCACGGCTGGACCGCTTTTTCCGCAGCCGTGGTGTCGTTGGCCGTCAAGGGAGTGGTGGCCCTCGGCAAGGAAGGCAAGAAGGCGATGACGTTGGAAACGACAGGCAAGGTGCCCGACTCGCTTCCCCCGGGCGAGAAAGTCATTTTCGATTTTCTGCGCGAAAACAGTCCGGTCACCACCGACGCCAAGCATGGGAGAGCCATCCAACGCACGAAGTCTCGCTTTACATCAGCGCTGCAAAAAGAGAATCGCTCGGTGTTCTTCAACAGCAACCAGGGCTATACCCTTTTCGGCGTGGCGCTGTTTGTTGTGTCGATACTCCAGATGCTCTATTTCGACGTGCTGGAGGTCGGTGTACTCGTCTTCATGCTGTTCTCCTGCATGCCGCTCTTGCTGCTGTTGCTGGTCATGAAGCGGGCGCTGCGCAAGCCGCTGGTAGTGAGCGTGCTGGTGGGCATCTTCGTGGCAGTGATGACATTCGGCTACTTGAAATTCTTGATCGGTATATATCATTCGTTCGGTGTGGATTTGATTTTCATTGCCCTGTTGTCGAGTTTGGCGATCGCTGGCACCTTCGGGACTTACATGGGGGCGCATACCATGCAAGGACGCAAGGTGATGGACGAGATCGAGGGCTTCAAGATGTATCTGGAGACCGCAGAGAAGGAGCGACTCAACTTCCGGGACGAGCCCGATATGACGGTGTCGCGCTATGAGGCGATATTGCCTTACGCCATGGCACTCGGTGTCGAGAAGCCCTGGACGGAGCGCTTCGAGAATGATCTGACACGACACGCGATCAGCGACGTCGAGTCGGATTACCGTCCTCGCTGGTATAGCGGGGACGGTTTCACCTCGGAACGACTTTCATCGAGCATGAGCGGCATCACCGCGGGCGTCGCGTCGGCCATGATGGCAGCGCAGCCCTCCTCTGCCTCCAGCTCCGGCTTTTCGAGCGGCAGCAGTAGCTCCTCCTCTTCCAGCGGTGGTTTTTCAGGC